>JAFGMD010000035.1 GCA_016927685.1 Candidatus Falkowiibacteriota bacterium
AATTAATATAATAAGCCCATATTGTTCTAAAAAAATTTTGAATCTGATATATTTATCTTGCAAAATAGCAAATAAAATTTTTGAGCCATCGAGCGGAGGAATAGGAATTAAATTAAAAACCATTAAAACTAAATTGATAATTATTAATAAAAATAAGAAATTAACCAATAAATTATTCCCAGTTAAATTAGTATAGGCGAATACTAACTTCAGAGTTATTAAACTAAAAACAGCAAAGATAAAATTTGCCGCTGGACCTGCCAAAGACACTATGGCTGGCCCCCATTTCTGATCGCGTAAATTATAAAAATTAACCGGAACTGGCTTTGCCCAGCCGACGACTATGCCCGAATTACTTAAAATTAAAAATAGCGGCAACAAAACAGTCCCGAATAAATCAATATGGGCTAAAGGATTTAATGTTAATCGCCCAGCTTGTTGCGCTGTTTTATCGCCATAATAATATGCTAATAAAGCATGCGAAAATTCATGCACGCTTAGGGCTAAATAAAAAACTAAAAAATTTACAACTAATAAAATAAGATCAAAATTCATATATTACACTTGATAAAATTAATATTTTCTGCTAAACTACTTAGTATTGAATTAAGAACCACTAATACATTATCACTGATCGCACGAATCAGTGTTATCTGTGATATGAAATCAGTGGTCAAGTTAACAAATAATATTATATCATTTATGGCTAAGGTATGTGAAATCTGTGGTCGCGGACCTGCTAAGGGCGCTTCTCGCAGCCATTCAAATATTCAAACAAAAAAGTGGAGGCACATCAATTTACAGTCAAAAAATATTAATGGTAAAAAAGTTAGAATTTGTAGTAGCTGTTTAAAAACAAAATATAAAATAAAAACCTAAATTTTAAAGCTTCTTCCAATTTTATTGAATTTTTGCTATAATTTAAGTAAATTAACAATTAAAAATAATAATTAACTCTATCATTATGCCAGAAGCATATTGCGTAAAATGTAAAACTAAAAGAGAAATGAAAGATGCTCAGGAAATTAAGATGAAAAATGGCAGGCCAGCAGTAACAGGCAAATGCCCGGTGTGCGGAACAAAGATGTTTAAAATCGGAGCTGCAAAATAGAACTCTAAAAATACCGCCTCTCTTCTATGCTGGGGCGGTGTTTTTTACTGAAATTAGCATAAAATAAACCCCGGGGTGTGGCCCAGCTGGTCTAAGGCGCATGCATGGCCCGCACAGCTTCGCCGATGCGAGCCGTCGCTTCGCTTTGGCGGGTATAGGTGCATGATTCTTTAAAAATTTATCAAGAATGTTTAGTCGGGCTATAGCGCAGTTGGCTAGCGCGCATGCATGGGGTGCATGAGGTCGTGGGTTCAAGTCCCACTAGCCCGACTTAACATTTTTGTGGGTGCATGCCTGTCCGCCGTAATCCTGAGCTTGTCGAAGGATGGAGGCGGAAGATCGGAGGTTCAAATCCTCTCACCCCGAAAAAAATTTAAAAAGGAGGAAAAAATGTTAGAAAGAGGAATGTGGATGCTGTTTGCTGTTTTAGCTCTTTGTCAAATCGCTATTACCACGGAAAAGCCAAAAACTTATGGTGAAAAATTATGCGCTGATTTTCTTCAATACGATTGCTATACGGTTTCTAAGCACCAAATAATTGATAATCAAAAAAAAGTAAAAGAAGTGGCAGAGACCTGGGAAATGCTTTTCCCTGATCCTAAAACGCGCGACCTGATCAAGAGGATTAACCGACGAAATACAAAATTGCGTTCTGGTGATAAAATTGCCATTCCTATATTTATAGGGGGAAGATCTTATCTAAGCTTTTCACCTTTCCCTGAATCGCTTTGCTATTATGATGATAATGCGGGAGCTTGTTACGCTCCCAAATATAGCACGCTTTCGTTACTTGGCAATACATATCCCAAAGAGCAATTGCCATTTTGCATTATTGGCAAAACGATTATTTTTGATGCTAAATTACTCGCCTTTGCAGCATATGATGAAGAAGGAATCCTAGTGCATTGGGGGCCGGCAGTCGGCGGCAGTGATTATTGCGCTGACCTGAAAAAATCATGCCATACTCCTGCGGGCAATTTTACTGTTGCTTATAAAGCTGGTGCACATCATACTTCGAGATCCTACCCCGAGGGTTGCGAAGATAAAAAATGTGCACCCATGCCCTATGCCTTATTTTTTGAAGATGGTGCTGCTTTTCATGCCTCTAATTACTTGCCAGGAAAAAATGCCAGTCATGGATGTGTGCGGCTCTTTCTTGAAGATGCCAAATGGCTAAATCAAGAATTTGCAGAAGTCGGCACAAAAATAATAATCATGCCCTATTAAAAATAGTAAATTATAAAGTCCCGAGAATAAATTTCACGGGACTTTTTATTATTGATTTAATTACTAATATATGCTAAAAAAGAGTAATGACACTTTAAAATAAATAATCGTATAAAAGGAGGTAAAAATGCCAAAAATAAATTGCTTAGTGATTATTCTTGGTTATAACTACCGCCTAACCAATAATTATAAGCACTATCTTGACCAAGCCGCTCAAATAATCCGGGAAAATAGGGCAGAATATGTTATTACTACGGGAAGTTACGAAGGCGGCAGGAAAGATTTTACAGATGAAGCGACTTTTATTGCATCGTATCTACGCGAGCATAAAATCGCCACAAAAATTCTTATTGATTCTTTGGGTCTAACAACTCAGCGAAATTTCGAAAATGCCAAGGAGATAATAAGACAAAATGAAATTGTGGCAAAAAAAATTGTGATTTGTTGTGAAGAAACGCGGCTCTTTAAAGTGAGAATATTAAGCTATCTAATCTTTAAAAGAAAATTAAAGTTTGCCTATTGGAAATTGATAGAAAAAAGACGCGATGTTTTATACGAAAAATATTGGAACACCCCACGCGATATTCTAGGTTTTTTTCTGCCTTTTATAGAAAAGCAAAAGATTCAGAAAAGGAAACAAAAATAAGGGGAAACCAACTGCGGTCTCCCCTTTTAATTTTAGCTAAATATTGATATTATTTGAGTAAAGTTAATTATTTAATTTATATAATATGATTAATAAAATAGACAGTGTAGAAATTAACAAGATAAAATCTGAATCAAGAACGGTTATCAACCTTCGTCTGCTAGGAATATCTTTTACGCTTTTTACCTTTATAGCAGCCATTAGCCCCTTTCTACTAAAAGAAAACATTTTGCTTTCTCTCCAATTAACAATCGCCATCCCCTTGCTGATCACTTCAATTTTTGCCAGAAAAAAATTGGCTTATACCGAAAAAATAGATCTTTGGAACAAATATGGATTTATTACCTCGACTATTGCCCTTGCATTCTTATTAAATGTCGTTGGCATATTTTTATCTGTCTTAGTCGGCAAAAATGTTAGTTTGATTTTTTATGCTTCAAATATATTAATTGCCTTATTATATTCTTTATTTGAAATTCATGAAGATAAATCATTAATAAAATCGAGAATCTGCAAGGACTCGCTCTTTATTATCATCTTATTTTTTCTAGGAATTTTGCCTGCGTTGGGTATTTATTAATTTAATATTTTTTAAATATGAATTTTGAAGAATACCAAAAAAAATTTCG
>JAFGMD010000036.1 GCA_016927685.1 Candidatus Falkowiibacteriota bacterium
TAATAAATTTATGAATTTAGAACAAAAAAAATCATATTATACAGGCGAAACGGTTCCTCTGGAAGCACCTGAAAAAACTCAACAATTTATTGAACACGCTCAAAGAGGACTTGAAAAAAATGAAACAGATATGGAAAATTGGGATATTTCCAGACTCAAAAAATATATTACTTTTTGTGAAAAAATAATTGATAAATATCCGGCGCTTAAGGATAGTTATAGCGATTCAATTATAAGGGCTTCGGAAAAAATATTAAAAGGAAATGATAAGGATATTGAATCAGTAATGGTTTATGCCTCTGACAAAATAAAAGATTTAAGATCAGAAAAAATGCCTAATAAAAAAGATATTGAAAAATTTCAAAATTTATTACGGGCTGCTCAAAACGCAGAGGAAGAATCTAAATTAGCAGCTTAAATACAGAACAAAAAACCGCCATAAGGCGGTTTTTTGTTTATTTTATTTATTAATTTGTTTATGTTTATGATTAAGATACAATAGCCAAACAGTTACTATAGCTCCGGTAGAATCAATTATAACATCGCGATATGTACCAGTTCGGCCAGAAGTAAATGTCTGATGATATTCATCGGAAAAGGCATACAAAACGGTCATAGCTAAAGCCCAAAATAAATTCCAATAAACATGTCTTTTCTCTGTAGTGCTTAAAATTCTATAAATTAATAAGCATAAAATTGCATACTCAAACATATGCGCCATTTTTCTGATTATAAACTGCCAAATATCAGTTGGTGACATAAAACTTAAAGAGCGGGAAGATAAAAAATATATTGCGCCCATCCAAATCAAAACAGAAACCCATTTTTCGTATTTTTTAAAATGACGATGTTCGATAAGCTGCCAAAATTTTTCTTCTAGTATTTTTAAGCGGCTCTTTTTATCTTGGTCCATATTGTTTCTGATAATAATCTTTATATTCGCCTGATTTAATTTTTTTCCACCAAGCTTGATTGTTTTTATACCATTCAATTGTCTGCTTCAAACCATCTTCAAATTTAACTTGTGGCTCCCATCCCAGTTCTTTTTTTATTTTGGAAAAATTAATGGCATAGCGTCTGTCATGACCTGCCCTATCCTTCACATATTCAATCATTTCTTCGCCTTTGCCAAATTCATTTAAAATAAAATTGGTAATTTCCAAATTTGTTTTTTCGCTTTTACCTCCCAAGCAATAAGTTTCACCAATTTTTCCCTTGTGTAAAATCAAATCAACTCCCCTATTATGATCATCAACAAAAATCCAATCGCGTACATTCAGGCCATCGCCATAAACCGGCACTTTTTTGCCTTCAATCAAATTAGTGACAAAAACTGGAATTAATTTTTCAGGAAACTGATACGGCCCGTAATTATTTGAGCAATTGGAAATTGTAATTGGCAAGCTAAAAGTATGAAAATAAGCCCGCACCAAATGATCTGAAGCCGCTTTGGCCGCGGAATAGGGACTGCGCGGGTCATAAGGTGTATTTTCATTAAATGGCGCGTCTTTTTGCCCCAATGAGCCAAAAACTTCGTCAGTGGAAATGTGATGAAACCTTTTTAATCCATTATTTTTGGCCGCATCAAGTAATACTCGGGTTCCCTCAACATTTGTTTTGACAAAATCTTCGCTGCCCATAATCGAGCGGTCAACATGCGTTTCTGCGGCAAAATTGATGATAGTATCAACTTCTTTAACTAAAGTGTTAACCAAATCAAAATCGCAAATATCGCCTTTGACAAATTTATAATTAGTGTTTTTCTCAACCTCTTTCAGGTTCTCCAAATTCCCAGCATAAGTTAATTTGTCCAAATTAATAATCTGATCATCTGGATGATTTTTTAAATAATAGCGTATAAAGTTTGAGCCGATAAAACCGGCGCCACCGGTAACTAAAATTTTCATAGTATATAAATTTTATCAAAAAAAATGTAATAAATCAACCAAATAAAAAGTCCCGCTACTAATGTAACAGGACTTGTATATAATCAAACTTCCCACTTTATTGTCTCAGCGATGCTAACCTCATGCCCGAGATCACCGGGCCAACCAGGACTTACGCGAAATCTACCCTCAGAGAAATCTCCTACAAGCACTCTAAGGTGAAAACTATCATTGGAAGTCCCATAATGCCATTTTTTAGAAAATATATTGACTCCTCTAAGCATAAATATCACTAATACTGCTTCGGCAAAAATTGCCTCATGACAATGTTTGTCTTTCAAATAATAGATAATATGCTCCATCTGGTCAAAATCAAATGGTTTACAGTACAATCCCCTTGCCATTTGCCCGCTAAAATTAATTAAATAATAACCGGCCTGGGGTTTATAGCTTGTCCATTTCTCATCTCTTTTGAATGTCCACCGATTGTCATCTTCAAAATAAGGTAATTTGGATGATGGCTTAGTTCCCAAAACCTTCCTTTGTTCGAGTAAGCTTAGGCCATGACAATAAACCAGCCACCAATCCGCGCAGTGTTCATCGTTCTGCTTGATGCATCTTCTCAAGGTGGCTTTTGAGTAAAACAACTTTTGACTCAAAGCTTCGTGCAAACCCCAAACTTTACATGATTCTTCTTCGGTGACTACTTTTCCATTAAAAAGGTCTAGGGCAAAATCCAAATTTGCATAATCATGTAATGGAAACGGATTTTTGTGCTCAATCAGTGCCTGAAGATGCTCAATTTTGAGCGACCCCTTCTTTAGCTGGCTGAAAATTTCAGCCATTTGCCCAAATACCTTTTGATTTGCCTTTACAGACAAATCTTCCTGACGATCTTTCATCGCCATTTCCTCCTTGGCGCTTTAAGTCCGCCCGACTTATTTTAAAGTTCAACTGATAGCGTAACTTATCACGAATTTGTATTTTAGTCAATACTATTTCTTTCCTTCAACCTCCAACCAAAATCTGTTAAAAAATTTCACCATAAAATCATGCCTTTCTTTTGCTATTCTTTTCCCCTCTTTAGTCAATATTTTATCCTTAATCCTCTTTAATTTATATTCATATTCCATAATTCCCGTGTCATCTTCAGTATATGAACGATCAATGCCTTTTTGCGCATAATACTTCTCATTGCCGGTATATAATGCTGTTTTATGATAACCCGCAAAAAGAAAATCGCGCCCAATTCCTACTGCACCAATAGAATCTAGTTTATCCGCATCATAAATAACTTTGGCTTCAAGAGTTTTTGGCGCTAAACTCTTACGAAAGCGATGAGCGGCAATACAATGTAAAATATTTTCAAGTTGTTCTTTATCGAAATTAAATTTTTCCAAAATTGGCTTGGCTAATTTGGCGCTTTCCTGTGCATGACAAATTTTACCCTTACTATCCATTTCCTTTTTTCTGGCAATATCGTGCAATAAAGCCGCTATTTCAATAACTCCTAAATCAGCTTTTTCTTTTTTACCAATATGCAAAGCTAAATTTTTCACACGCTCAACATGGGTCCAGTCGTGACAACCGCTGGCGCCAAGAAAAAACCTTTTTGCTTCTTTTTCTATTTTTAATATAACCGTCTTAGTAATTTTCATGGATTTTTCTTAATTTCTTTTTCTCTGATACTCTTTTTTTCATTTTAATTCTTTTTTCTTTTGAACCTATTGTCGGCTTAGTCGGAATTCTTTTAATTTGTGGGGTCAAGGTTTTATTGATTAACCAATAAAGCTTATTTATAACCGTCTCTTTGTTTTGCGCTTGTGAACGCTCACTTTGAGCATATAAAACTAATTCTCCTTTTTCTGTAATTTTCCCGCCCAATTTATGAAGTAAAATATATTTTTGCTCAGAATTCAAAGCGTGGGAATTATATAAATCCCATTTCAAGATGGCTTTAGTTTCAACCTTATTGACATTTTGCCCGCCTTTGCCCCCGCTGCGAGCAAAAGTAATCTGCATTTCGTTTTCCGGAATTATAATCATAATAATTTTCCAAGTCCTAATTCCTAATTTCTATTACCCAATACCTATTATCTTATATTTTCTCTTATCTTTTTCGCTATTTCTTCTGCTTCCCCAGCCCTATAACTTTTGCCTGGCCAATGCTGAAGTCCATCATCTGACATTCTTGGCACAATGTGCCAGTGTAAATGCGGGACAATCTGGCCGGCGATTCTGCCATTATTTAATTCCAGATTAAAAGCGTCTAAATTTAATCCGTTAATCACCCCCAGAGCAATTTTTTTTGTCGCCAAAATCATGGCAGTTGCTGTTTCCTCATCTGTTTCCAGTAGATGAGTAAAATGTTTTTTGGGCATAACTAAAGTATGGCCAGGATTAACAGGATGAATATCTAAAATGGCCAGAATTTTATCATCTTCATATACTTTTGTAGCGGGTATTTCGCCGCTAATTATCTGGCAAAATAAGCAATCTCCATTTGGCATAATTTTTTATTTAATAATTAAATTTTAAATGGTGAATTTGGATCTGCCTCCCATCGAATTTCATCAACTTCTTCCTTGCCTCCCTCTCCTCGATATAGCTTGTCTGGCAAATTGATTGAATAAGCCGGCTCCGTGGAAATACATTTATAGCCATGAACAACGCCAGGCGGTACTAAAATTGACATAGGATTATTTTCTCCAGCCTCAATAATTTCATGTGTCCTAAATGTCGGACTATCCTTGCGATTATCCCATAAATAAATCTTGAAGCTGCCAGGCCCAACAAAAATAAAATAATCGCTTTGTTCTTTATGCTCATGTGGTCCGCGCACTACTCCTGGTTTTGTTACAGAAACATAACTATAAATCGGCTGGTATTTAAATTCATCATTGCGAAAAACTTCGCATAACCAGCCGCGCGCATCATCAAATTTTTGAGCTTTTCTAATTATTACATCTTTAATCATATTTTTCTTTAATACTTAAAATAATAAAAAAATAACAAATAAAAACAGAGCATATTCCCGCTAAAATATTCCATGGCCCAATTTCCCGCAAAAAATAAATAATAATAATTCCCATAATAACTGACGTCAAAAAAACTGCTGAGTGGCATAATAGCTTTATTTTTCTAGACACCCTTATTTCTGGATACGAAAATAAAACTGTAATTGCGCCCAAGGTCAATAAAAGCCCTAATAGCCAGCTTAGATTAAAACAATTTAGCAAAAAACCCGGCTTAAATGCCTCTATCATTCCAGTTATTAATAAAAAAACAAATAAACAATAAAAAGCATCGCGAATTATTGCTAAAAATATTTTATAAATTTTATCTTTAAAATTGAGATCTGGCATAATTAAAATAATTTACTAAATTTAGCCATAAACCTTCGCTTAAAAGTTCTGGGCGTTCAAAAATCATTTTCACTTTTTTAATATAAATAGGTTTATTTATATCAAAATTGGGAATAGTTAGGGAAAATCTTAATTTACCATTATTAATATTCTTGCCTGTCATATCAAAATCTAATTTGCCGATTTTATTATTACCATCTGTAATTATATCGGTAAGTTCTTTATAATCCCAATCAGCGCCAGTGTTTGGCCCGATTTTTATCAGATAATTATTGTCGTCTTGATAAGTGATTTCTAAGCTGGCTTTTTGAAAATCACGCGGCAAAGAAACGTCAAACCAAATTGGTTCGCCGATTACTTTATTTCCCTCTTCTAAAATGATTCTGGGCTGAGGTTTTAATATGGAAATGCGCGGACTAAATTTAAAAAAATCTGTTTTGATTTCTATTTTGCCGCTCCAAACTAAATCCTGGCTCAAAAGAAAAATAAATAAAACCACCGCGGTTAAAATAAATATAATTTTTATGATTATTAATAAAATTTTTTCGATTTTCATTGAATAAAAATTATTTTTGCTAAATAATTACTTTCGCTTATTAAAATTTCATCAGTTAGCTTCATATTCTGCTTAGTTAAAGCGGTTTTGAATTCTTCATCGGCAGAACCGTAAAAATATAATGGCACATTAGCATGTAATAATTTGGCCCAACTGTTAATCTCATTTAAATTAACTTTGCCAACAACTTTTCTTTCTGGAAAATATATTTTATCAGCCCGTTCGCTGATTATAACTGAATTTCCTTCGGTTAATTCTAAAACTCTTTTATTAATGAATGAATAAATATCAATATGCGCCCTTGTTTTGACTAAATTATCATTTCCAGCAATATAAATAACATTAACTGTCAAAGTAATAAAAGAAACAATTAATAAAAGCGCTAATAATATTTTCAGTTTTTTATTTTTTATGTAATTTAAAATTTCCAAAAAACAAAAGACAATAAAGGGCAAAGAAAAAATATAAATTGGCAAAAAGTAACGCACATAAGAAATCCCTATTTTATTTAGATTCAGGGTCAATAAATCTTCAAAGGCCCATGAACCATAATAAATCATAATATATAAGCTGACTAAAACTGTTGAAACTAAAAAAACAATTTTATCCTTATCGCGAAATTTTTTTAAAAATACCGCTCCACCAATAACAGCGGGTATAAACAGCCACCAAAATAAAAAAACAAAGTATTTAACAATATTTATCAAAATTAATTTAATACTAAAGCCAAAAGGCAAAAAAATCAGCTTTAAAAAATTAATAATCACCTGATCGTTTGTGGCTGCAAATTCTGTAGGAATTTTTTCTAAAAAATTTGCGCCTTGTTCCAGTCGCAGATATCCAAAAGATAAAAAATGGCCATAAGTTTCATAATTATAATAAAAAACTGGCAAAAAGACGGTGAAAGCCACTAAAAAAGCCAAGGGAATATATGCCCAAAATATTTTTTTGCGATAAATAATATATAAAGCGAGCAAAAGCGGTAAAACCCAAAAAATCTCGTTTGTTCTAATAGTCATAGCCAACGAAAGAAAAAAAGTACCCAAAATTACAAATAACACATTGCCTTGTTTTTTTTGCTTATCAATTTTTAGAAGATAATAAAAGCCCATTATCAAAAAACAAATAAAACTGATATTGGGCAACATAAAAAAGCTGGCATAATACCACCAAGCCGGATTAATAAAAAATAACATAGCCGACAGAAAAGCAATCTTAGGTTCAAAAAATAACTTCATCAATTTATAAAAGTAAATTCCGGCTAAAACTGCTAATAGCGGAGTTAAAAGAACCATAAGATCCAAACCGACAACCTTGCCAATAGTTCCATAAACTAAAAGCATGCCTAAAAATGAACCGGGCACCAGATTGCCTTGCCAGACATTAAAACTGCGGGGCTTAATAATATCATCAGCGATAGTATTTAAGGGTTCGGGGGCACTAAAAGTGGTATTTTGAATATAATTTTTAATAAAAAAATAATTGGCTGTCTCATCTGGCCAGCTAAATTTCATCGAATAATTGCCATATATCAAATAAGAATAGATAAAAAAGAAAATAACCGCCAATGCAGCTAAAATTAAATAAAAAACGTAATTATTCAATTTTTTCTTTAAATCCTCCATTTGCTCTTAATTTTAGCAAAAATATGGTAAAATTAAAATATGCTAAGAATCTTAAAACTTATTAGCTTTTTTTGTTTAATTTTAGCAGTTTTGATTAATTTTAACTGGCTAAAAATTCCAACCCTGAGTTTAATTTTGGGACTGCTTTATTTTGTAATTTTTGGCTATTTGCTGGGTAAGAATATTTTTTATAAACAAAATTTCAGCTTTAAAGCTGTACTTGGTATCTTTTCACTGCTTTCACTCTATTCCCTTCTTGGCGCAATTATTTATTACTTCTACCAATTGGACGCTATAGTTATCAATATTTTACTAATAATTATTTCTGGCTATATTTTATATCCGCACATCTTACCCAAAGACGAAATAAAAAATCAATTCAAATTTCCCAAGCTAAGCTTAAGCTCAGTAATTCTATCGCTAACATATCTGATTCTATTTGCCATAAGCATTTTTATCTTATGGAAATCGCAGACAATTGAAGCGATTTATTCACCCTGGCAAGTTATACCCAAAGAATTTTTTGCTATTTATATTTTAGCCACCTTCAACTTAATTCTTTTAATTTTATACGATAAATGCAAAATTACGCCAGTTTTAATTGGACTGCATTATTTTCTGACAACCAGCGTAGCTTTATTTATTTACAGATTGGGTTATGGTTTTGATCCTTTCATACACCAAACAACCGAAAGCATAATTTTTAACCAGGGATTTATTTTGCCTAAACCATTTTATTATTTGGGGCAATATTCGCTGGTAGTTTTTTTAGCCCACTTCTTACAAATTTCAGTAGAATGGATTGATAAATTATTATTGCCAATTTTATTATCTGTTTTTTTGCCTTATACAATCTGCAAATCAATCAAAAAAACCTTTATACTCCCGCGAAATATTTGCCATTTATTAGGTTTAAGTTTTCTATTCTTGCCGTTTAGCTTATTTATTACCACTACCCCGCAAGCCTTGGCTAATTTATTTTGTATAATGATAATATTTTTGTCTTTCTTGTATCTAGAAGACAAGCAAATTCCATTTCCCTTTTTAATTTTATTGGCCTTAGCTTCATTAGCAATTCATGCCATCTCTGGCATACCAATAATTATTTATTTAGTAATAATTTATCTGATAAAAAATAAAAATCTGGCCACAAAAATTATTTTGCCGATTTTTGCTATAGTATCTGCTTTAGCTTTGCCCATATCTTTGCTTATTAATTCATTTATTTCAATTTATAAAGTCAGCTGGCAACAAAATGCCATAAATTTTATTGATTGGCCAAGTATTTTCACGACACAATACAAAATAATTTTTGACTTGTCTTATTTATATAGGAATTCAATCTATTGGTTGCTAATTTTAATTACCATTACCACTTTAATATATTTGATAAAAATAAAAAAAGCCCAGATTTTCCTGGCTTCATTATTGGCTTTTGCAATTTTAATCATCAATGCTTTTTTATTAAATTTTATTAAAGTTAATTTCATTATTGAATATGAACAAGGCGACTTTGCTAAACGCGTCTGGCAATTAGCTTTTTATTTTTTGTTGCCAATAACTTGTTATGGCTTATATATTTTTATTCAAAAGGCCTGGCAAAAATCAATTATTTACAAATCTTTCTTAATTTTTACCCTAACTCTTGCTCTTGCTCTATCCGTATATCTCAGTTATCCGCGCTACGATGATTACGATAATAGCAAATTTATAAATGTTAGCGCTGCTGATTTTCAGGCCGTACAATATATTGAAAATGACAGCCAGGGCGAAAATTATATTGTGCTGTCTAATCAAATGACCAGCGCCGCAGCTTTAAAAATCTTTGGTTTTACAAAATATTATAACGGCAATTATTTTTATCCGATTCCTACGGGCGGTGAGCTTTATAAATTTTATGAAAAAATGTTATATACTGATACTTCCAAGGAAACAATGATACAAGCCATGGATTTTGTTGGCGTAAAGGTCGCCTACTTTATCTTGCCGACTTACTGGAAACAATTCGCCACCGTTGACCAAGCAGCCCAAAAAGCAGCCGGAACTATTTATAACCTCGGCGATAAGATTTTTATTTACAAGTTCTCAAAATAACAGCGCTCGCGTCATTCAGAGCAAAGCGAAGAATCTATAACTTTATGGATTCCTCATTACATTCGGAATGACTAAAAGCGAGCGCTTTTCGCCCAAAAGAAAAACCCCGCGAAATGCTTATGCAAATCGCGGGGTTTGTTTTTTAAAGGTTCAATCAGAAAGCAAACTTGCGAGCGAGAGCAACGCGAAAGTGGCCCACGGAGCTGGCCTGGAAGCCGCCAACACCGAGACCATTGGAATCAAAAAAACCGACAACGACACGGTAGCCACCAGAAGACGCCAAAGCGCTCCAGTGATACCAGTTCTCGGCAATCCGCTCGCCATTATTGACCATGTAAATAGTCAGGATGGCCTCGGCAAAGATTGTCTCATGGCACCGCTCGTAGCCAGAGCCGAGCTTGGCGATTTCGGCTTCCTGGGCTTGCCAGTTCATGCTGGCGAATTGACCGCAGAAGTTGATGAGATAGTAGCCGGCTTCGGGCTTTTTGGTAGCCCAGGAGTCCTCGGGTTTCTGCAACCACCAGTCATTGTTGTAAAAGCAGGGTTGCTTGGTCTTGTCGGTTCCGCGCTTTTCTCTCTGCTCGCGCAGAGATAGACCGTTGATGTAGACCAATCGCCAGTCGGATTTGCCGCTCTGGTTTTCGTTTGCGCACTCGCACAGGATTTCTTCGCTGTAGCGGATGGCTGCGCTTTTTGGCGCTTCCATTCCCCAGGCCTTGGCCGTAGCTTCGGCAGTGATGACCTTGTTGGTGCCGAGGATGTTGATGGCTCGGACAATGGTCAGCCCCTTGGAAAACTTTTTGGGATTTTCCAGAAAAGCCTGAAACCGTTCCCCATCAATCGTGCCATCCTCCACCTTTCTCCAGAACTCTTTCATTTGCGAAGCCGAGATATTTCCCGAGTTCGCGACGGCGACTTTTTGTTTCATCGCCATTCTCCTTTCCCCTGTTAAGGGCATTGAGATCCGGTTCTTTAATTGCTTTTACGCTTTATAATATACAGGGATATTTTTAAAGATCAAATTTACATTTCAATATAGCATATTTTATTAGATTTGTCAATGTCATTACCGACAAATTCGGCTTATTTTAGTATAAAAAAGAAAAAGCCCCAAGCAAAATTAGATTTCACCGAGGGCTTTGTATCGTAATTTTATTTCTTAGGCTTCTTTCTAATATAGAGCCGCGTTGTGGCTACATGGTAACCGGCATGGGTTGCCTCTGGATTATTATTAAGATCGTCAGATGTCCTAGGTCCTCCTATGATTTCAAATGCTACCACTTTATCAAGAAGATCCTCGGGAATCTGCGCAATTACTTCGGCGATTGATGGCTTAAAAAAACTGGCGTAAGCAAAGGTGTGATATGTAAAGATGTCACTGAGTCTTTTAAGACCCTTTACTTTCTTGCCCAGCTTAGGATCCCACAAGAAAGCATCATGAGGATCAACCTGCTTAATGTAACGCGGAGCACCCACGGATGATCTAAAAAGCTTTTTACCTTTCCTTGAAAATCTTATGACCGGTTTGATTCTTTGACAAAGTTTGTTCAATTTTTCTTCTGAAATTTCTGGAATCCAACTTTTTTTCGCCATTTTTTCCTCCCTTCAAAATAAATTGGCTTTTTAGGTTATTAGTTAATCGGCTGTACACTTTTATACCCAGGATATTTTCAAAGTTCAATATTATAAAATATCATATCTTAAATATTTTGTCAATACTTGCCCACAAGAAAAAGCCCCGTCATTTGACAGGGCTTTTAATATTCTGAAATATTTTTCACATATCTGCCTCCCTGACCAGAATAACGGATCAAGGCAACCTGGAATAAAGCCTGTTCTGCCTCCTCCCATAATTTTGATGAAGTTTCTTTAACAAGAAATTTCTGCATGCCATCTAATTTATGGTAAAGCGGCCAAATTTTTGTTTCAAAATCATCTTTTTGCTCAAGGGCCTTTTTTAGGTTAAAAATAGTCATGCGCACGCGCAATTTAAATTCGCGCGTGTTATGCAATTGATCATCTTTAATATTCAAGCCTAAAGCATGCAAAATCTGGCCCTGTCTGGCAAAATACGACTTATGAAGTCCATATTCCTGATTATGCCAGATCTCATTATCAGGCGAATGCTCAAATTCATATCCCCTTTTGAGTATTCTGTATATTGCTGATATGATTGGTGACTGCCATCTTACACCGCCGTCTCTCATTGTTTGTATATTAATTCTTTCGGGCCAAAATTCTTCGGCCGTCAAAAAAATATTATCAGCATAACGAAAATACACACCATTAGCATTTTTGGTCAATCTGGCAAACCGTCTGTCAAACCGAATAAAGCAGAGATCAAATAAACGCGGACTAGTAGGAGCGCCCTGGGGCAAGCCAACTTGCGGCAAATTAAACTTTTTTTGTTGATTAAACCATGTTGTCAAGCAAGTCAAATAATATGAAGTGTAATAGCCGAATTTTTCTGTTCTAAAAAAATTAAAAACAGCACGACCTGTAGTTGAAGGGAAAGCGTCTTTAATATCAGAAGCGAAGATGGCTTGATTACTGCGGGCAAGTGCAGTTAAAGCTTCTCTGGCATTTCCACCCGAAAAGCCATAAACATTGGGATGCCGGTACAGCTCTAGAAAATTTTTGTTTATAGCCCTCTGAATGGTCATCAAATCAGGATGGGGTATTGCCAAAATTCTTTTACTGCCGTCTCTTTTGGGTATAGCAATATTTGAATAAAGCCACGGACTCCTAACAATGGCAGCCCATAAAATTTTACGAAATCTTTCAAAATCGTCAAAAGGATAATCAAGCGTAGAAAATAAATACCACGCCGCTTTCCTGCCAGAAATTTTCAATAAGGGATTCTTAATATGAGTCCGCGATTTTAACAAATTTTATCACCTCCTCTTTTGGTTTTAAAAGAAAGGGGAGGGAGACGAATCCCCCTCCCAGCGCTCGTTACTTAGTGCTCTGGCCTGGCGTATCGGTCAATAAGCCAAAGCAGTTTAATATTGCCGTCAGATTTCTGACAGCCCTTTTCGGCTACTTTAGGAATTGTTTAATGGCTTAGCTGGTCATTGGTCATCTGTTTCCTAGGGAGGGTGCAGGCCTTATGTACTTTAATTCAAGTTTTGGATTAGCCCTCTCCTTCTTTTTTTAATCCCAGCCAAACCCTGTAAGGAGGGTTGCAAGCCTTATGTACTTTAATCCAAGTTTCGGATAATTCCCTCTCTTTGCTCCCTATTTCACCTAAAAGATAACTAACTAGCGCTGGAATAACTTTATAAAAATTTTTTGTCGAAGTCAAGAAATAAAAAATGGGAAAATTCATCCCCATTTTTTGTATTATGCTATTTCACTTGACCGTTTTCAATAACTTTAATGTTGGAACAGCTCACATTTTCCGAATTATCGACACTGCATATTCTATAATAATAAGAACCCACGCTGGTAATGTTTACTTCTTTATCAAGATAATTTTCCTCTCCCCAACCTTTTGTCGCAACAGGTGCTTCCCCGGGGTAAACTGGCATAGAATTATAAGCAGCGCGTAAAATTTTATATTCTTTAAAATCTGACTCCTGATTTTTTGTCCAGCTTAAGCCGACTCCTGCTTCTGAAACATTAATGGATAAAGTTGGCGCTAAGGGCGGTGTCTTATCTTCTTCCTTTGGTTTTAATTGTTCGCTCGCTACATTGCCGCAGGCAATATTATCATTCATTTTCACCACGCAAACGCGATAATAATATGTTTTATCAGCAACCACTTTATCATCTACGTAAAAATTCAAGTCTTTCTCGTCTGATGATTTTATAACGCTATCATCAGGGTATTTAGGATTTATTTTTGTTTCTGATTTAACTATCTGATAGCTTTTAAAATCAGCTCCATCATAAACAGACCATGATAAATAAATATTTTCCTCTTTTAATGTTGTTATTAATTCTAAACTGCTGGCAATTTCTTCAAATTCTGGCTCGTCTTTCATAGTCACGTCAGTCAATCCCTGGTCCAAATCAAAATTCCATTTATACCATGCTTCCTTAGCCAAACTTTTTATTGAAAAAGATTCAATCTTAAGCATTTCATTTTTTGAATTTTTTAAATCGATCAAAGCTTTTTCGCTTGGATCCAATCTGCTGCCAACAACGAAATTGTTGTTGTCATCAAAAATTTCCACCTTCACGTTATTTTCCAAAGCCAAAATAGCTAAATACTTAAGGTCCGCATTATTAATCACTTCGAACTTTGTACCCAGCGCTGTAGCCAAAACATTTAATGCCCTAATTTGATAATTCGCGCCTGCGCTTAGGCTGTAATAAACTCTACCCTTTAATTCTTCAACAACAAAATTATTAACTTCAGTATTTTGTAAAATAATTTCAGTATTTGCTCCCAAGCGTATGGTTGATCCATTCTCCAGCTTTAAAATTGCTCTGCTGTTTGAACCTGTTTTGATTTTATCTCCATTATGTAAAATCGTATTCTTCAAAGCGTTAACATAATCTTCTTTCTTTATAGCCATTTGTACATCACCATCAACTGATGACAAGCTTAATAATAAATTCTGGGTAATTTTATCAGGGGAAGCATTCTTGCCGGATCCAGAAACATCTATTTTAGAAAAATAATTAGTATAAAACCAATATAAAAAAAACACAATAACTGCCATTATTAAAATAATAATAAGCCATTTAATCGGCTTAGTTCTGCGCTTGTAATAATAAATAGCGCTCATAAGCTCAAAAGTTTATAAATATATTTTTTAATATCAAATTCTTCTGCTCTTATTTTAGCATTTTCTGAAAGATGAGAAAAATTAGCAATATTATTTTTGCTTAAATTCAATTTATTAAGCAAACTAAATTTATTGCCCGGCTCAAATAAATAGCCATTAACGCCTTCTTGGACTAATTCCGGAATACCGCCAATTGCCGAAGCAATGACTGGGGTGGCAAATTTATAGCTATCATAAATCACGCTTGGAGAATTTTCATAACACAGTGAAGGTATGATAGTATAATGAATGCGTTTAAAAACTTCTTTGCCCAGCAAATTGGCGGAAATAAAACCTAAAAATTCAACCCAATCATCGTTTTCATATTTTTTCTTTAATTCTTCTTCCAAGCTTCCTGTACCAACAATATAAAGCCGGCAATCTTTTTGCTTATTAAACTCAGAAAAAACATCTAATAAAAATAAAATGCCCTTATGTTTTTCCAATTGGCCTAAAAATAAATAATTTATTTTCTTATTATCAAGATTTTTATGCCAAGATGCTTCTTCTAAAATAATAGGATTGGGCAGAACAACTTCTTTGGATTTCTTAAAAAATCCTCTTTGATGATAAAAATCCAATAGCCATTTTGAAGGCGAAACCACTGTTTGCGGATTATTAAATAACTTATTGCAAATTTTACTATAAATTATTGACAACCAATTGCTCCAATTTTTGTTGTACAAAATTAAACCAGATGGATAAACAAGTTGCACATCATGTAGGGTGTGTATATTCTTAATATTTAAACTTCTGATTGCCCTTGGTGTCAAATAGCCAATCCCTTTTAAATTGTGAGATAACACTAATTCTGGTTTTTCTAATTGTAATATTTTCTTAACTTGTCGATAAGAATGATAATTGAAAGTATCTAAAATATGCCAAATAAATCTTTTCCAAAAGGGTTGCTTATTTATTTCCACGAAAGAAAAAATATTTCTCGGATAAAAGCGATAAACCTTTATATCATCCATCATTGTTATGAAAAAATTCTTTTTTTCACAATGACGGGAAATTGTGATAATAAAAACATCATGACCGTCTTTTTTCAACTCTTTGACAATATTAGAAAAGACAACTTCAGCTCCTCCCCTTTTATATGGCTTGTATAAGCTATTTATTAAACAAATTTTCATATAAAAGATTATTTTTTTATCACTTCGTCGTAAATCCCTATTAATTTTTTTATTAAAACATCCTGACTAAATGATTTTTCCGCTTTAGCGCGGCCGACCGAGCCCATTTTTTCTCTTAAAATATTATCAGCAAATAATTTATTAACGCGATTGGCCAAATCTCCCTCCTGTTTAATATCAAATAAAAAGCCATCAACGCCATCTTCAATAACACTTCTTACGCCTGGCAATCTGGATGCCACTACTGGCTTAGCGCAGGCCATGGCTTCAATTAATGTAATGCCAAATGCTTCAGATCGATCAATAGAGGGCAATATAATCACATCAGCTAAATTATAATATTTGGGCAAATCTTCATCGCTTACTGGATCAGCAAATAAAATTTTATCCTTTAAACCCGCTTCTAGAACTTGTGTTTTATATTTTTCCTTTAAATTGCCTTCGCCGACAATCAATAGCTTAACCCTATATATGGCATCTTGACTGCCCGAATAATCAAGCACATTAAAAGAATTAATTAAAAACTGGATACCCTTAAAATAATGAGCCTTATCCAGAGCTCCTACAAAAAGCATAACTTTATCAAATTCAGGATTTATACCGAATTTAAATAATAATTCTTTTTCTTTTTTTGAAGGAAAAAATCTTTCCAAATCAATACTTGGCGGCATTTCAATAAATTTTTCAGGATTTTTAGCCACAAGATTTTTAATATTGGAAGTTTGGGCATAGTCTAATGATGTTACGATTACTTTGTCAGCGCAATTAATGATTTTGGGCATGATAAATTTGGTATGGAATTTAAAAAATGGTTTCATAAAAATACCGCCGACTACATCCATATGATAAGTAATCACCAATCTTATCTTATGTTCATTTAACTTTTTTGCCAGCCAAACAATTTCAGCGCCGCCGAAAAAAGGGTAATGCAGATGCACAATATCAAAATCTTTTAATTTACAAAGTAATTGCGGCAAAAAAGCGCCATTTCCAATTCTGCCAAAACTATGCAATCTTTCAATTTTAAAATCACCACTTTTATAATTATTATCTGCTTCATTATAATAAGGAGTAAACACAGTTACTTCGTGGCCTAATTTTGCCAAACCAAAAGATTCATCAAAGGCCATATTACTAATACCTCCTTTATAGGGTTTAAATCTACAAACGATTTGTGCTATTTTCATAGGATGCTAATTATTGGAATAATTAATTTTTATGCTAATATTCTCTCGTATAATTTGCTGATTAGCATGAATATATTCGCATTATTTCCCTACCATCTTACCAAAAACTTCAAAATATTAAAATAGAAATTAAATAACGGATTAACCGCATATTTCAAAATAAAATTATCAATCTCCTGAAATTCAATCTTGCCAGTAAATAATTTTATAACTTCCCTATCTCTTCTTACCCTTATCGCTCTTCTCTCCCTTCTTTCTCTTATTATTTCCTGCCAATTACGCTGCCTTAAAAAATAACCATATACTTTAAGCTTTTGTAGCCAAAAACCCGAAAAAATTGAATAAACAAATAATCCTATTTCCATAAAGAGCAGGGCGGGAAAAATTAAGATCAAAGTCCCCAATTTATAATTTTCTAAAAGGCAAATAAAACGATTTCTTTCCATAAAATAATATTTGCCAATACTTCTGGAAAATTCATATTTATGATAAACAACTGCATCAGGCGCGACAAGTATTTTATAGCCAGCTAAACGCATGCGCCAACCTAAATCCAAATCCTCATGATAGGCAAATAGTTTAGCGTCAAATGAACCAATTTTTTTTAATACTTCTGTTTTAATTAATACTGCGGCGCCGCTTGGATAAGCTATTTCTTGAGGAGTTAAATCGCCAGAAAATTTTTGGTAACCGCCGCCAGAAAAACCAAATCCTAAATAATGAATAGAGTTGCCCAATGAATTAACCTTATCCTTTTCTGGCCAAAGCATCAAGCGCGGCTGGACTGCAGCAATATTTTCATTGTTTTGCATAACATAAACCAATTTTTTTAATGAATCTGGCTCACTAATAGTATCTTGATTTATTAAATAAGCAAAATCAAAACCAAGGTCTATAGCTTTTTTGATGCCTACATTATTGCCTTCAGCAAAACCCAAATTTTTTCCATTAATAACATATTCAAAATCTTTGTAATTATTTTTAGCGTATTCAAGCGAATCATCAGATGATCCATTATCAATAAAAAAAATCTTTAAATTATCTTTAGGGTAATCTAAATTGGCTAAACTCGATAAGCAATCAGGTAAATATTTTTTGCCATTAAAATTTACTAATATTATTGCGACTTTTTCTTTCATATAGTTTTAAAAAGGTAGAGACGGCTCTACCTTTTTATATATTATGCTTATCCAATATTTAATCTTTAACTTCTTCAACCTGATTCCAATCAATCATTACTTTATGAGCCTTAGCGTATTCAATGGTATCTTCCAAGCCCTTATCTAGAGTCATAATTGGAAACCATTCTAGCTTCTCTTTCGCCAAACTAATATCAGGGATGCTTAAGCGCGACATAAATAGAAGAGGGTCTGTATAATATATTTCTGATTTGGAATTTATCATTTTAATAATCTTTTTCGCAACCTCTGAAACTTTATACTCCTGAGCAGCGCCAACATTGAAAGGCCCCGCTTCATTTGAAGCCATCATTTTTATTACAGCAGAAATCGCATCAGTTATATGGCAAAGCGTCATAGTAAATTTATTATCACCGTAAAGCATTAAGGGCTGATTATCTAAAGCGGCTACAATAAAGTCTGGGATCATGTGTCCGACAAAAAGAGGCATGCGCGGTCCATAAGTAGTAAAAAAACGTAATATTTTTGCATCAACTCCATAAAACTGGCGATATGTGTAAACTAATGTTTCTGCAAATTTTTTGCCCTCGTCATAACAGGAACGCGGCGTAAGGGGGCTAGTTGCACGATAATCATTTTCTATAACAACTGGTTTTTTTTCGTTACGCGGACCATAAATAACAGAGGAAGAAAAATGTAAAAATTTTGCTTTATATTTTACTGCCAAATCTAGTCCCCTCATCGTTCCCAAGCTATTTGTTCTGGCAGTTTCAATAACTGTTTTGGAAAAATTTTTAGGATTAGTTGGGCAAGCCAAATTATATATTTCTTGAATGCCCTGAAATTTAATTTTAAATCTTTCCAGCTCCTTATACTTTTCCAAATCAACTAAATTATTTACATCATCATTAATAAAAATAAAATTTTCATGCGATAATAAATGGTCAATATTATCCCTTTTGCCGGAAATAAAATTATCAATGCATATTATATTATTATTTCCCACTAATTTATCGCACAAATGCGAACCCATAAAGCCCGCGCCCCCTAAAATAAGGATGTTTTTCTTCTCAAAAACCCCATTTGACATATAGTTATAAATAAATTAATTAATTCTATTTAATATTTTATCAAAATTAATCTAAAAAATAAAGAGATAAAATTTTCGCTAAAATTAGACATTTTTTCTAAATGTCCAATATTTATTGGCAATAAAATTCCAGAATAAACCAATGGCAATTGCAATAATCTTGGCCAATAAATCATAAATCAGAAGATTATTTACGCATAAATAAAAAATGGCATTATATAAAATAAAATAAACTATACCGATTAAAAAAAATTTGGCATATTGAATTTTTATTTCTTTTTCAAAATTGCCAAAAGTCCAATATTTATTTACAAAAAAACTGAAAGTCATGGCAACTAAAATGGCTAAAATATTTGCATAAAGGTAATACAAATCAATTAAACGACTGAAAAATAAATAAACACCATAATCTATAATGGTGTTGCCAAAGCCGACAACACAGAATTTGATAAATTGCCTTAAGGTTTCATTTTTATTTAATATTGCCAGCATTTATTTACTTTAATTAAGTTCTTTATCAATATCTATTGTAATATTTTGTTCTCTCTCAAGAGTGGGGCTAAATGAAGCGGCAGTTTCAATGGCCTCCCCTATTTTATAATTAATAAAAAATGAATCAGGCACATCACGCACTAAAATAGCCCAATTCTCTCCATAAAGCATTTTGGCTATTTCTTCTGTTTTTATCCAACGCAAAATGCCATTATGCGTAACTGCATAAACATTTGGCAAGCTATTTATTTTTATTAAACTGCCAGGGCGATAATTTACTATGCCTCCCAATGTAATTATTGCTAAATCCGTATCTGAAATTGTGAGCACGCTAGAAAAATTAGCATACCAGCTAAAATATGTATTTCTATCAGGAAAAGCATATCTTTTGCCATCAGCGCCATAATAATAAACAACCTCTCCAGACCCCTTAATTAAGTTCCCTGATATTGATAAGCTTGTAATGGACTTAAAAATCTTAACAGGATTTATTAACCCCTTGCCCAATTTGCCAGCAAAAAAAGGATTTATCGCATCAATATTATCACCATTATTTAAAATTAAATCTGTTATTTCTTTGCTGGTTATAGTCGGCTTTTGCGATTTAATTAAAGCGCCAATGCCTGAAACAATGGGAGCGGCTAAAGAAGTGCCCGAATATTCTCCGCCAAAATAATTAAAAAAATCTGAATAATCGGCATAGTAAAGCGGTCCATAAATATTCTCGCCAGGAGCGGCAATGTCAATGCAAGAAGAGCCGTAATTTGAAAATTTTGATAGTACATTATCTTGGTCAACCGCTGCCACGCCAATAATAATATTTTCGCCAGCCGAGCCCTGCGAACAAACTGGATACATTTTTCTGAAATCCATATTGACTGAATGGCCATCTGTCCCTTCATTACCGGCCGCTGCAATTACTAAAACATTTTTAAGATATGCTTGTTCAATAGCTTTTTCTAATGATGAGTCATAGGAATCGCCAACAAAGCTTAAATTAATAATGTTGGCGCCATTATCAACAGCATAATTTATCGCTTTGAGTACATTAGATGTATCACCGCTGCCGTTTTCATCCAAAACACGCAAGGGCATAATTTTTACATTCCAAGCCAACCCTGTGGTGCCATAATAATTATTACCCATGGCTGCGATTACTCCAGATACCAAAGTCCCATGAATAATCGCTTCTTTAGAGCATGTATCTGTTAAAAAACAATCGCTTTCAAATTTTGGCCTAGGATCGCTCACGCTATTGACAAAATCCCAACCCTGACCATCATCAATAAAGCCATTCTTATCATTATCAATATTATCGCCAAGTATTTCATCGCGATTTACCCAAATATTATCACGCAAATCAGGATGAGCAATATCAACCCCAGAATCTAAAACAGCTACGATTACACTGTTGTTGCCTGTCTGAGTCCCCCAAACCTCTGGCATATTTAATGCCTTTAAATACCATTGCCGTCCATAATCAGGGTCATTGGGGATTAATTGCGCGGCATAACAAAAATTGGCAATAGTAAAAATTGCCAAAAAAACTGTAATTATTGTTATAATTTTTGTTTTCATTAAATTGATAATTCTACAATCCTTTATCAACATTAATTGAACTGGCTGCTTCAGCCACTGTTAAGGGGCTATAATCACCCGTGCCACTTATATCGTTACCCATTTGGTAATTTACAAAGAAGGGGTCAGGAATATCATCAATTTTATTTGACCAATTATCGCCGTACAGGGCTTTGGCCAGTGCTTCGGTTTTTAGCCAACGCAAAACGCCGTGGGCATCAATCGCATAAACTTTTGGATCAGTAGTAATTTTTATTAATTTAACTCCGGGTTTGTAAGTTACATTGCCGCCTATAGAGATCGAAGATAATTGGGAATCGGTAATTGTTTTTACTGTGGAAAAATCATTATACCAACTTAAATATGTTTTTAAAGTCGGAAAAACATATCTTTTACCGTCATTAGCATAATAATAAACCGCCGGACCGCTTGCTTTAATCAAATCGCCATATAATATGCCTGGAATTGCACCTGGAGAAGTAACTGTCAATGACAAATTTTTAATCGTTGTCGTTCCGGATTTGATTACCAAAGTTTTTACCCCTAAGGATGTTGAACGCGCTTCAAAACTGACTTTACCGTCTGTGCCTGAATTGTTATTGGGAATACTAATAATGACGCCCGTACTAGTTTCTACTGTTATTTGGCGATTAGCAGTTGGCTGATTGTCCATATCTTTAAGCGTTACCACAACAGTGGCTTTATCCAATCCGTCATTAATAATAGATGTCTTATCAATTGCCACCAAAGAATTTGTGACTGAAATTGTCTGCTGACTGGCGCGCACAGTAATTGCCCCTGTTTCAGTATAATTACCCCAGCCGTCATGCGCTTGCAAACTAATAATATGAGAACCATCGCTTATATTTTGCCAATCATATCGCCAGGTATGATATGAAGTATCTAATTCCTGAACAGGAAAAGATTCCCCATCAATAATAATATTAAAATCTCTAATGTATGTATCGCCTGGATCGCGCGCCAGCCCTTCTATCATTAGACTGTTTGAATTTAATACCTGCCCGTCAAATAAATTCGTAATCACTAATTTGGGGCCGAATGAATCAGTAGGCGAAGTATTAATAACCTGGCTATTGCTATTATCAACTGACGCATCTATTGGTCCGTTATCTAAAGAACTCATAAATATACCATAATCACCAATATCAAAAATGCCATTATCATTATTGTCTAATAATTGCGGAATCTGCATTATAATGGTTCCTTGTTTGGAAACATTAAAAAAAGTTTCGATGGAAACAAAAAATCTTTTGCTTGTACTAATTAATAAAGATAAACCATCCAAATACCACGATTGATAGGTGGAAGTGTAATTAAAATTGCCAAGTTCCTTATCAATACCCATACCTTGAAATCCAGAGGGACCAGCATCTTCCCAAAGCGCCATGTATTTTATTTGATAATAGTTATCAGCAGTGCCTAAATTTCTAATACTCAAAGCTTTAAGAGTATCGGCCCTAGTTGGCGTTAAAGTAAAATCCATAATTAGATTATCAAAAGTTCTGGGGTAAAAAACAGCATAAGGTGCCTGCATATTGGTAACGGCAGAAGTATTATAGGCCAAAGCCGGTGCAGCACAAAAAGATGCGCAGAGTAAAATTAAAAATGTGAAAATAATTTTTTTCATAAATATGTTTTATTAATTATTAATACTTATTCAACCCCCTCTTTTGATTCTTCTCTTGTCATTTCGACTGAAGTGAGCACAGCGAACGAAATGGAGAAATCCCTTACTTGTACCACTCATAACTTAAATCTTTCCATGAAGGATTAATCGTCCTTATTAAAAATTCTTTTTTCTCGCGTCGCCATTTTTTAATCTGTTTCTCACGATTGATAGCAGAGTCAATATGTGAATAATGTTCTATATAAACTAATTTATGACACTCGTATTTACATGCAAATCCTGGCGTTAAATTATTTCGGTGTTCATATAAACGGCGCTCAATGTTATTTGTTACGCCAACATATAATGTACCGCTATCACTTGCCAAAATGTATACAAAAAAATTATAATTCTTTGCCATATGTTAATAAGGGATATCTCCACTCGCGCTTACGCGCTTCGGTCGATATGACATATCAACTTTTACTATATTTTCCTACCTCTATTTTACACCAAAAAACCCTCTTTTCCAAATACAAAACCCCCGGTCGCATGACCGGGGGCTTGTTATTCCCCTCCCGCTAAACGGAACGGGGAATCTATATCAACGAATCAACAATTAGATTAGACCTTCAAAGCGCCTGCATAGATACCGCCGCGGAAGATAACAGCATCTTCTGCATAATTACCACCATCATAGTTAACATCCCAACCAATTCTACCGCCTGCTGTATCATCTAGATAGGCCTGGATAGTATCATTTGTGATCATAGCTGCAGTGTTGCAATACATATACAATTTCTTGGTCTGGCCCTTTGAAATGATAAAGTTTGCCAAATCAAAGTCAAATGAAGCCAGGTTATCACCTGCTGCATCGCCTGTATCCAAAGCAATACCTCCCTCGTCTTTAAGGACACAATTGCCAGGACCAGCGCCTGTATATGCAACATCAATATTCAAGGAGTTGCCTGAACCATTGGTGAAAGTTACATCATCAGCATCATCTGCCTTAACATTATAAATAGCAATTAAGCTATTTAAGCCAGGAACTAATGTGCCAGATGGTGAAGCAGCATTTAAGCTAAAGTATGGTCTTGTGCCATAGACAGTGTGTGCAGCTGCAGTAATTGGAACAGCCAAGCCTGAAGTGACTAAATCAATATATGCGCCAGATGATTTGCCAGTGCCTTGAATATCAGTACCTGCTGAAACATCTGGAACAAATGGCATACCGCTTACAACAGTGACACCGTCAACCAAAGCCACATCAATCTTTAAAGTTAAGATTGCAGACCCGCTTGGAGGCAAAACAACAGTATTATCAGCTAAGACGAAAGTAGCTAAAGCGCCAGATGGAGCAACGGCAACTGGATTAGCAGTTGAGCCGCCATCACTTCTGACATTGCTATATAAGTAATAAGCAGCAGCAACACCAAGTGCAGGAAGATCATTAATAATGACTTGGTCCAAATCAATTGACTCAACGCCATCAGCTTGTATCTTCCAAGCGCCCACAGTCACCTTTTGATTATTGCTAACCAAAATTTGAGCAGCAGGAGAAGTAGCATCCAAAATAGCTAAATTAAATGAACCAGCAGCAGCAATAGTCATTAACTGACCTCCACCACCAACAACACCACCAGGAACGTTACCGGTTGATTTACCAGTAGCGGTCACAGCGCTAATATTTATTGTATGCGTATCACCTGGGTCAGATAAAGTTGATAAATCAGCTACAACTGCAATCTTAACAAATTCTGCCTTTGGAACAGTAATTACCTGAGTTAAAGCGATTTGCTTTGCAGCAGGAGAAACTACTGTAGCTGTTGGCTGTTCGCTATTTGAAACTTTGGTTTCAAATACATCACCTCTGGATGATGAAGCTGAAGTTAAATCAGCCCAAATCTCAATATTTTGTAAATTATTGAAGTTAGCTGTTGGTAAGCCAAGATCATCAGTAAAGGTATCTTGCACAGTAACAGCAGAAACGCGGATATCTTCACCAGAATTTGTAGCATCTAAAGCAGCTGAAGCAAACATAAAGTCCTGTGTACCTACAGAAACAAGGGCAGATGCAGGAGAAGTCAGGGTAGTAACATCTAAGTTAGCGCCCTTGATTGTCTGCATATTGCCAGCGACTGGAGTAGCTGGAGTTGGGATAATAGTGTCTCTGGTATTCATGCCAGAAGCAGCAATGGCATTAGGAGCAAGGATTGTGGCAATGATTGTACCCAAATTTGGAGCAGTACTCAAAATATCAATCTTAAATGTATATTTATGAGTGCCAGTTGGTACAATATAAGTTTCAGTAAAGTTAATAGTTGTGGCGCCAACAGTCTTGGGACCTGCAACTAATGTGCCTGTCTCATCAATCAATCTAGCGTTTGCTAAATCAGCAATTACTAAACCACCGCCTAAAACTAAATCAACAGTTGTTAAGGTGACCTTAACTGGTTCGCCTCTGACTTCAAAATCCCATGAAGTAATAGCTTGTTCAGAAGCTTTAGAAATATTGCCCACAGCTGGTGTAGAAGTTGACTTAGTAACATTCATTGTACCTGGGTTAACAGTTTGTCCGCCTGCACCATCAATACCTTGACCAAGCCAACCACCAACAACAATAGGTGCAATATAAAAGCCATAAGTATTACCCTTAACACTAACCAAAACATCACCGCCATCAGTTAAGTCGGCATCCAGGACGTTACCTGAACCACCAACAACGTCAGAATAAACCTGGAAAATATGTTTGACGCCCTTTGGAATAACAACATTTAAGCCGCCAAAAGTAGCTCTGGAATTTGCATCCCAAGCAGCCACAGTGCCTAATGATCTGCCCTCTGTTAAGCTGTAAAGTTCAATATTGGCATAATCAGTATTAGCAGCAGAACCTGCCTCCATCAAACTAAGTCCTTCAAGAGTCAAATCTTCATTAGCGCCGCCCTGCACATAGAATTCAGAAATCTGAACTCTTTTTGCGCCAGCATCTGGCTTAGAATCAACTACAGCAGCATCCTGACCAACAGTAGCTGTACCAAGAGTTGCTAAGAATAAGAGGCTCATATAATTACCAGTAGCTGGGAATGTACCAGTTACAGTGCCTGCTTCCAAAATAACATCAGAAGCAGCAGCAATACCCAAAGCAGCTGTTGTGCCTGTGGCTGCAAAAGCATCGACACTTGCTCTAATGAATAAAGCCATTGAAGAATTTGCAGCTATTTCTAATGTTGGCACAAAAGTGATTAAGGCCTTGCTATTTGCGCCTAAACTGCCAACAGAGCCAACAGTTGCGCCATTAGCATCAACTAGCTTGATGTTTTCAATATCATCATTGCCAGTTAAGCCAGAACGAGTGACATACAAAGATTTAATCTTAGCAGCTGTAGAACCAGCAGATAAGATAATCTTAGTGAAATTAGCAGAAGCGCCAACAGCCACTGTTTGGCTTGCTGGTGTATCAGAAGCTAATGTCACATTCAAATTGCCGCCAGTTGTAGTAGCACCTGCTAAGCCCTTATCTACATTAATAGATTGAGCTGCAGCAGTAGCAGCGGCTTTGTCATAATCAGTGCAGTTATTGATTGGCGCGCCAACAGAGTAATTAACAAAGAATGGGTCTGGCACATCTTGTACCATAGAGCCCCAGCTTGAGCCATAAAGGCAAGAAGCAATTGATTCTGTTGTTACCCAGCGTAAGCTGCCATTTGCAGCAACTGCATAGACCTTTGGATCAGTGGTAATTTTTATCATTTTAGCACCTGGTTTATAGGTGACATTACCGCCGATTGAAATAGTAGCCAATTCGCCATCAGTGATTGTCTTCACTGAAGAGAAATCAGCATACCATGTCATATATGTTTTCTGATCCGGGAAAACATATCTCTTGCCGTCAGCACCATAGTAATAAACTGCTGGTAAAGATGCCTTGATCAAGTCGCCGGAGACAAGCGTAGTTGCCTGAGCGACTGGAACAAAAGCAGCTAAACCGACAGCCCAACAAATGGTAACCACTACAACACTGACAGTAAAAAACTTTTTCATAATTTATTTTCCTTAAATTAACTCTTTTAATAAGCGACTGGATGCAAAATAATAAAGTTTTTGTATCCTTTTTTGCAGACGCCAACCCTTGCGGGAGTCGACCTTTTCGCTGGCAAAATAGGATCTTTATTACTTGCTTAGCCCAGTTCTCAAAAAAAGAGCATTAATTAGTGCACCCCTCACCTTGCGGTTTAGGGCGTGCCTAAATCCTTGCGGACTTAGGCGTGGATGAACCACGCTGTAATAATAATTAAATTCAAAATTTCAAATTCCAAATAATTATTAGCACAGTGCAGTCCACCCACAATTTATTAATTTATTATTTTTAAAAAACTATTCTAAATTCTATATTCTAACTTACCCCTTCTTCTGCTTTTACACCTTCAACATCTGCTGCTGCATCTACTTCTATAGTATTTTCCTCTAACGCTTCCAAATACTGACTATTGGCATTAATAACTTTATTCAAAATGTTTAATAAGTCATCGGCCTGCCTTATTTGTTCAAAGGCCTGACTAACAGAATTACTTTTTAGAAAATCCTCAGCTTTAACTAATAATTTTTCTATTTTATCTGGGTTTTCTTTAACTTCATCTATTGTGGGTAAAATCTCCTCTATGGGTGGCTCAACAACTTCTTCGGGTATTACTTCGCTATTTGTGTTTGTATTTATATTATTATTGGTATCTGTATTTGTGTTTGTAGTCTCAGGTAAATTTTCTTCTGTCAAAGATGGTTCTGTTGATTCAGTATTAGCTGTTTCCGTAGATGTTTCATCTGCTTGAATTTCTGCCTCTTTGGCTTCAGCTTCAGCTTGAGCTTTTGCTTCTTCTTCGGCTTTAATTCTAGCTTCCTCTTCAGCTTTAGCTTTAGCTTCGGCTTGTGCTTTGGCCAGTTCTTCAGCTATAGCCTTATTAATAATAATTGTTTCAATATTCTTTTGCGCCAAGGCGCTGTCTTCTCTTAAATCTTCAATCCTGACAATAAGCTTTGATTTTATATCTTCCAAATTAGTAGCACTGTCCCCTTCTTCAAATTCTTTTAAAATAACAGAAAGCGCTTTATCTCCGGTCGCCTTTGAAACAGCAATGGCTTCATTAGTATTTTTATCAGATACGATATTTTCACCCCTTAAAAGATCTGTATAAATTTTTGTTTTTTCATCAACAACTTTTGCCACCTTTAAGGCTTTGTCCTTGTCTGTCATTTCCAGTTTGGCCAAATTGCTTTTTACATTACTCATGCTTTCCTGGAATTTTTTTAAAGATACAGCTAATTGCCCCTTGTCTTTTGTTTTGGTCATCACTTCTTTTACCTCATTTAATCTTATTTCCGCAAAAGCAATTTCTAAATCAGTTCTTTTTTCATCGCTTAATGCTAAATTGACCTGCAATCGTTCGCCAGTTAATTTTAGTCCATATAATAAATCACCAGGCAAACTATTTTTGGTAGCATTAACACCAACTACCCATACGCCAATAATGGCAATAAAAATTGCCAAGGAAACAGAAACAGGTCTTAAAACTGAAATTATAATTTTATTTGTAATTGTCTGTGATATTACTTTTGGAGAAACAGAACTTGTTTGGGCATTAATTTGGGCATACAAAACCTCCCGACCTTTTTCTTTCCAAACCTGGTCGGGCTTAATTTGATCCTGTAAATTATTTAATTGTCGCAAGAGTTCTTTTTTCTTCATTATATTAAGAAGATAAAATTTATTTTTTTCCCTCTTCTTCTGGCATTAAATCTTTTAGGGTATTAAGGGCGCGGTATAAAAGGACTCTGATTGTTCCTTTCTTTTTGCCCACGACATCAGCAATTTCGCCAATCGACAAACCATCAACATAACGTAAAATTATTACTTCTCTATATTCATCTTTTAATTCCCTTAATTTGCTTTCAATATTTTCCACTGCTATTTTTGTTTCAATTTCTTTAAGTTCATCTTTGGCTACTTTAACTTGCTGTTCTAAATTTTCTTTTTCGGTTTCCAGAGAAATATCTTGTTGGCTTAAACTTGTTTTTCGGTAATGATCAATGATTAGATTTCTGGCAATTTTGTAAAAGAAAGCATTAAGATTTTTTATATCTTTGCCGTTATTTATATACTGCCATGTTTTTAAAAATACTTCTGATGTTAAATCTTGTGCGTCTTCCGGATTTGCCACTTTAAAAAAAATAAAGCGATAGATCCGATCTACGTATAAATCATAAACTCTAGTGAAAGATTCTGGATCTTTATTTTTCGCTCTAAATAATAGGTATTTATTTTTTAGTGGATTTCCTCTCATCTTAGTAGACGTAAAATTAAAAAAAATGTTACAGCTGATATTATAACATTTTCTCGCATATTAAATTCTAATTTAGAATTTGGACATATAAAATTAATATTATTATAGAATAAACTAAGAATTATTACAAGACCCAAATCTGTGAATAAATATGGCTAATTATAGAAAAATTTATTCTTGGTTTGTTTTGTGGAAAAAAATATGTTATATTATATTTGTCCACATTTTTCTAGACAAATAATAATATTACATTGCTATATGCCAGAAGTCAATTCAATTCGCATATCTATATCAGAGGCCTCTCGCCTCTTTGGCATTGACCAAAAGACAATTAGACGCGCTCTTAAGGTTCAAGAGCTTCGTTATATTATAGTCAGAGGGCGATATAAAATCCATTTAGAGAGTGCTATTAAATGGTCTCAAAAAAAGCCAACAATCAGAAATAAAAGTAATAAATATGGCTTGGGTCAATATGTGGATAAGTGGAAAATTAATAACAAACACTATTCTCCCAACTTAAAAACCATAGCAACAGAATAAAATAAAACACCCCGCGGCGCGGGGTGTTTTATTTATATTAATTTTTAAGCTATCTTGGTTTCAATTGCCAAATCCTTTTTCGAATTTACACAAATAAGAGATCTGTATAAAGCAATTGTTTTTCTAGTTACATTTTCCCAATTATATTCTGTTATGACTCTTTCTTTTAATTCCTTTCCCATAACTTCCACGATTTCGGGATGATTTAAAAGATATTGTAATTTTTGAGATAAATCAGAAATACTTCTTGAGGTAAATGTCATGCCAATATCTGTAACAACTTCTTTATTTGGTTCAATATCACTGCATAAGACTGCTTTGCCATAAGACATAGCTTCAAGTAAGGCAATGGAAAGTCCTTCTGCTTCTGACGGCTGAACAAATAAATAGGCATTAGAATATAATTCAGCTAAGGCCTGTCCGCTTTGATTACCAGTAAAAATAATATTCTTATTATCACCGGCTAAGGTCTTTAAATAATTAAAGTAATCATCTGTATAGTTAGTATCACCAACAATAACAAGTTTTTTGTCAGTTTTTAATATTGAATATGCTCTAATTAAATAATGTAAGCCTTTGTGCTTAATCAATCTGGAAACAGCCACAATATAATCCTTGCCAATCAAACCCCAATTTTTAGTAATTATATTTGGAGCAATATTTTCTGCAACTGGCACGCCATTTGGTATATATTCCAATTCGCCGCCAAATTCTTGGCCATGATGCTGGCTTTGATATTTGGATACAGCAATTGTCTTATGAGGCCATTTGACAGATATATACGCGCCTAAGCCCAAGCATAATCTGGCAATCAAACCCCACTTTTGATGTTTTCTGTCATCAGAATGGAAAGTTGAAACAACCTTGGCGCTTCTTTTAAATAATCTTGGGATCCATAACAAAGAAGAGGGACCGATGGCGTGATAGTGGATAATATCAGCATCCCTTTTCAAAACATCAATAGAAGCTAAGAAGGTATGGATAATGGCATCTAAATGCTTGCTCTTAATGGTTGGCAAATGGATTAAATTAACGCCTTTATATTCATTTAAATTTCTTGGAGTATAATGATCCCTGCAATATACAAAAACTTCGTGACCTTCACGAGTTAAGCGGGTTGCTAATTCCTCTACGTGGCGTTCAACGCCGCCATAGATAGCTGGTATTCCTTTTTGACCGATAAAATATATTTTCATAATATTTTTAGCTAATTTTCATTAATAGTTAATAATAGCATATTTGCCATTATTTGTCAAGACCTAAACTTAGCTAAAATAAAAAGGGGCTCTTGTCCCCTTACCTTAGCAAAAACCCTAATAATTGGTCAAATGTCAAACATAGACCTTATTTTATCAGGGTTTTATAGACAGCCTCAATTTGCTTTAAATGCACTGATCCTTGGCCATTTTCAACAACAAATTGACGGCAATTTTGGCTCATTTGTTGTATCAATTCAGTATTAAAATAGTTATTTTTTATTTTTTCTATCAAGTCAGCATTTTGTTTATTTTTGAATATAAAGCCTGTTTGTCCATCCCTTACTAATTCTGGTATTCCACCCAAATCAGCTCCAATCACCGGCTTCCCCATAGCAAAAGCTTCTAAAATAGCAATGGGGTTATTTTCATACCAAATAGAAGGCATAACTACTAATCTTGATTGTTTAATCAAGTTATAAAGTTCTTGGCCTTTTTTATAGCCTAGCAACCTTACATTAGACAATCTTTGTTCCTTAATACGATTTTCAATTTCAAATTTTTGAGGGCCATCCCCTATTATCGTCAAATTAATTTCTGGCAATTCTTTCATTGCTTCCAATAAAGTTAATAATCCCTTTTCCTCACTTAAGCGTCCAAAATAAATTAAACCGTGCCCAATTTCTGCATTTGCTAAAAAATTTTCCAAATTTATGAAATTATAAATATGCTTAACTTTTTTGGCATCAATGCCCCAATCAACAACTTTTTCTGCTAAAAATTTGCTAGGGGAAATAAATAAATTAATCGACTCATAACTTCTTAATAATATCTTGTGCAAATACATTTCCAGCATGGCCAAAAAACTCATGGCAGTTTCATTCTTAATGCACTTATATCTGAAACAATTATAATATTTATATTTTTTGCAACGCTCGCAAACTGCACCTTTAGTAAATAAGCGATAATTGGGGCATATTAATTTATAGTCGTGCATTGTCCAAATAATAGGAATATTGTTTTTCTTTAACACTGCTAAAATTGAAGGTGTTAATTGAAAACTAAAATTATGCAAATGCGCAATGTCTGGCTTTTCCTTGTTTATTAATTCTTGCAGCTTTTTTCTGGCTTCAAATGAATATAATAAATGTCCGGCTTTAAATAAATCCTTAAAAAATCCTTCTCTTTTCGAAAAATCAATATTATCTATAAAAAAATCTTTACATTTTGAATCCTGATTATTTTTATCAGACATGGAAAATTCAACAACTTCATGGCCACTTTTTTTTAATAGATCAATCAAATCAAACATATAGGCCTCAGACCCGCCTTTTCTGTAAAAAAACTTATTAATCATTAATATCTTCATATTATTTGGTTTTTAATAAATCAAAATAAAGCTGTTCATAAGAGCCGACCATTTTTTCCAAACTGAATTTCTCCTTAACTTGCTCATAAGCATTTTCCACAATTTTTTTATGCAAATCAGGATGGCTCAATAAATTGTCAACGCAATTAAAAATCGCTTGCGAATTTTTTGTCTCAAATAACAAACCGGTTTGTTCATTTTTTACAACTTCAATCGTGCCAGGAATATTAGAGGTCAAAACTGCCAACCCGCTGGCTTGCGCTTCCAATAATACTATACCCAATCCCTCCCAAAGCGAAGGTAAAATAAATATATCCATGTCAGGAAATATTTTTTCTATATCCAAGCGCTCGCCTAGAAAATTAACATTATTCACCAGACCCAGCTTATTAACTAATTCTTTTAGCTCTAATCCTAAATCTCCGCCGCCAACAATATTTAAAATAAAATTAGGATACTTCTTAATAATCAAAGGCATGGCTTCTAATAAATATTTATGGCCCTTTACCTCTTTTAAGCGAGCCACTATAACAGCGTTTATCTTTTTAGTTAAATCAAGAGGCTTATAGACCTTAAACGCAAAAGTATTCAAATTAACGCCATTATAAATGACTTCAAATTTATCCTTATTAATTTTTACTTTTTGTATATAGTAATATCTAACGCCGTTTGAAACTGCCACAATTTTATCAGTAAAAAATGATAAAAACCATTTTATTTTTTGTTTTAACCAATTTTCATCCAAATTAACACTATGCTCGGTAGTAACTATTACTGGCACGCCAGCCAAAATAGCAGCTATTTTACCCCAAAAATCAGCTGCAAATAAATGCGTATGCACTATCTGCGGCTTAACTTCTTTAATAAATTTATAGATTTCCCAAATAACGCTTAAACCGATTTTGCTTTTCTTTTTAAATATTTTGGGCTTTATGCCTATTTTTTCAAATTCCGAAGCCAAGATACCTCCACCATTTACTGAACAAACAAAAATTTCAAATTTTTCTTTATTAATTGCGCGACAAAGATGCAATAGCATATTTTCTGCTCCGCCCAAAACAAAGGAATTGACAATATATATAATTTTTATTTTTTCGTTCATATTTGTTTTTTAGCTAACTTGCTATCGCATAATTTTAAAGCGCAAAGTGCCAAACCCAATGGCAGCCAAACTCTGGCCAAATAATAATTTGTAGAAAAAAGCTGAAAAAAGATATCACCGACGCCAAGACTAACCATCCCTAAAAGTAGCCATGAATACAGAGTATTGCTAAATTTAAAGTAACCGCTAGTTAATCTATAAATTATATATATTAATAAACCCAAAAAGCTTATAGTGCCCGCTATGCCTGTTTCAGCCAAAGTTTTAAAAATAAAACCATGAGCATCTAGGGGATTACCATATTCTACAATAAACCAACTTGTTTGACTTACATAATCAACAAACGTGCCGACCCCTGCTCCAAATAACGGATATTCCCTAAATAGATGCAGGGCTATTTCAATCAATTTAGTGCGGCTTAAATTTGAGGTGATAATAACACTGGAAGTAGCCAGCTGATACATTAAATACAAAGCTGGTGCCATTAATAATAAAAATAAATACGGAAGATATGAAGTAAGATATCTCTTTGCCGTTTTTCTATATTTTAATACTATTAATACTAATAATTCTACTAAAATTGCTAACCAACCGGATCTAGACAATGTTAAAAAAGTCACGCCAGCCATAAACAATCCTCCGATCAAATAAATATTTTTTAAAAGAACATTTTTTTCATACCAATATAAAATTAAAGCAATCGGAACTAAACATACCAATACTTCGGCTAAAGAATTATGATTTGTGCCTAATGGCCAAACACCAAATAAGGAAATCGGCACAGCCCTGCGAATGCCTATAAAAGGCGGAAAAAGAATTGACCAAATACCGATAGCGCAAAGGCCAATGCCTAAAATAAAGGTAATTTTAAAAGTATTAAATAATTTCTTAAAATCATTAAGGATATTATACGGTAAAATTATATACATTAAATAGAAAAAAATTATAGGCCTTAAAAGATATTTAAATGACTGGCCCAAAAATTCTCTTTCAACATTCATTAGTGATAAAGCTCCCGAAATAACAAAAAGCAACATTAAAAACCAACCAGGGAACTTATCAAAGCTTAATTTTTCTTTTTTTATAATTATTAAATAAAAATATTTACAAATCCAAGAAATAAATAATATTAATGCCAATAAATCAACATAGGGTATATTTAAATCCCCATAGACAATTTCCCAGTAATTGAAGGGAAATAAAAAAGCAATCAGATAAAGGCCGATTTGCGGGTAAAACCAAAAAAATATAAAAGCCAGAAAAAAAACTGCGCCCGCTAGAATATAAAAATCAACATTTTTAATTAAAACAAAACTTAAAATTAATATTAAAATTATTAATAAGGTAAAATAAAAATTTTTATTATTCAAGATGTTTATTTTCATAATCGTATTCCAAAAAATTTACTTTTAATAATCCAGAAAAAAACATTAAAAGGATGCTTTTTAATGGCACTGCGCGCTGTGCAAATCATCCAATTCTGATTTTTCGATTCTAGCTCTATGGCTTCCTGACTTTTTTTAGAGTAATAAAGTTTTTCAAAACTTTCAAATTCTTTAAGATTGCCCATAACATGGCCGGAAACATCGCTAGGATAGACATCTCCTAGTGGATCAATAAAAATACTATCTTGACCAGAATAATTGGGCAAAAGCCTTTTACCGGTCTTGATAAATTGCAAAAGCGCATACGCAAAATAAGCGCGCAACCAATTCTTAAGGTTTAATTTCGACAGCTCATTTTTAATCAGGATGCTAAACTCACTTTCAAAATCGTTTATCTTTGTTATCTTATTATCCACGCTATTAAAATAATTTTCAGCATTATGCGTGGCCGCCAAAGTAAATTGGACGCCTAAATCTTCTGACAATTTATAAACCCTTTTTAATTCATTGATATTATAATCGCCGGCAGTAAAGGCCAGGCGTAAATTTTTAATGCCTAAATCCTTAAGCATGGCTATGGTCGCCAAAACTTTATCATAACCGCCCGGAATACCCCTGATTTGATTGTGAGCTTCGCCTATGGCATCGAGTGAAATGCCAATGCCTATATCTGGCTTAATTTTTAAAATCTCAATCATTTTCTGTCTTATTAATTCTGTGGCAAAGCCATTTGAGGAAATAATTATTCTAGCTCTGGGATTTTTAGAAACAAGTATTTTAATAATTTCTAGCAAATTGGGGCTTAAAAATGGTTCACCGCCCGTCAAATTAACATCTTTTATTTTTTCTGGAAGTTTCTTATATTCATTTAAATCTAATAATGGCTGGGCTTCTTTTTTCCAGATATTGCACATGCGGCATCTTGAATTACAGCTATAAGTAATAGCTAAAACAAAATCATTTGGCATTTTAATTTTTATCATAATATTAGTATTTATAATTTAATTTTAACATATTTTTAGCAGTTTGTCAATAAAGTTAGCCAAATTTTAATAATTTTACTAAACAAAAACCCCTCGCACCAAATAGCGCAAGGGATTTTTGCTCATATTTATTTAAGATTGTAAATGGTCGTACATTGTCTTAATTTCCACATCTCTTGATTGTATTGGCTCAGATTCCATAGTGATCTCGGGAGCAAAGCCGACTTCAGCTGTCTGTAATTCGTATTCTGCTTTAATCTTTTTAGCTGCAGATAAAACTACAAAGACACAGCCGAAAATCACGCCAATTATCGCAGCTAAGGCCATATTAAGAATAATATTGGGCCTAACAGGATATTTACTGATAAATACTTCGTCAACCACCTTTATTTCTACATCAGAACCGCCACCATGGTATTCAGAACCTTTGCTGATTAAGACATAGGAAATTGCTCTGACTAATTGAGAAGCAAATTCTTTATCTATATCATAAGCGCTGATTTCCACGATACCTGTTTCTGGAATAACGCTGACTTCAACGTTCTTTTCCCAGATCTTTTTTCTTTCAACAGCGTCCTTTGGAAATTGATATTGCAAGTTAGCATTAGCTTCAATAACTTCGTTATAAAATAATGAAGTATTAATAATGCTAGCTAAGTTTTTACCGATTCTTTCAGCTGATTTAGTCGCTGTATAAGCGTCTAAATTACGCATTTGTTTTTGAATAATTAAAATCTTAGTCGTAGCTGAATATTGAAATGGTGTAACTAAACTTATAATCAAAGCCAAGACGATAGAAATACCGGCAATAAGAGCAATAATTTCCCAGTTCTTTCTTAAAATTTTTGAGTATTGAATGTTTTGCATATATTTTATTCTAATAATAAAGAAAAAAGATATATTACCATCTTTCTTTAATATTATTAAATTGTAGCACAATATTTTATCTTTGTCAAGGGTAAATAAACAAAAAATCCGCATTTAAGCGGATTTTTTAGCTATAATTAGCATATTTTATTGAATAATAATGCTCATTTCTGCCTCTTGCCCATCTTTGAAATATTTTATCTTAACTTCTTGACCGGTTTTATATTCTAAAAGAATATCTGTCAGATTATTACTACTATCAATATTTTGATTTTCAATTTTAGTTATAATATCCCCCCTAACCAATTTATTAAATAACGGGCTATCACTGGCTATACTCTTTCCAGCAGCATTGCTCCAAATCAAAGCTCCATTTTGCTGATTTTGCAATTGTGTTTCTGATAAACCGTTAACTTCGCCTATATTAATATAATTTAGACCTAAATATGGTCTCTGTATTTTTTCGTCTTTTAAAACATTGGATATAATAGGCTTAATATAGCTGATGGGTATGACTAAATCATCAGATTTTAAAAGTCCGATCAGATTACCCTGAAAATCAAAAACAGCTGTCCCCTTATAGCTTAAATCAAAATCCTTATTTAATAATATTAATCTATCAAGTATTTGGGTTGAATAAATATAATCATATTTATTAGTTATTGCTTTATATCTTTTATTTAATATTTGCGCTAATTCAAGCTTGTTTGAATTTTTATTATACAAAATAGCACTTGCGCCATTTGTAATATCCGCATTATTGGAAAATTTTATCACTGGTAAATTCTGCACGTTTATTTTAATAAAAACAATACCGGTTGAGGCGTCTGGAACTACTTTTTCAATTTCATATATTTTTTTTGTGTTTGTGACAACTACACTGTATTTTGCCGTGACATTTATATTTTGCGTAGAAATTAACCAACCATCGCTTGTTAAAACTGCGGCTTGGCCCAGATAATCTTCTGGCAAAAATGCCGAATCCAAAATGTTTTTAGTCGCTGTCTTTTTGCGATATATTCCCGCTAAAACCGGCTGAATATCATTTTTTATCTGATCAATTCGTAAATTTTGTTCAACTACGACCTTGCGTGGCTCATTAATAACTATTTCTTTTTGTCCAATACTCGCTTGTTCGGTAAAATATAAATCACTAAAAAAACTTTTATTTGCTAAATAATATCTGGTAAAAAGCTCCCCTCCGATGCCGGCCACAAAACCCGCTAACAAAATAAAAAATATCAAAATAACCGGCCCCCACCAATGTTTTTGCTTAGTTTCTTTATTCATATTTTATTAAATTAAATATTTAAATCCAACGAGAGGTAAATATTATTAAAAATAACAAAAAAAGTATCAAAAAAGCAAATTTCCATAGCGATTTAGATTCAAATCTATCGCTTAATTTAGCAATAAATGCTTCCCAGACAAAGTAATAAAAAATGGTTATAATTGCGCTGTTGATATAAAAATTCGCAGGCAAAAAATTGATGCACCAATACAGCTCCAAAATAATCAAATTTAAAATTAACAAATATACATATTTCATCCTGCTTTTTATTTTATTTGCTCCAAAAGATTGAATTGCCAATAAAGAAATTATAATTATTAAAATCAAAGAAGTAAAATATAATGGTGTATTTAAAAATATCGCTGTTGCATTTAAAGATATGATTGCACAAAAGAAAACAATTAAATTTAAAAAAGAAGAAAAATTTTCAAAAGATGATATTTGATATTGCGATGGTTTATAGAAAAAAATAAAGATATTGTTTAAATATAGGGCGAGGATAAAAACAAAAATAAAAATTAATGAATGCCTAAGCCAGATGGAACTCACAATAAATAAAAGGGTTGTCAGACTTATAAAAAATAAAAATGGTAAGATAAAAAATTCCCAAAAAGTAAGGCTAAAAAATTTTGCTTTAATCAATAATTTGAATGAAATCAAAATAATAATAAATAATAGAGGGACCAAAATATAGAGAAATTCAATTTTATAGAACAATATCTCTAAACCTAAAAATAATATAATTGGACAAAGGAAAACTAATAATCTTTTTAGAAGCATAATAAATTAAAATAATCCTTGTAAACTGGTAATTAATACTTTTACGTAAATCCTACCATAATCAAGACCCATATCTTGAATCTTACCAAACCCTAAAAACGGCGCTATGATCATATTTAAGACCTTCTCGCCAATAGGCGCTATTATTACTTTGCCAATAAAATTTGGCATTTTTAAATTTCCAATTTTAAAGCTTATAACTTCTAATTCAATTTTATTATTTTGCGCTTTAGGAATAATTTCAAAAATTAAGTAAGTATTTTGCGGATTTTTTAACTTGATAAAGAGTTCTAAGTTTTGCGGCAAAACAGCAATTTGTAAAAAATCTATTCTATTATTCAAACTCTTATTTTGCCTTACCTGCTCGCTGATTAAGCTTGTTAATTTACTATCGCTAAATTGCAAATCAACTTTTGAATTTAGAGCATTATTAATAGTTTCAAAACTCCCCAATAAATTATCTTTTAACATCAATAAGGGATCTTTTTGTGATTCTTCATAATATATTGTTTCAACAATATAGACTGGTTTTGGCTCTTTATATAAAAAATCTGAAAGATATGGAATTTGTACAATACCGCTTTTTGCCAAAAAATATGAAACAAAACTGCTTAATAAAATTGCAAAAATAAAAAAGGCGATAATGCAACTGCCGCAGCCTAATATTCGCCTATTTTGTTTTTTCTTCAGGCCCTTTTTTAATTTATTAATCTCGCTTTGTAAATCATCCACAATACCATCTTTTTTATTTTCCGTCTCAATTCTGGTCATAATAAAAATTATTCTTCCAATTTAATTTCCTCCGCTGTTTTTTTTGCTGATAGATCTTCAACGATAGCGCTTATGGCAGTAGCCACTGGAATGGCTAAAATAGCCCCAAACAAGCCCCCCAATTGCTCGCCGATTAATAGCGCAAAAATGCTAATAACAGGATTTATGCCCACTGCCTTTTGCATAACTTTAGGTAATAAAATATTATTTTCAATAATTTGGATGAGAATATATAAGATTAAAACAAAAAAAGCTTTTATCGGTGACTGGAACGCAGTAATAATAATAGCTATGAATCCGGAAAAGGTCGGACCTAAATATGGGATAAATTCTAAAATACCTGCAATAATAGCTAAAATTAAGGCGTATTTAACTCCTAAAATCAATAAACCGAAATAAACGAGTAAAAATACTAGAAAACTTAATATCAACTGGCCTCGCAGCCATAAACCTAATTTTTGTTGCACTTTATTTGTCAGTTGGTAAGCATAGGGCAAATAATCTATCGGCAAAACTGAGCGTAATATTCTTTTAGTTGCCCCTTCTTGGACCAACATATAAAAAGTGATGACCATAATAATAAACAAAGAAAAAATACCGGCAAAAAAACTGCCTACCCTAGAAAATAATCCGCCTGTCTGCGCAAGGCTAAAATTCTGTGAGGCTAAATATGCTTCGATATTTTGGGCGATGCCATATTGGCTCAAAATAGTTGATAGTCTAGATATATTAGAAATTATTTTATTCCAATATAAAGGAAAATTTGTAGTTAATTGGGTAAACTGCTCAACGATTGGGGGTATTATTAGCATCACTACAATACTGATAAAAGCTACTAATACTAAATAAATCAACAATACGGCTAAAAATTTAGGTAATTTCTTTTGAGTTAGCCACAATACCCAAGGTTCTAAAATAGAAACTAATATAATGGTAAAAAATAAAATGGCTACCACATCTCTGATTAAATAAAGCAGCCAAAGCACAATAACCACGGCTAAAACCTTAAAAATTGTACTTGTGGTAATTTCAATATTAAATTTTTTGCTTTCCATTTGCATAGATTGAAAAAATTATTTATTAATACCTTAATTATAGAAAATTTTCAGATATTGGTCAATCAGACCAAGGCTTGACAAAATATAAATAAATTGCTAAAATTATATATTAAATTATGGACAATAAATTACTGCTTGCAGGGTTTTACAAAATCTATTACCCTTTCTTAATTTAAACTCTACGGGCAGTAACTTGCGGTTCAAAAGCAAGAAGGCTATGTCCTTCTTTCTTTATTTTTAAGATGATATTATTAAGAATATATGACAGCATTAGCATTAAATAAAAAAGCTGGCTTTGATTATGAATTTCTGGAAAAATTCGAAGCCGGCATTGTCTTGACCGGTCAAGAGGTTAAGTCAATCAGACAAGGTCAGGCAAGCTTGGCTGGCTCTTTTGTTACATTAAATAGAAATGGAGAGGCATTTTTAACTAATGCTCAAATACCGCCATATAAATTCGCCGGGCAGCTGCCTAATTATGATCCAAAACAGAGTCGCAAGCTATTATTACGCCAAAAAGAGCTTAATTATCTAATCGGGAAACTCCAACAATCTGGATTGACGTTAGTCCCTCTTTCCCTGTATAATAAAAACAATAAAATCAAGTTAGAATTCGCTTTAGCTCGCGGTAAAAAGAAAGCAGATAAAAGGCAGACGATTAAATCCAGAGAAACAAAAAGGGATATTGCCCAGGCTCTAAAACAAAAATTTCGGGGATGATAGGACTCGATAGGAAGAACATTTAAAATACGGCAAGCCGAGCGCGCCATTGCTCGTAAATCCATGGCAAACATAATAAGTGCAAACTTATTTAGCAAGATGAAGGCTTCTTTAGCTTTCAATTTTGCTCCTGTCGCTGTCTAAGAACAACGACCATCTGATACTCTGACGCCCACTAGGAGATATCGGGTGCCATAATAGCGGGCTAGCCAGTTAAGTTTGGTCTTGGCAAGACTGGCGAAACTCTCAAGACCAAAACCGTGTCCCGTTCGCGGGACTCTAAGCTTGTAGAAGTATTTTTCTTGACTTTCTAGACGCGGGTTCAATTCCCGCCATCTCCACTCCTTCGCTACCTTCGGTAGCTTCGGAGTGCACGGCACATTAGGCGCAAGGAGTGTCCTCCGTAGCTTTAGCGAAGGAGGACGCACTCAACCAACCCGCGTCTAATACCATGCACAATTTTTTTAAAAAAACAAAAATAAAATGTCCTGGACGGTTTATATTTTACAAAGTCAAAAAGATAAAAGCTGTTATACGGGAATAACCCTAAATCTAAAAAATAGAATTAATTTTCATAATTTAGGATATTCAAGATATACTTCAGCCAAAAAACCTTATGAATTAATATGGTATTGTGTATTTAATAGCAAAAAAGTAGCAATAGATTTTGAAAAATATTTAAAAAGTGGTTCAGGAATAGCATTCCGAAATAAAAGATTAATTAAATAATTCTAAATTCTAAATGCGCAGAGTTCACAAATTTTATAGAAGACCGGAAAAAACCGGCTTTGACGAAAGGGACTATCCTGTTAATGAAAGAATCAGAATACCAAATGTCCAAGTCATTACAGAAGATGGACAAGCCTTAGGTGTCATGCAAACTTTTAAGGCTATCTCTTTAGCTAAAGAACATGGTCTAGATCTAGTCCTAGTTGCGCCAAAAGCAGAACCGCCAGTGGCAAAATTTTTAGATTACGGCAGTTTTAAATATCAGAAAGAAAAGGCCTTAAAAAAACAAAAGGCCCAACAAAAAAAGATTGAATTGAAAGAAATTCGCCTCTCCCCCAGAATCGGTAAGCATGATTTAGATGTTAGAGTAAAACAAGCAGAAAATTTTCTTTCTCGTGGAGATAAAATTAATATTGTTGTGATTTTAAGGGGCAGAGAAATGCAACATCAGGATTTGGCTAAAATTGTTATTGATGACTTTATTAAAGCCGTTGGCCAATTAATTTCTGTAAAAATTGAAGAGCCAGTCAAGAAACAAGGCAATAGATTCGGAGCAACAATCAGCGCAGGCGCTCCAAAACTTGACTAAAATCCAAAAAGAGTATAAAATAATTTCAAACTAGCCTTCGTGCTATTTTTATTTTTAGAATAGAATTTTAGAATTATAGCGTTATAGATTACAGTACTAAAACGCTAAAACTCTTAAACGCTAAAACTCTTAAACTCAAAAATATGTCAAAAGGACAAAAAACCCATAAAAGCATTGTTAAAAGATACAAAGTAACCAAAACCGGCAAAGTGATGAAAAGAAAAGCCGGCCAAGGTCATTTTAATGCGCGCGAATCAGGCAATATTACACGCATGAAGAGAAAGACGACAACTCAGGCTAAGCCTTTTGTTAAAACAATTGGTTCTTATATCGCTAATTAATCCTATATCTAATGCCTAATGCCCAATACCTAATACCTAATATCTAATCCATATGCCACGAGTTAAACGAGCAGTCATACATCTTAAAAAAAGACGAACTATCCGAGCCGCCACCAAGGGCTATCGTTGGGGTCGTAAAAAAACTATTCGCTTAGGCAAAACAGCCATGCTTAAAGCCGGCGTTAATGCTTATTTTGACAGAAAGAAAAAGAAATCAAACATGAGACAACTTTGGCAAATCAGAATAAATGCCGCATTAAGAGAAAAAGGACTGACATATTCCAAATTCATGGGCGCGATGAGAAAAAACAAGATTGAACTTGATCGCAAAGTATTAGCTGATTTAGCGCTAAATAACCCCAAGATATTTGAAAAAGTAATTGAATCAGTAAAATAACAAAAAATTCCCCTGCTCAAAGGGGAATTTTTTTGACTAATATACAAGTCCGTGTTATTTTTGAATAAAGCTCTTTAATAAAGGAGGTTATAATGAAAGGTGTTATAGCTGAATGGTCGGCTTTATGTGAAGGGGAAGAAATTGATCAGAGAGGTATAGTTATCCCGGAGTTGGATAATCTAGCTCTTGTACCAGATCCTTTTTATGGGAATTTCAGTGTTTATAAAATGTCCGGATTTACAGATGATGTTGCTAAGGGTAACACGAAGGTCATAAGAGAGATTGAGGTTCCAGACGAACTTGTGTGCTTAGCTAAAGATTATTTAGAGGTCTGTAAATATTTCAACAAGGCAGAAGAAGAATTTAACAGAAAGACAGAACCATTTAAAAAATTGCTGAAAGAGTAAAATGTATTCAAAAATCCTCTTCGCTTGAAGAGGATTTTTTATTTGACTTATATTAATCCAAATGATAATTTTTAACTAATAAAGGAGGTAAAAAAAATGAGTATTTGTGATGATTATCGCAATAAGATGAAAATTAATGACGAAATGATCAGTAATGCAGCTGATGAAGAGCTGACCACGCTACTTGAAAACGTTAATGAGGATATTGCCATCATAACGATTCAATTAGATAAAGCTAAAGTAGATTTGAAGGTTACTGGATTACGTGCTGACCCCGAATGGTTTCAGAAAGCGAGTGCCGCAAAAAAAATAAAAGGGCAACTTAGTCAACGCATTCAGAATGAACTTTCGCGCAGGAAAAAGGTTCGCAGGGAAAAAAATCGACAGCAGAGCGAGAAAGAAGGAGTGCGATCTTTATTACGAGCAATAAATTTAGTTCTTACTCCAGAACAGAAGAAGAAAGTCTTAGATATGTGGAGACAACTACGCTCCTAAAAAAATTATAAAACCCCGTGAATAACACGGGGTTTTTCTTTTGAAAATTTATATTTTTATATCTGGCCCGGCTACAAAATTATCCAGCCATTCTTTTTCAGCCACATTAATCGCCTCCCATTTATAACCCTTAGCATTAAAAGTCTTTTCATCGACAATCCATTGCTTTTCAGTGCCTTTTAAATAATAAACCTTAGGATCACCAATAATTTTTGCTAATTTAGGATATGTAAATAATACTCTGGCCGGGCCATTAGCTTTACGAACATTAAAATCATAATCATGCAAACTATCTATAAATAATTCGTAGTCATAGCGATGGCTTTTACCCGTTTTTCTATCACCAGTATCATTAGTAATAAATTCTTGAGTCGTGTCGTCATAGCCAATAATAACCATCATGTGGTATGAAGTGCCTCGCGGCAAAGGTACAAAAGGAATATTTGGATTTTTTAAGTCAAAGCCGTAATGCAAAGAAATGACCGGCCTCTTTTGCTGTAATTCTTTTTTAATTTCTGCAACAGTTGGATTGTCTTTAATTGTAGCATTATAAGAAGTATAATCATTAATTAATCTAGCTGTTCTTTTGGCATCTGAATCAGCATTTGAGCCCCATATTTTATTTTGCAGGGCAAAATGAACTTCCATGAATTTTTTCGCCTCTTTAATACTGACCTCACGGTTCCCTAAATAATAATTTTCTATCTGAGCCATACTCGCCTCTTCGCAAGCATTTTTCCAGGGTCCAGTCCAATTATTATCAGGGGCTTCATTTATATAAGGCACTGATAATTCCAATGTTTCTAAGGGCTGATATTTTATTATGGGCGAATAGCCATTAAAGACCTCTTGCCCATCTTTATAACCATCATTATCAGTATCAATCATATTTAAGTTGGAATTATAAATATTTTTCTCTTCATAATCTGATAAACCGTCATTATCGCTATCTTGCTCAATTTTAGCAAAAACAAAACCAGCGGCCAGGATTAAGCCGATGGCTATCACAAAAAATGTAATAATCTTATATTTCATATTTATATTTTAACAAAAAAATAACAGAAAAGCAATAAAAAAACACCAACGGGTGTTTGAATTGGCGGGGACGGCCGGACTTGAACCGGTGACCTTCTGCGTGACAGGCAGACGCTCTAACCAGCTGAGCTACGCCCCCAAATACATATTTAAAAAAACAAGGACAAATCCTTGTGTAGAAATTATATCATTTATTTAGAATTAAATCAAGCCCTAATTACAAAAATTTCTTTATTTCTCTCGCCTCTTTTTCAAATCCTTTCCTCCCCAAAAGCCCATACATATATTTTTTGCTATGTTCCACGCCTGGCTGGTTAAAAACATTAATGCCCAAAAGCTCTCCCAAATAAACGGCGGCCATTTCAAAAAAGAAAAATAACTGACCCAGATAATATTCATTAAGTTCTGGCAAATAAATTGTACCATTGGGTCGCTGACTTTTCATTAAAGAAACCGAGGTTGCTTTATGCTCAATTTTTAAAATTTGATTAAAACTATGACCGCCTAAATATGCCATCTCCTTATTATTTGTTTTAGGCACGCTTAAATCATGTTTATATTTTTCTGCAATAATAAAGGTTATAATCTTATCATGCGGACCTTCAATATAAAGTTGTAACTGCGAATGTTGGTCAGTTGGGCCCAAAGCTGCAATCGGAGTAATCCCTAGTCTTTCCTTGCCCAAACTCTCTGCCCAAAGTTGCCTGAACCAAAAAGCAAATTCATTTAAATAATAATTATAGGGCATCAAAACAGAAATATTTTGCTTTCTTTTTTTATAGGCCAAATATTGCAAAGCAGCAAAAATAAATGGGCTATTAACTTTCAAATTATTACTTTTGCTTATTTTATCAATCACCCTAGCTCCCGCTAAAAGTTTTTTTATGTCAAAACCACAAGCCATAGCAGACAAAAGGCCATTAGCAGATAAAACAGAATAACGACCTCCCCCAGGATAATGGGCTAAATTTAAATAGCCTTCTTTTTGCGCAATATCACTAAGAGGATTTTTATTTGGTAAGGTTGATATAATAAAATGCTTTTGCGCTTTTTTCTGGCCGACTGCCCCAATCACCTTTTTTCTAAAATACAAAAAACTGACCATTGGCTCAATGGTTGAGCCAGAGCGGCTGACAATAAAAAAAGCGGTTTTTTTCAAATCTAAAATTTTTAGCAAATCATCTAGAACGCGAGGATCAGTGGTATTTCCCGCAAAATATATATTTAAGCCCTTTGTTTTTAATTGATTATTATAACGGCCAGCCAAAGTTCGTATAATAGCACGCGCCCCCAAATCAGAAGCGCCAATACCGACTATAACTAAATTTTTAAAGTTCTTTTTAAGAATGACATTTAGTTTGCCGAGTAAATTAACTAATAAATTATCATAAGGTAATTTTCTAAAGCTTAAATCTGGATTATTTTTTAGTTTTTCAATTTTTTTATTAATAGTTGCTAGCTTTTTGCCTAGTTTTGCCAACTCTTGCTTTTTAAAGCCAAAACTACCCACCTTTTCGGCAGACATGAATTGACAATCATATTTAATAATTTTTTCCATAAAACTCTATATTCTAAATTCTAAATTAATTATAGCACATTAGGGCCTTTGGTGATATAATAAAGTTAATAAATTAAACTCAAATATATGAGAAATTTCACTATTATTTTATTCATCTTTTTTCTTGCTTTTTTAATTTTCTCCCTTTTTGTCAGCGACTCATTATTATTTTTTCTACTGATGTTCGTTGCCTTTTTAATCGGATTTATCTGTTTGGGAGAATACTTGGGCGCTTTAAGAGGAATAATTATTGGTATTGCATTGATTATTCTTCCTTTTTTAATTGAGTATATTTTGCGCCTGCTCGATGCGCCTTATTTTAATAGTTCATTGATTGAATCGCTTACAGTAAATAATATCAAGGTGCCCCTGACGATAAATAACCTTTTTATGGTCTTTACCCTGCCCTTACTGTTTATTTGCGCCCTATTTTTCGCACAAAAAATGAAATTATTTTTTAATATTAAGAAATATCTTAATA
>JAFGMD010000002.1 GCA_016927685.1 Candidatus Falkowiibacteriota bacterium
AGCTAATTCTCTAAAACAAATTCTGCAAATGCCAAAATCGCGCATATAACCATGCCTGCGACCGCAACGCCAACAACGTCTAACGATGCGCGTAGAATATTTAGGTTTTTTATTAGATTTTGCCTCTTGTGCTTTAGTTGACATATATAAAAAATTATTTTTCTAATTTAAAAGGAAAACCCAGGGCAGAAAATAGTGCTTGACCCTCTTCTTTGCTTTTGGCGGTAGAAATAATAGCAATTTCTAAGCCATGCAATTTTTCTATTTCATCAGCCTTTATTTCGGGAAAAGCAATATGTTCTTTAATGCCGATATTTAAGTTGCCATTTTTATCTAACATGCTTAAATTTAATCCGCGAAAATCTCTAACGCGAGGCAAGGTAACTTTGATTAATTTTTCCACAAAATCATACATGCGTTTTTCGCGTAAAGTCACTTTCATACCGATAACCATGCCTTTGCGAATTTTAAAATTGGAAATGGATTTTTTCGCTTTGGTTTTTAGGGGTTTTTGACCCGTAATTCTAGATAAAGTGCTCTCTACGGTTTCTATAAAACTGGCGTCTTTTAAACCCTTGCCCAAACCAGCATTTAAAACAACTTTTTCTAATCTGGGTACTTGCAAATCATTTTTATAATTGAATTGCTTTTTTAGTTCTGGCACAACTTTCTTTTTGTAATATTCTTTTAAATTCATAATTAATCAATTAATTCTTTACATTTCGCACAAATTCTAACTTTATTCTTCTTCCTGTCGGGTAAAATTTTATAAGCGACTCGCGTAGCTTTATTACATTTTGGACAAAGCAACATTAGGTTAGAAATATTAAGCGGAGCCGGAAATTCAATCTTCTGGCCTTTTTCATTTTGCTTTCTTGGCCGCACATGCTTAATAGCTAAATTAATGCCTTCGACAGAGGCTTTATTGCGCTCAGCATAAATCTGCAAGATTTTGCCTTTCTTGCCCTTATCTTTCCCAGCCATTACTTTTACTCTATCGCCTTTTTTTAATTTCATATCTTTATTGCTAAAATTATAAAACCTCTGGTGCCAAAGAGATAATTTTACTAAATCCCCTTGCCCGTAATTCTCTAGCAACTGGTCCCAATATACGCGTACCCTTAGGCTCTTTAGTTGCTTTATCGACAATTACTGCGGCATTATCATCAAATCTAATATATGAACCGTCATTTCTTTTGACTTCTTTTCTAGTACGAACTAAAACAGCATAAACAACATCGCCTTTCTTGACCATGCCATGAGGCGCTGCCTCTTTAACGCTGCAAGTTACGATTTCGCCAAGGCGAGCATATCTTTTTTTATAGCCGCCCAAAACCCTAATCACCTGCAATTTTTTTGCACCTGTATTATCGGCTAATTTTAGCATTGTTCGGTGTTGCACCATATATAATTACTTAACTATTTTAATTAATCTCCACTTTTTATCTTTTGAAATTGGTCGACATTCTTCAAAACTAACTTTATCGCCAACTTGCGCTTGCTTATTTTCATCATGCACTTTATATTTTTTACTAATTTTATATCGTTTTTTATATTTTGGGTGCATTTGACTACGCGTAACTAAAACAGAAATAGTCTTAACCATTTTATTCCCGACTACTATGCCCTCAAAAGCTCTTTTATTTTTTACTATCTTTTTTTCTGACATATTATTTAAATTATTGAACCTTCTTTTCTTTAGTCAATTTTCTCTTTTGACCTATAAGGGTCAAAATCTGAGCAATTTTCTTCTTAATTGCTCTAACCTCTCTAATGTTTTTTAGCTGATTTTGAGAAACCTTAAATCTTAAATCTCTTAATTTTTCTCTGCTCGAGATTAAAATTTTATTTAATTCTGCTTCAGATTTTAATTTTAATTCCTTATATTGTTCTTTGACCTTCATAAATTTATTCCTTAACTAAAAATTTAGTTTTCATCGGCAATTTATGGCTGGCTAGATTCAGGGCCTCTTTTGCTATTTCTAAATTTACGCCTTCAACTTCAAGAATAACAGTTCCTGGTTTTACTACAGCTACAAAAAATTCAGGGGCGCCTTTACCGCCTCCCATGGGCACTTCTGCGCCTTTTTTGGTTCGTGGCCTATCTGGAAAAACTCTAATCCAAACTCTGCCGCCTTTTTTCAAAAAATGTGTTACTGCGCGTCTTGCCGCTTCAATTTGTCTGGCCGTGATCCATGCATGTTCGGTTGATTTTAAACCAAAACTGCCAAAACTAACTTTAGTGGCTACTGCAGCAACTCCCTTTCCTCTTTTTCTGCCTTTATGCCATTTTCTAAATTTTACTTTTCTCGGCATTAACATATTAAAATCTTATTTTTTATTTATTACTTTATTAAAAATATCTCCACGATAAATCCAAACCTTAATTCCAATCTTTCCATAAATAGTCATGGCCGCCCCTCGACAATAATCTATATCTGCTCTTAAGGTATGTAGGGGAATTGTCCCCTCTGACAATACTTCCGTTCTAGCTATTTCCGCACCGTTTAAACGGCCTCCGATCCAAACTTTAACACCTTTTGCGCCAGCTCTCATTACACGACTTATTGCTTGTTTCATAACTCTACGAAAAGCTATTCTTTTTTCAATATCTGCAATCATAGCATCAACGACTACTTGAGCATTTAAATTTGGCTTATCTACTTCTAAAATGTTAACATTCACGCTAATTTTATTTGAAACCTTTAAATCTTTTTTATTTAAAATCTTTTCTTTTATTTCATTTTTTAAGGCCTCTACCCCCATACCACCCCGTCCGATAATCACACCCGGCTTGACTGCCCTAATGATTATATTTAAATTTTCTCCAGATCTTTCTATCTCAATTTTTGCAACGCCAGCATCTTTTAATTTGGCCTTTAAAAATTTTCTTATTAAAACATCTTGTTTTAAATAAATTCCAAAACTTTTTCTAGAAAACCATCTAGAATCCCAGCTTCTTGTAATGCCTAATCTTATCACTTTTGGATTAACTTTGTGTCCCATATATTATTTATTAACCGGCCTTGCGGCTGAATATTTTTTTAATAAAACCCTTTGCTCTTTTCATCGTGCGCTTTTCTTCTTGCTGTTTATGTCTATGCTTACCCTCCATTCTTACATCAATAATTTCTTTATTGATTTCTTTATCATGACCTTCGGGCTTAACTGCTTCTTTTTCTTTAACTAATAAGTTTTCACTTTTTGGCGCTTGCTTAATTTCTTCTAATGATTTGACTTTAACAATTTCTTCCTTTTTCTTAGCAGCTTTACCTCCCACTTTCTTTTTAGTTGGTACTAATTCTTCTAAAATTAAAGAGATATGAGACAACCGCTTCAATACCGGAGTCGCCCGACCATGTGCTTTTGGTGCCCAACGTTTAAGCGCTCCAGCCATATCAGTTTTAATCTCTTTAATATATAAATTTTCTTTTTTTAAATTAAAATTATGTGAAGCATTAGCTATGGCTGAATTTATCAATTTAATAATTGGCTTGGCAGCTGCTTTGTTTAAATATTCTAATTGGATAAGCGCTTGTTCAACCTTCATGCCTCGAACTAAAGAAGCAACCCAGCGAACTTTCTTGGGCGACATTCTTAAAAAATTTAAATTAGCTTTAACTTGCATATATTATTTAAACTTTCTTTATGGGAGCTGCGGCCACAGTAGCAGCTGTTGAAGCGGCAATTGGTGCGCCTGCCTCTTTTGCCTGTTCTTTGGCCATTCTTCCGCCATGTTTAATAAATTTTCTGGTCGGTGAAAATTCCCCCAAACGATGGCCCACCATATTCTCTACAATATCAACAATAATGTGATCCTTACCATTATGTACGCCTATTTTAAAACCCACCATTTCTGGAGTAATAGTACAAGCCCTATCCCAGGTTTTAATAACTGTTTTATCTCCTGGTTTAAGAACAGATATCTTCTTTAATAATTTTTCATTGACGTATGGGCCTTTTTTTAAACTTCTTGCCATATATTTAATAAATTACTTTTTAAACTTTCTTTTTCCTGCGTGAAACAATAAAGCTATCTGAATACTTTTTAGGTGAACGAGTTTTAACGCCCAAAGCGTGTTTCCCCCAGGGGGTTTTGGGGTATTTTAAACCAATTGGCTGTTTTCCTTCACCACCGCCATGGGGATGATCTACTGGGTTCATTACTTTGCCACGAACTGTTGGCTTAACGCCCATATGTCTTTTTCTGCCAGCCTTGCCCAATACTATTGTCATTGATTCTGGGTTGCTAACAGAACCGATTGTTGCCATACAATTTTGTAAAACTTTTCTTATTTCAGTCGAAGGTAATTTTATTAAGGCATAATCGCCCTCTAAAGCCATTAATTGTGCACTACACCCTGCGCTTCTGACTATCTGTCCACCCCTACCTGGAGTTAATTCAATATTATAAATCATAGAACCGACTGGAATATCTTTTAAAAGCATGGCATTGCCTGGCTTTATTTCTATTTTATTGGCTCTTGATGAAATAATTTTATCACCCACTTTTAATTCTGTCGGGGCGATAATATATCTTTTTTCTCCATCAGCATATGAAATTAAGGCAATGCGCGCATTTCTATTTGGATCATATTCAATAGTGGCTACCGTTCCTAAAATATCATATTTATCTCTCTTAAAATCAATTATTCTAATAAATTGCTTGGCACCGCCTCCAATATGTCTAACTGTGATTCTGCCATAAACATTCCGTCCACCAGTCTTCTTTTTTATAGTAATTAATTTCTTGTAAGGTTTTGCAACACTAATATCTTCAAACGTATCCACGCTTGAATTTCGCCTCCCACCTCTTGTTGATTTATATTCTTTTACTGGCATATTTTAATATTTATACTCCTTCGTATATTTCAATTTTTTCACCCTTTTTAAGCGTAACAATAGCCTTTTTCCAATTTTTTCTTTTGCCTTCAATTCGACCGTAGCTAGCTCTTTTACCCCTGACTTTAACAATATTAACGTTAAGAGGTTCAAAACCATACACGCTTTTAATTGCTTTCTTGATTTCAATCTTATTTGCGCAATCAGCAACCTCAAATTCATATTTATTTTCTGAAACTAAATCAGTAGCTTTTTCCGTAACCACAGGCCCGATTAAAATCCTATAGGCATTTTTTGTATCATCTTTTTGAACTTTATTCGTTTTAATTTCTTTTTTCGCTTTTAGGGAAATGGGGGCGCCAATCTCGGCCTTTGGCTTTATGGTTGTTGTCTCTTTCTTCTTTTCTACTTTTTCTGATTTAATCTTCTTTTTATCATCTTTAGTTTTTTTAAATCTATCAAAAAATCCCATATATTTATTGCTTATAAGTATCAATTATCTTTTGAACGCCTTCTTTATCTATTAATAAAAAATTGTATTTTAAGATATCGTAAACATTTAGGCTATCAGCCAAAATGGTTTTAACCTTTTTAATATTTCTGGCTGATTTATTAATATTTTCATCCTTGGCTTTTAAAACTACTAATGTTGAAGAAATGCCTTTCATGGGCAATTTCTCCAAAATTGCATAAAATTTCTTGGTTTTAATTTCCGGCAATGTCAAATTATCAACTACAATAAAACATTTTTCTTTCACTTTATCAGATAAAGTCATAAATAAAGCTTTTTTCCTCATTTTTTTATTAATTTTTTTGCCATATTCTCTCTCATTGCGTGGGCCAAAAGTAATACCGCCGCCGATCCATAATGGAGAACGAATTGAACCGTGTCTAGCGCGACCCGTGCCTTTTTGTCGCCATGGCTTTTTGCCACCACCGCGGACTTCACCTCTGGTTTTAGTATGAGCAAGTTTTAATCTTGAATTAGCCCTTTGGACTTCTATAACCTGATGAACTAAGGCGGGATTTGCCTCAATTTCAAAAATTTTTGGGTCTAACTCCAATTGTTCTACTTCTTTACCATCTAAATTGTATACTTTAACTTTTGCCATAAAAAATTATTTAGCTTCTGCTTACTGCGCCTCGGCTTCTTGTTTAACTTCTTCTTTTTTTTCTACCCCTGGCTTAATCTCTTCTTTTTTTTCAACTGGCTTTTCTTCGTCTTTAATATTTTTTTCTTCTTTTTCCAATTTCATTTCGCCTGGAGCGATTATTTCGACTAAACCGTTCCTGCATCCCGGAATCGCCCCTTTAATAAAAAGTAAATTATTCTTTTCGTCAATATCAATAATTTCTAAATTTTTAATTGTTACTTGACCACCGCCCATTCTCCCACTCATTCTTGTGCCTCTAAACGTATGTCCTGGTTCTATGGAACCGACCGAACCAGAACGCCTCTCTTGATCCTTGGTGCCATGAGTTCTATTGTGGCCATGAAAACCGTGTCTTTTGATAACGCCTTGAAAACCTTTGCCTTTTGAAACGCCAATTACATTAGCGATATCGCCCTTAGCAAACACTCCTACGGTGATTATTTGGCCTTTTTCATAAGTGACTTTGTCAGCTGCAATATCAAATTCTACTAAATTTCTTAGATTATTCAAACCCTTTAAATGTCCGGTTTGCGCTTTATTTAGTTTCTTTTTTTCTCCATATCCAATCTGCACCGCTGCATACCCATCTTTATCAATGTTTTTTATTTGCGAAATAAAACAAGGCCCTGCATTTACTACTGTAACTGGCACAACTGTGCCGTCAGGCATAAATTTTTGCGTCATTTCTATTTTTTTTCCTAAAATGAATTTCATAATTACTAGCATTTTTGGAAATAAAAAATCTGGCTTAGCCAAATCCAGACTTTAATAAATATATAAAAACTCGAACTTGCGAAGTTTAGTTTTTAACTGGATTTTTTAGCTTTTTTATCTCCTTGATAATTTTAAAAAATATAGAGGTTGTTCTTAAAAAAGAAACTTTCTTTATATTTTTTATAATTATTTTAAATCTACAAATTAATTTATAAAAATATTTTAGCTAAAATTTAACATTATGTCAAGCTTTAGCTTTACATCTTAATTTCAACATCCACGCCCGCTGGAAGATTCAAACTCATTAATGAATCAACGGTAGAGGCCGTGGGCTCTACAATATCAATCAATCTTTTATGAATTCTCATCTCGTATTGATCGCGAGAATTCTTATGCACAAATGTTGAACTCAAGACAGTATATTTTTTCTTTTCAACAGGCAATGGCACAGGGCCAATAATCTGGGCGCCTGTCCTGCGTGCCGTATCTACGATTGTCTTGGCAGATTGATCAATAATTTTATGATCATAAGCCCGGATTTTAATCCTAATCCTTTGCTTTTCCTCTTTCTTTTCTTTAGTTTTGGTCTTTTCAGACATGTAATTTATGCTTTATATAATTTTTAATAAACAAAACTTTAATAATCGGACTAAAAGTCCTCTCCCCATCTAAGGGGAGAGGACTCTATCTATTTAAGCTATTACTTTTGTAATAACGCCAGAAGCCACTGTTCTCCCGCCTTCTCTGATAGCAAATCTTTGTTTTTCTTCTAAGGCAATTGGAGAAATCAATTTAACTTTTAACTGAACTGTATCGCCAGGCATAACCATTTCAGCCCCACCCAATATTTCTAAAACGTCACCTGTAACATCGGTTGTTCTTAAATAAAATTGTGGTTTATAGCCCTTGAAAAACGGTTTATGTCTGCCGCCCTCTTCTTTGGTTAATACGTAAATTTCACATTCAAATTCAGTGTGCGGAGTAATACTGCCTGGTTTTGCAATTACTTGGCCTCTCTCAACTTCTTCTTTTTTTGTACCGCGTAACAGTAAGCCTGCATTATCGCCAGCCTGGCCCTCGTCCAATGATTTATTAAACATTTCAATGCCAGTAATAACTGATTTTTGAGTGTCTTTTATGCCAACTATTTCTACTTCTTCATTTAATTTAATCTTGCCTCTTTCAATCCTGCCAGTCACGACAGTGCCGCGACCTTCAATTGAAAAAATATCTTCAATTGGCATTAAAAATGGTTTATCGGTTTCACGAACGGGTTCTGGAATAAAGGTGTCAAGAGCATCTAAAAGCTCTTGAATGCATTTTGCATCATCGCCTTTTGGATTTTCTAATGCTTTTAAAGCAGAACCACGAATAATCGGGGTCTTATCGCCAGGATATTCATATTTTGTTAAAAGTTCGCGAATTTCATCTTCAACTAAACCAATTAATTCTGGATCAGAAACCTGATCAACCTTGTTTAAGAAGACGATAATTGCCGGCACGCCCACCTGCCTTGCTAAAAGAATGTGCTCTCTTGTTTGAGGCATTGGACCATCTGTAGCAGCTACAACCAAAATTGCGCCATCCATTTGAGCGGCGCCTGTAATCATGTTTTTAATGTAATCAGCATGACCAGGACAATCAATATGAGCATAATGTCTCTTATTTGTTTCATACTCAACATGAGCGGTGTTAATAGTAATACCGCGCGCTTTTTCTTCTGGCGCATTATCAATCTGATCAACAGATTTATCTTGAGCCTTCATGCCCTTAGCTATCATGTACTTTAAAATAGCTGCAGTTAATGTGGTTTTGCCATGGTCAACATGACCAATTGTTCCTACATTAACATGGGGTTTTGTGCGTTCAAATTTTTCGGCCATAGAATTAATAAACTCCCTAGAAACGGCCTCTGCTTAGGCAGAGTTTTATCCAGCCGATTCCGATAAATTAAATTTATTCATTAATAATTTACTTTGCTAATTATAACATAAATTCCAGATTTGGCAAGACCCAGAAATCAACAATTTCTCCACTTATTCCTCGTCTTCAGTTGGCTCTAGATAATATTGGTCTTCGGATATGTCTTTTCCATTATCTTCAGCCAAATTTTGCCAATCTTCATCCAGATCCTTAACTTTCTGCAAATCGCGCCACACAGCAATATCTTTATTAATCTTATTTAATAATTCTTTCTCTGTAAGATCAGAAACCTGGCTATTTTGTAAAACAATTCCTTCGTAATCATCAATGTCCATAATAACGAAAATTTGCCCATCCTCGTCTTCAAATATAAATCTATCCCCTGTTTTTCTAATTAATTCTAATATTCGTTTAAAGTTTTTCATAAATGCTTTCAGCAAACTATATCTAATCTTAGCGAAAAAGAAAAATTATGTCAAGAAAATATTATGTATTTACTTCTTTTTTCCCTCAACAATCTGCTGAGCCACATTGCCCGGAACTGCCGCATAATGATCGAATTCCATGGTAGATGTCGCTCGACCCTGAGTTAAAGAACGCAAGGATGTGACATAACCAAACATTTCTGCTAATGGAACTAAAGCTCTGATAATCTTCATCTTGTTTCTATCAGATAACTCATTTATTTGAGCTCTCTTAGCATTCAAATCACCAATTACATCGCCCATAAACTGTTCTGGCGTAACTACCTCAACCTTCATTATTGGCTCTAATAATACTAAACCGGCTTTTTTTGCTGCTTCCTGAAAAGCCATGGAACCAGCAATATGAAAAGCTATTTCTGACGAATCAACTTCATGGTAAGAACCATCAAAAACTGCGACTTTGATATCGACAACTGGATAACCAGCTAAGACACCTTTTGTGGTCGCCTCTTTAACGCCTTTTTGAATTGGAGGAATAAACTCTCTTGGAATAACACCTCCCTTTATTTCATCAACAAATTCAAATCCAGCGCCGCGATCGCGTGGTTCAACGCGTAACCAACAATGTCCATATTGTCCATGACCTCCGGTCTGACGAATATATTTCCCTTCAGCTTCAGCAGTCCCCTTAATAGTTTCTTTATAAGCGACCTGGGGAGCACCTACGTTAGCTTCAACCTTAAACTCTCTTTTCATGCGGTCAACAATAATATCAAGGTGTAATTCGCCCATACCCGCAATAATTGTCTGCAAAGTTTCTTCGTTAGTAGAAATTTTAAAAGTTGGGTCTTCTTCAGCAAGTTTTTGTAAAGCAGTGCCCATTTTTTCCTGATCAACTTTTGTTTTTGGCTCAATTGCCACAGAAATAACTGGCTCTGGAAAAATGATTTGTTCCAAAACGATTGGCTTTTTCTCATCGCATAGAGTATCGCCTGTTTTAGTATTTTTTAAACCAATGGCTGCCGCGATTTCGCCTGCATATACCTCTTCAACATCTTCTCTGTGATTTGCATGCATTCTAACTATTCGTCCTATTCTTTCACGCTCACCGGTATTAGTATTTAATAAATACGAACCTGCTTTTAAAACCCCGGCATATACTCTTATAAAAGTTAGTTTGCCCACAAAAGGGTCTGTGGCAATTTTAAAAGCTAAAGCAGTAAATGACTCTTCGTCTGATACTTTTCTCGACTCTTCCTCGCCAGTATCAGGATTTTTACCCTTAATAGGGGGCACATCCAATGGAGACGGTAGATAATCAACGACTGCATCTAGAACCAGTTGGACGCCAACATTTTTCAGGGCTGAACCTGCCAAAACTGGATGAAAATCGCTAGTAGTAGTAGCTTTTCTTATTACTTTCTTAACCTCATTAATATCTAATTCTTCGCCAGCTAAATATTTATTAAGCAATACTTCATCATTCTCAGCGACCCTTTCCATTAATATCTTTCTGTATTCCTCAACTTTTTCTTTCATATTTTCTGGAATAGGAATTTCTTCAATTACTTGTCCATGATCACCAGAAAACTTAAAAGCTTTTCTTAAAAGCAAATCAATAACACCTGCGAAACTTTCTTCTGCACCTATAGGCAGTTGGGTAGCCACGGCATGGGGCGATAAGCGCTCTTGAATTGAATTTAAACTCATATAAAAATCAGCTCCCAATTTATCCATTTTATTAACAAAAGCGATTCTGGGCACATTATATTTTGAGGCCTGATGCCAAACTGTTTCAGATTGCGGTTCTACGCCTTGCGATCCATCAAATACTGCAACAGCTCCATCCAAAACGCGCAAAGAACGCTCCACTTCAACAGTAAAATCAACATGGCCCGGCGTATCAATTATATTAATACGCTGGTCTTTCCAAAAACATGTAGTAGCTGCTGAAGTGATAGTAATGCCTCTTTCTTTTTCCTGTTCCATCCAATCCATTTCGGCTGCGCCTTCATGAACCTCGCCAATTTTATGCTTTTTGCCTGTATAAAATAAAACGCGCTCGGTAACGGTTGTCTTACCTGCGTCAATATGAGCCATAATCCCAATATTTCTTGTTCTTTCTAGTGGATATTCTCTTGGCATAGTAATTTAAAAAATTTAAATAATAAATTAATATCTGGCAAAATGCGCAAAAGCCCTATTGGCTTCAGCCATTTTATGCACATCTTCTTTTTTCTTATAAGCATCGCCAATTCCTTGTGCAGCATCTATAATTTCCTGCGATAATTTATCAGCCATTGTGCGGCCTTTTCGCTTGCTGGCTGACTCAATAATCCAACGGCAAGCTAAAGCGAACTTTCTTTCTGGCCTTACTGGAAAGGGTATTTGATAATTGGCGCCGCCAATTCTACGGCCACGAACCTCTAAAGATGGGCTGACATTTCTAATAGCTTGCTCAAAAATACTCAAAGCATCTTGTTTGGTTTTGTTGGAAATTATATCAAAACAATCATAGGCAATACTTTGTGCCACTGATTTTTTGCCCCTTCTCATTAAATAATTGATAAATTTAGATATCTGTAAATTTCTAAATTTTGGATCTAGTTGTATTTCTCTTTTAAATGCTTTTTTTCCTCTCATATATTATTTGTTCTAACAAATTATTTAGCAGCAGGTGCAGCTGGCGCTACAGGCGCAGCTTTCACTGCACCGCCTTTTGGTCTTTTTACGCCATAAAGCGAACGACCACGCTTTCTATTTTCAACTCCCTGCGTATCGTAACGACCACGCACTATATGATAACGAACGCCTGGCAAATCCTTTACTCTACCGCCACGAATCATAACTATGGAATGTTCCTGCAGATTATGGCCTTCGCCTGGAATATAAGCAGTTACTTCCATACCATTAGAAAGGCGAACTCTGGCAATTTTACGCAATGCAGAATTTGGCTTTTTTGGCGTCATTGTTGTTACTTTAACGCAAACACCACGTTTAAAAGCGCAGCCCTTGGGCAAATTTGTTCTTTTTCTTCTGATAGTATCAAAAACAGACTCCAGAGCTGGAGTTTTTGATTTGCGCTTAATAATTTTGCGACCTTTTTTAACTAATTGACTAATTGTTGGCATAAAATAAAAAAATATCAGTCAAGGCAATCAGCTGTGCTTCGCAGCCACGAGCCAAGCGCTGATAATATTCCTCACAAATTAATTATTAACATTAAATTATTTTGTATTCTTATTTTAGGGGTTTATTCAAAAAAAGTC
>JAFGMD010000037.1 GCA_016927685.1 Candidatus Falkowiibacteriota bacterium
AAAAGAAAAACCCCTCACCTTTTCAAAGAAAAGGTGAGGGGTAAGTGTCCAAGGATCCGAAAGAACAAAAAGTCCAAGCGTCCAAGAGCCATTATTCGCCCAGCGCAAGAAAACGCCAATTATAATGCCACTGATTGTCATCATCGTCACAGCTGAGGCTGAGCTCGGGCCCGATCTCACAGTCCAGATACGGGTAGCGGCGATTGCCATCGCCATCGACCCAGACGGACCCGAGAGCAATAATCGGAAACTCCTGAAAAACATTCGGATATTCCACACCCAGAGCGAGCAGATGCTCTACTTTTGCCGGCTCAAGTCCCAGGGAGTTCAGATGTTCCAGTGCTTCCTTAGTTGTTGCATCCTGATCGAGATGGACCAGAACCAGTTTAACTTCGTGCTGACCGGTTCCCTGGGTAGGAAAGTGCTTATTATTGATGTCGCCATCGACCCAGTCGTAATTTCCGGCTTTAATTATCTGGGCCAAGGTCTCGCCGTAGTTCACCACAACTTTGTAGATGCCGGTGGCTACTTTCTTGTCCGATTTCTTGCCCGACATGATGAGTTCGGCAATCTGTTTGGCCTTCCTCTTGTCTCTGCGAATTTTCACCAAATCTTTTCCCGTAACCCCAAGCTTGTCCAAAACCTCCAGCGTTGCGAAAATTTCTGACAATGGCGTTTGCACAAGGCTTACCGCTTTTTTCATTTCGGTCCTCCTTTTTTGTCCGCCTCTGGCGGACGGTTGGTGGCTCTTCCCGCGTCGCGGGACTCGCCAATTACCTGATTCCGTCAGGCGCGGGTTTTCAAACTACAATCTTTTAATTAATAACTATATCGCATTTGTATTATTTTGTCAATATTATTGACCCAAATGTATTTGTTTTATTTTAAAAAAATTCGTATATTAGTATATATTCGCCTGCCTACCGGCAGGCAGATAATTCATATCCTATGTCATTCCAAGCTACTCATTTGGCTTTTGCCAATGAAATAAAAAATAATTTTAAAATAAAGGATTTAAACAAATATTTTTCGGGCGTTCTTTACCCGGATTCTCGTTATATAACAAAAATTCCAAGAGAAAAAACACATGCTGATGCTAGAATACCTTTAGGACAAATAAAACAAATCGATGATGATTTTTTGCTGGGCTGGCAAGTTCATCTTTGGTATGACAAACTAGCCCTGCCTAATCTTGATCTAGTGGCCCTAGGCCATCACTACAATAAAATACACATGAAAAATTTAAAAATTTGGATCAAGGTTACTGCCGTTAAAATGATAGAGGATTTTTATTTTTGGCAAAATACGGATTGGTCAAAAATTTTACCGCATTTAACATACCGTTTTAACGCGAATAATGAACCGATGAATTTAATCGACAGTTGGTACAATTATTTCCAAAATTGTTACAAAAGAAAGCCGGATTTTAATGTTTATCAGGAGCAAGCAATTTTTATGGGCATTCCAAAGGAAAAGGCTGCTGAAACATTTTTATGCGCTAAAAAATTTATAAAAGAAGGAAAGGGTAAAAATATTTCTAACATTTTTAAAAAAGTTAAAAAAGAATTTTTAAGCAAAATATAATATGAACATAGAATACGAAGCTACTTATTATCCAGTTGATAAGGAGCAAATCCGCCAAATCCTAAAAAAAGTCGGAGCAAAATTGATGCGGCCAGAATTTTTAATGAAAAGAATGCCTTTTCATCCACCCAAAGATATTGGCAATGCCTGGCTACGCGTACGTGACGAGGGAGATAAGATTACCATGTCTTTAAAAAAGATTACAGGCGATAAAATAACAGACCAAAAAGAAGTTCAATTGATAATTGATAATTTTGATGAAGGCATAAAATTCCTTGAATCAATTGGCGCCAAACAAAAATCTTATCAGGAAAATTTGCGAGAAATTTGGCATTTGGATAATGCGGAAATTTGCATTGATACCTGGCCAGGTCTTAAACCGCTTTTAGAAATAGAAAGTAATAATGAGGCAGATGTAAAAAATGCCGTTATCAAATTGGGGCTGAAGTGGGAAGATGCGCTCTTTTGCGCAGCTGATAAAATTTATGAGCGAGAGCTGGGCATCCCCAAAGATGTTATTGATAATAAAACGCCAGAAATAACCTTTAAAAATCCACCAAAACCTTATAAGAAATAAAAAAGACAAACCGTCATTCAGAACGCAGTGAAGAATCCAGAACTTCATAGATTCCACGCTTCGCTCTGAATGACTCAAAGACGGTTTGTCTTTTTTATTCCCAATTTTTATTTTTTAATCCCTCTTCCGCTGCATGAACCTGCGCTTCCTGTTTGCTGGAACCTTCACCTTTGCCAACTAATTCCTTTTTTAGAAAAACGCCAATCACAAATTGTTTAGCATGATCAGGCCCTGATTCTTCCAGCACTTTATATGACGGCGTAATACCAACTCGCTCCTGGGCAATTTCCTGAAACCGACTTTTAGGGTCCTGGTAAGCTTTTGTTTTCAAAATATCAGGTAACTTAACAATAATTTCTTTTTCAATAAGTTTCTTGGCTGCTACATAGTCCTTATCCAAATAAACCGCGCCAATTACCGCTTCCATCGCATTAGCCAAAATAATCTGACGAGCTTTAGAATTAACATCTTTGGCCTCGCCTTTACTTAAATATAAATAGCTTTCAATGCCTAAATCCTTGGCAATTTCCGAAAGCATCTTAGCATTAACTAAAGCAGCGCGCCAATTGGTAAGCTCGCCTTCTGGATTGGGATAATTTTTGTAAAGATATTCTGTTACAACTAATTCCAAGACCGCATCGCCTAAAAATTCCAAGCGTTCATTGTGCGGTAATTCGAATTCAGGATGCTCATTTAAATAAGACCGGTGCACAACTGCCTGTTTTAATAAATCCTTGTTTTCAAATTTATATTTTAATTTTTTTTCTAGCTTGGCAAAATCTTTCATAATATTAGCAAATAGCTAATAGCTTATGGCCGATAGTTATTTGCTATATGCCATAAGCCATTTGCCAAATAAATTATTCCTTAATTTGTCCTTTAGTTTCCATTTCTTTATAAAGCGCACCTAAAACACCATTGACGAATTTACCAGATGATTCCCCTCCAAAGGCCTTGGCCACCTCAATGGCCTCGTTAATCGCTACCTTTGAAGGTATTTCTGGATCCATTTTTAATTCAAATATACCAATTCTTAAAATATTGCGGTCAACGACTGTTATTTGCTCTAACGGCCATTCTGTGGCATATTTTTTTATTAACTCATCAATCTCTTTAATATTTTTAAAAACGCCCTCAACTAAATGCTGGGCAAATCCCTTGTCATCAAATCCTGGCGCAAATTCAGCTAAATTATAAGTTAAAAGATTATTTAAATCTTTTTCTTTCTGACCATTAAAATCCCATTCATATAAAGTTTGCATAGCAATAGTGCGGGAAAGATGACGATTACTCATAGATGTTTTATTTATTTATTTTGTTTTTCTGCCGCTTGAGCTTTCTGTTTTTTTAATCTTTTTTCTTCTTTTTTATCCAATTTTGATTTCAAATATTCCTTACCCTTGTATGATCCGCAAAATGGACAAACACAATGAGGTAAAATCTGCTTACCGCATTTAGGACAAGATGAAGTTCGCGTTGCTTGGATAGCAAAGTGGGCAGCTCTTCGTCTTTTTGAACTACTAGGTCGTCTTTTCGCTGGGACTGACATAATGTTTAGCTATTAGGAATTAGTAATTAGGAATTAAGTAATTGTATACTATTTATCAAAATTGTCAATATTATTTAAACCAATGTTATGCTTGCCACTTTATCACCTTTTTCCTTAAAGCTCATTAAACGTACACCTTGAGTAGCACGGCCCAATCTACTCACAGTTTTTAATGGCAATCTAATAACCTGGCCCTTTTCGGAAATAATAATCATATCTCTATCCAAATCTTTATTATTTATCAAGCGTGCGCCAATAATTTTACCCGTCTTTTCAGTAATCTTGGCTGTCTTAATGCCTGTTCCGCCCCTACTCTGCAATCTATAAGAATTAATGCCCGATCTTTTGCCATAACCATTTTTCATCACAACTAGTAAATCTAAATTGGCATCTTTAATACCCTTCTCATTAATATCCATGCGTACCACAAAGTCAGCGCCTTTTAATCTAATGCCTCTTACACCAGCTGCTGCTCTGCCCATCGGCCTAATGCCCTTTTCTGGAAAACGCACTGACATGCCATCATTGGTAACCAAAACAACTTCATCAGCACCAGTTGAGGGCTTTGCCCAAAGCAGAACATCGCCAGATTTTAATTTAATGGCAATTAAGCCGCTTTTTCTGACTTTAGTAATTTCAGCTATATCAACCTTCTTGATTAAACCCTTTTTAGTCACCAAAACCAGATATTTATAGCCGGTCAAGTTAGCTAAATCTAAAACAGATGTTACTTTTTCATGCGGTGCCAATTGCAAAAAATTAACTAATGCTTGCCCTTTCGCAGTTCTAGCAGCTTGCGGTACTTCAAAGGCTTTTAATTGAAAAACACGGCCACTTGTAGTGAAGAATAACAAGTCAGCATGTGTATTTGTGGTAAAGAAATGTTCCACAATATCTTCTTCTTTAGTAGTCAAACCCATTACGCCCTTGCCTCCGCGCGCCTGTGTCTTGAAAGTTTCTGGCGGCATACGCTTGATATAGCCGTCGCGAGTCACCACAATTATAGTGGGCTCATTAGGAATCAAATCTTTAACGGAAAATTCACCAACTGGTGATTTAACGATTTCTGTCCTGCGCTCATCGCCATATTTTTCCTTCAACTGCGCTAAATCTTTTTTAATTATATTCAAAATTTTTGTTCTTGATTTTAAAATGCCCTCCAATTCTTCAATTAATTTTTTAATTTCTTTTAATTCATCGACTAATTTTTGTCTTTCCAAATTGGCCAATTGTTGTAACCTCATTTCCAAAATGGCAGTGGCCTGAATTTCTGTAAATTTAAACTTCTTCATTAAATTTACTCTGGCCTCATCTTTATCTCTTGATTTCTTGATTGTAGAAATAACAGCATCAATATTATTCAAAGCTTTAACCAATCCCTCTAAGATATGCGCGCGCTCTTTGGCTTTTCTCAATTCAAATTCAGTCCTGCGCTTTATTACCACTTCGCGATGCTTAACATATTCTTCCAAAATCATTTTTAAAGTTAAGACCCTAGGCTGTAAACCATCGATTAAAGCCAGCGCATTGACATGAAAGGTATCTTGTAATGAAGTTAATTTATATAGCTGATTCAAAATTTTCTTGGGATAAGAATCTTTTTTAAGTTCAATTACAATTCTTACGCCTTCTTTAGAAGATTCATCACGCAAGTCCTTAATATCTTTTATTTTTTTATCGCGCACTAATTCAGCAATTTTTTCAATCAATTCCGCTTTATTGACGCGATATGGGATTTCTGAAACTATAATTTTAAATTTACCACTTTTATCTTCAATAATCTCGGCCTTGGCGCGCATGACAATCGCACCCTTGCCTGTCGCATAAGCTCGTTGAATCTCTTTAATATCATAAATAATACCGCCCGTTGGAAAATCAGGACCCTTAATATATTTCATTAAATCTTCAACATTGGCCTTGGGATTATCAATTAAATATGTAATACCATCACATAATTCTGTTAAATTATGAGGTGGAATATCGGTGGCCATACCAACAGCAATACCCATAGTGCCATTTAAAAGCAAGTTGGGCAATTTTGCCGGTAAAACTAATGGCTCGTTATGAGACCCGTCAAAATTTGGCACAAAATTTACAGTATCTTTTTCAATATCTAAAAGCATTTCCTCAGCAATCCCTTTTAATTTAGCTTCTGTGTAACGATAAGCAGCGGCAGAATCACCGTCCATTGAACCAAAGTTGCCCTGACCCCAGACCAATGGATAACGCATGGAAAAATCCTGGGCCATTCTGACCATGGAATCATAAACTGAGGTATCGCCATGAGGATGGTATTTACCCAAAACTTCACCGACGATAGTTGCAGATTTTCTGAACTTGGCAGAAGGTTTAAGGCCAACATCCCACATAGCATATAAAATCCTGCGATGAACTGGTTTTAAACCGTCGCGTACGTCTGGCAGAGCACGCGCCACAATAACTGACATGGCATAATCTAAATACGACTCTTGCATTTCATCAACCAGAGATCTTTCCTCAATATGACTTACTTCAGCAAGAGTTTTGTCTTTAGCGCCCATCGCCATTTTATCACTGGCTGATTTTTTTTCAGAAATCTTTTTTAATTTTTTACTGCTTTTCTTCGCGACCATATTATGTCTATTGATTAGTATTTAAATTTGAATTTGAATTCTGCAATTGCTCTTTTAACTTATTTGCTACTTCATTTTTTAATTGCTCCTGAATAATTATATCTGTTGCTTCAGCCGTAAAATCTGAAAGCTGTTTCTTCTGAGCATCAATGATATCGCTAAAATTATTTATGCCAATCCCTACCTCATTTATGATGGCTGACAAGCCCTCGTCTTCAGTTTGTTTTTGAAAACCATGTCCTAAGGAATTTTTTGCGCTGATTAACCAAAAAAAGACAATAAAGCACATTATAGAAGCAATGGCGACATACATTAATATTACTTTTTGTCTTTGGCTTAAATCCTTTTGAGGAATTTCATGATCTTCGTATTCAACTTCAGGTTCCATTGATATACATTCAAAAATTTCCTCCTCTTCTACTTTTTCAGACTCTGTTTCGGGTTCTGTTAAAATATTTCTGATAATTTCCCTTTGCCTTTCAATCTCATTTTCATTCTCTACTACTTCAACTATTGGCACAACTTCCTGCTGAATTTCTATTTGCTGACCAAAAACATTTTCCGGCAGCTTTTTAACGGACTTCTTTATTCTTTTTTTACTTGCCTTTACTTTTTTTAATTTAATTTTTTTCTTTTTCTTTTTAACCATAAAAATAATTATGCAGGCGTAAGAAGAATAACTTTAGTTTCTTCTTGAGGCAAATCTTTCTTGCTAATTTTTAATTTATCCATCTTCTCCGGATTTGTCACGCCAAATTCTTTCAAAAAATCGTCCGCTGGATCAAGTTTTATATTCAGATGCGGAATTTTATAATGCATAGGAATAACAATGCGTGGCTGCAACTGACTGACAATTTTAGCTGCCTCTTCGCCATCAATAGTAAAATGTCCGCCTACGGGAATTAATAAAATATCTATACCTTCTAATAATTCTAATTGCTCGTTAGTTAAGCTCTTTTGCCCAAAATCTGACAAGTGGGCAATTTTAACGCCATCTATCTCAATTAAATACATTGTAACCTTGCCCCGCTCTGCCCCTTCTTTGTCATCATGATATGCTGGGATGCCATAAACAAAGACATTTTTTACTTCATATTCCCCTGGCCCATCAATTAAAAAAGGATCCCCTTTAATGGCATCTTTATTGTTATGATCATCGTGATCATGAGAGATTAATAACACTTCCGCATTAAATTTGGGCATTTTCAGACCTATTTCGCCATAGGGATCAATGGCCACAGTTACTTCTTTATCCTGAATTTTAAAGGCTGATTGGCCCAACCAAAAAATGGTCATATTTGAGTATTTAAGTATTAATAATAAAACAAAGTTAATCACTTTGTCATTAACATTTTAGCATAAAGTCAGAAAAAAATAAAGCCCTAAATCTACCCTAAAAAAACAAAAAGCTAGTAGATAAATCTACTAGCTTAATATTATAAAAATACCTTATTTCACAGAAATTGAAGCAATTATATTATCAATTTCTTGCTGGTTTAAAAATGGATCTGGTACCCAATAAAAATTAATCAATAAATCCGTTCTCGTACTATATTGATTATAAGTTGGTATTATAAGACCCACAAAACAGCCTTCCTGATTAGCCTCCATTGGCTCAAAAGAAACATAATTACTTATCTGCTTTTTAATAATATTATAACTACAAGTACCTATTATTTTATCAGTCAATTCCTTAGCATATACCTCTGCGGTTTTATCTTGGGGAATTTTGTGAATCTCTATCGTTATATCACCAACCCCATTATTTATTGAAGATTCTGTACCAATACTAATTTGTGAACCATCGTTTGTAGCTGTTTCCTTTACTTTTATTTTTTGCACGCCAGATGTTGCTAATTCAGATCTGCCCGCTGAAGTTGCCGGATATTCAAAACTTAAGCCTAAAGGCGAAGAATATTTTTCTTCACCAGCAAAAAATAAATAATAACCAACAATCCCTATAATTATGATAGCCAAAATTATACAAAAAATAATTACTGTTTTTTTCATAATTTTTTTATAAATTATTA
>JAFGMD010000038.1 GCA_016927685.1 Candidatus Falkowiibacteriota bacterium
AAGAGGACTCGCTCCGGGATAAACCCGGAGCGTCCCGAGTTTATCTCGGGACGAACCCCTAAACCTGTGAGCCAGGAAGAGGACTCGAACCCCCAACCAACGGTTTACAAAACCGCTGCTCTACCATTGAGCTATCCTGGCGTTTGCCATTATAAACTAAAAAAAGCTATTGAAGCTTTCACTACAAATATTACATCTTTATCATACTATTATATATCTTTTACTTTAGCTTTATATTCTTCTATTTTACTATTATCAGGATTTACTTCTTTGAGCTTTGCAATGTACATTTTTGCATCATCCTTGTCTCCTAATATTATACACAATTCTATCAAAAAGTCAAGATATTTTGGATTATTTGGTTCTAATCTTAGGGCTTTTATAAGATCCTCTTTTGCTTGTTTAATCTTTCCCATTTCTTTCCTTACAAGGCCAAGATCATAATAATGAATAGCCGCTTTTTTATCTTGCTCAGCGCCTTCTTCTTTTTCTATTTTCTCATCCTTTTGATCTAATTTTAAAATATATTTATAAGTCTCCTCAGCTTGTTCGTAATCCTTTTTAAACATATATACATTACCAAGACCCTTAAATGCCTCGGTATTGCTATCGTCCAAGCTGATTGCTTCTATATATTTCTTTTCTGCTTCTCCGTATTCTTCTTGTTTTATATATTCTTCAGCATCCTCTATTAATTTTTTAATCTTTTGTTCAAGGCTAATAATTTCTTCCCTTGTAACCGGCTCTTTTTTTATTTTATATTTATCTTCAAGATTTTTTAATTTGTCAAAAAGCAGTGAAAATCCTTTCTGGATTCCAATTATAACCGGCTTTACAATTTTTTTTATAAAAACAAAATATTTGGTTGCCTTTTCTTTTGCTCTTTTAGCAATGATTTGTTCTTGCACTTTCTTTTCTTTTTCTTCAGGTATAGTAGCCACATCTATCACTGCTATATGCGACATCTTTTTTATTACAATAAAAATAATCCCTCCCAGACATAATGCAATTATAATAATAAGTATTGTATTTAACATATAAATTTAACAAATTTCAGTTAGTTATCAGCTAAATTTTATTTTGGCTATTTAAAATCTTTATAACTTTCAAGGAAACCTGCTCGACTTTATCAATTGCCGGAATTAAAATTTTCCTTGGATCAGTTTCATTTTTATTCTTAATACTAACATCCCTGATTGTATTTGTAAAAGCCACCTTGATTTCTGTTCCAATATTGACTTTATTTATTCCTGCTTTAACTGCTTTCTTAATCTGTGATACTGGTACGCCTGACCCACCGTGCAATACCAGATATTTGTTTGTTTCCTTCCTGATTTGTTTTAAAAGCTTAAAATCAATTTTTTCATTTTTAAACATTCCATGAACGGTTCCAACTGCCGGCGCCAACGAATCAATATTAGTTTCTTTAATAAATTGCTTTATTTCATTAATATCTGCCAAAGGTATTTTACCTTTAAAAAGTCCGCTTACAATTCCATGTCCGCCTTGCATTGCTCCTAATTCTCCTTCAACAAAAATCTTATATTTATGAGCGTATTCAACTACTTGTTTTGTAATTTGAATATTTTTGTTCAACTTATATTTTGAAGCGTCAATCTGGATGGAATTAAAACCAACTTCAATGCAATCTTTGATTAAATTAAAATCTGAACCATGGTCTAAATGTAATATAACCGGTAGGTTTTTGTCAATATCTTTTATAATTCCCTCAACAGTACTATAAACCGCGTTTAATCCGGCATATCTGATATTGCTTTCTGAAACTGCAATAATAACTGGCGATTTAAGTTTTTTTGCAGCTCTTAAAACCCCTAAAACTGTTTCAAGATTATAAATATTAAAGGCAGGGATTGCAAATTTCTGCTCTCTTGATTTTTGAAAATATTTTTTTGGAGTGATAAACATACCTCTAATTAAATTATCTAAATCCTAATGTTAAATTCCTAATAGAATATTTAAATTAATATTTACGAATTAGGTATTTAATATTTGAAATTTTTATATAATTAATTTTTAATTTTATTTAATAATTTAATAAAATGGACTTTATTAGCGCTTGCACCTCCAACTAAAAATCCGTCAATTACATCTAGATCTAAAAATGACTCAACATTGTTTTCATCAACACTGCCTCCATACAAAATTTTAAAACTTTTTTCAATATCTTTATTTGGATATAGTTTCGCAAGTTGACTCTTAATAATTATTACTGCTTCATTAACTTGATCAGTAGTTGCCTCATGCCCAGTACCAATTGCCCAAATTGGTTCATAAGCTATTATTATTTGCTGATTATTTTTAAAATCAATTATTTTTAAATCTTCCAGAAGCTGATCGCGCAATATTTTGGCAGTTAAATTGTCATTTCTTTGTTCTAAATTTTCTCCAATGCATAATATAGGGATTATATTATGGCTTAAAACAATCTGAATTTTTTTATTAATCATGGCGTCTGTTTCATTTAAAAAACCTCTGCGTTCAGAATGGCCAACAATCACATATTTGCAGCCAAGTTCTTTCAATGATTGAACCGAAACCTCCCCTGTATATGCTCCTTCTTCCATCCAAAATACATCTTGTGCGCCCAATTCTATTTTTTTTAATTTTATTTCTTTTTGAATATCTGCTAAAGAAACAAAGGCTGGACATAAAATAATTTTTATATTTTTTAATCCAACTAAAAAACTCTTGATATCTTTTATATATCTTAAAGATTCTTTATAACTTAAATTCATCTTCCAATTAGCAATGATAATTTTTTCTTTTTTCATAAATTATAAAATGTGAAAAAAATTAAAAACTCCTAGACTTAATAAGCTTACTATCATTCCTGCCAAAATAACCCCAATAAAAATTAATGTGATTGAAATGCGAGGCGGTATTCCAAATAAAAATGCAGCTATTGCTCCAGTCCAAGAACCTGTAAAAGGAGCTGGAATTCCAACAAATAGTATTATAGCTAATGATCCCCAGCGCGCGTATTTGCCTTCAAATTTTTTTCTGGTTCTGGCAAATTGCCAGTCAAAAAACCGTTTGCAAATTTTTGATCTTTTTGAAAACCACTTTGAAATTACTGGTAAATAAATAACGATTAATATCGCGGGAATTATATCTCCAAGCACTGCCCAAAACATTGCTGAAAATACTGACAATTTATATACTCCCAAAGCAACAGGAATCGCAACCCTTAATTCAGCAATCGGAATCATTGAAATTAAAAAAGTGGCTAATTCTGGAGGCAGATCTTTTAAGATTTGAACGTAATTGATGTCAAACATATGTAATAATCGTAATATCGTCCCGATTTATTATCGGGACTCGTAATAATCAAAATAATCGTTATTAATTATTCTGATTTTAGTGTCTTATTAAATGCTATCATTTTAAAATACAATTTTTCAATATCTGGGCTTATGAAATTATAATCCTCTTGAGTGGTATATTTTAATTTAACAGCTACTTTTAAAACTGTATCAACTTCATGTAAAGATGTAATGCTCCTATTTATAAAATTTGAAAAATCTTTTTTTGAATGCCTTCCACTGCCTTCGGCAATGTTTAATACTACTGATATTACCGCTCTTTTACCCTGTGAACATAGTCCAAATCTTTCCTCAGGAGGGAATCTATCAAATAATTTATATGCTTTAGGAATTAAATTCATTGCTAATTGCCATATTTCTAGATCCTCATGATGAAATTTCATAATTATTAGGTTAACATTATTGTTACGAATCTTACGAGTGAGCCCTGGGCTCAACGAAGGGCGAGCGATATTTCGACTTTTTCGAGCAAAGCGATATTACACTTATTACGAACGAGCTAAAAACGAGTGATATTTCGAGCGAAGCGATCCTGCGAGTGAAACGATCTTACTTTTTCGCTATTAAATAAATATTATACCCAACTTCTCTTTTCATTTTTTCAATTTCAAAACCTGCATTTTTCACTAATTTCTTAATCTCTCTTTTTGTAAAAGCATGCACATATCGTTCTACTAAAATCTCTCCATTTGGTGCTTTCCATGGAATTAAAGCATCTTTATAGTCTAAATCTGATTTACCAAAAATTTTTCTAAAATAATTATTTAAAATCGGCCACAAATATTTTCCTTGTCCCCAAATATCCCAGACTGTTAAAATAAAATATCCGCCTGGTTTTAACACTCTTTTAACTTCGCCTAGGGCCTGCTTTCTTAATTTTTTTGAAGGAATATGATGAAGAACTGCAATGGCAAAAATCACATCAAAAGAATTGTCATCATGATATAACTGCAATATGTCTCCTTGCTCAAAAAGAATTCCGGTTGCCTGGTCTTCAAACCTTGTCCTGGCCTGATTGATCATTTCTTCGCTATTATCAACTCCCACATAATTAACCTCTTTATCTTTTAAAAGTGTATAAAGCCTGCCGTTTCCGCAGCCAACATCTAAAATCCTGTTACCTTTTTTCACATATTTATCAAATTTTTTTAATTCTCCCCACAGGTATTGGCGGGTATCAGAAAACTGGCCTGATATTAACTCATAATCAAGCTTAACCTTTTCAAGTATTTTTTTAGCTATTTCCTCTTTCATTTTTTTAAATAGTCTTTTATCTTGTAAAGCCTAAAAAGCTAAGAAGCTAATAAGCTACAAGCTAAATAAATTATAGCAAAAATTAGCAAAATAAAAAAGAAGGCGCCATTATAACACCTTCTCTTTTTGAAACAGGATCATAAATTACTTCACGGCCTTTGCCCCGATGTCAAAGCGGTAATAATCGTTTTTCCAATTAATCATCTGAATAATCGCATATATTTTGGCAATCGCTGCCTCAATATTTTTACCCAAGGTCGTGATACCCAGAACTCGCCCTCCATTTGTCACCCATTTTCCGTCTTTTTTAGCTGTTCCTGCATGAACAACCAAAATACTCATGTCGGGGATTTCACCCAGTCCAAAAATCTCATAACCCTTTTTGTATTCCCCTGGATAACCGCCTGACGCCATTACAACGCAGACTGCTGGGCGTTCATCCCACTCAAGCTCCATGCCTTCAATTAAACCGCCTGATGCAATCTGCATCATAATTGGGAAAATATCAGTCTTGCAGCGCATCAGCAAAGGTTGGGCTTCTGGATCACCAAAGCGAACATTAAACTCAAGTACTTTGGCTTTTCCCTCTTTAATCATTAATCCGGCGTAGAGAACCCCCTTAAAAGGCATTCCTTCGTCACTCATGCCCTTAATCAGCGGGAGGATGATCTCGTTCATTACTTGATCATGTACTTCAGGAGTAACTATGGGGGCTGGCGAATAAGCGCCCATACCGCCGGTATTAGGGCCGGTTTTGCTGTCTTTGTACGCAGGATCTCCGCCATGCTTTATCCAAATATCTCTGTCTTCTTCTGATTCAAAAACCGGCTTGTGGTCTTGGGAAGATGCCAAAGGAACCACATTGACTCCGTCAGAAAAAACCAGGAAAGATGCTTCCTCGCCATCCAGAAATTCCTCGATAACAACCTTGTCCCCGGCTGATCCGTACTTTTTTTCAATCATGATTTCTTTCAAGGCAGCTTTTGCTTCTTCTATTGTCTGGCAGGGATATACTCCTTTGCCAGCTGCCAGTCCGTCTGCCTTGATAACGATCGGAACGCCTGTCTCTTCAATATATGCCAGCGCCTTTTTATAGTCTTCGAAAACTCTGAAATCTGCAGTCGGAACTTTACAAAGGGTCATCATTCCGTTGGCAAAAGCCTTACTGCCTTCCAGTTGAGCTGCATTTTTCGTGGGGCCACAAATTGTTAACCCGGCTGCCTGGAACTCGTCAACAATTCCCATGCATAATGGCTCTTCTGGCCCGACTACGGTCAGGTTAATCTGATTTTCAATGGCAAATTGCTTAAGCCCTTCAATATCGTTTGCCTTGATATTGACCAGCTCTGCCCATTGCTGCATTCCGGCATTTCCAGGTGCGCAATAAACTTTGCTTACCTGCGGACTTTGAGCAAACTTCCAAACAAGCATGAACTCGCGTCCGCCACCTCCGACAACCAAAACCTTAAACCTCTTTTCTTTAACCTTGCGACCCATTGCTTTTCCTCCTTTAAATTTATAAGGTTCAAAATCCTAATCAATCTATTGTATAACTATTATATAGAACCATTATTTTTTGTCAAAAAAATAAGCCCGCTCCACCATTTCTGGCTTCACGGGCTCACTTGTCAGTCAAGTTTCTGCTTTGAACTTTAAATTGCCTCCCACAAGTATCACCCCCCTTTTCAGCTCTAAAATGGAAGGGTCCTGGCATTTAAACTTATCAATAAGGTATTGGGCTGCTATATCAGGATTTACAGTGTTCCCACAGGTGAATATATCTATAGCAGCATACTTATATTCAGGCCAGGTATGAATCGCGAGATGCGATTCAGCAATTATTACCATCCCGCTAATCCCATGAGGAATAAAAGGATGAAAGGAGTGCGCAACAGTTGTTGCACCTGCAGCTTGCGCTGCTTCCAACATGACTTTTTCGACAAACTCGAGGTCGTTAAGAAGATCTGCATTACAGTCCTTTAGCTCGACCACTAGCTGTCTGCCTAAAGAGTCCATGTTCCCACCCCCTTTCTTTAATATTCTTGACTGACAAATATTATTTAAAATACTAAAACGAATTTTAACATAAATATTTATCTGCGTCAAGCAAAAAGCCCGGCCTTTCAGCTGGACCTTTATGCCATATATTAGGCGCTTAACACCTTTAAAGGTGTTAAGCGCCTTTAAAATTTAAACAAAATACTCAATACTAATTACTCATTACTAATTCTTGCCGACTTCAACAGCCATTTCAGCTAATCTGCTAGAATATCCCCATTCATTATCATACCAGGCAAGAATTTTTACCATATCCCCTTTAATTACATTTGTAAAAGGCAAATCAATAATTGCTGAATAAGGATTGCCAATTATATCAGAAGAAACAAGTCCGCCTTCTGAAAGTTCAATCACGTTTTTCCAAATTGAATTTTTCTTTGCCTTTTTTAAAATATTAATTACCTTTTGAGTGGTTGTCTTTTTCTTAACCAAAAAAGTAAAATCTGACAATGATCCTGTGATTGTTGGCACCCGAACTGACATAGCATCAAATTTATTTTTTAATTGAGGCAAGGTTTCAACTGTTGCTTTTGCTGCTCCAGTAGTTGTTGGCACAATATTTTGAGCAGCTGCCCTTCCTCTGCGAACATCTTTTTGGCTTGGTCCGTCCTGAAGTTTTTGGGTTGAAGTATAAGAATGAATAGTTGTCATCCAGGCCTTTTTAATTCCTAAGCTAGAATCAATTATTGCAGTAATTGGGGCAACGCAATTTGTCGTGCAAGAACCCATATTAATTGCCTCAACCTTTTCACTCTTGTGCGCATTTGCTCCAAAAACTACAGTTGGAAGTTCTTTGGCAGGCGCAGATACAATTACTTTTTTAGCTCCTGCTTTTAGATGCAATTCTGCCCCTTCTTTGTTTGTGAAAAACCCAGTACATTCAAGCACCACATTAATTCCTAGTTTTTTCCATGGTAAAACTGAAGGATCTTTTTGCGCATAAATTTTAATTTTTTTGCCATTTACAATCAGGCTGTCTTTGGTAAAACCAATCTTTAAATCTGAGTTTCCATATGCGGTATCATATTGCAAAAGATAAGCCAGATTTTCCGGGCTTGTTAAATCATTAATTGCTACAAAATTAAGCTGTTTAAGATTTTTACCAAGGGCTGCGCGAAATGTATTTCTTCCAATCCGCCCAAACCCGTTTATTGCCACTTTAATAGCCATATAGTTGTTTCGTTAATTGCATTAATCGCGTTAATCACATTAAAAAATTATTAACGAACTTAACGAACTTAACGAACTTAATGTATTTAATGCACAACTATATTATACCAAAAAAATTAAATGAAAACCACCAGCTCACGCTGGTGGTTTCTATCCTGCGGGTTGCACCCGCGCCTATCTGCCATATCAGTTCTAAAATGGGA
>JAFGMD010000039.1 GCA_016927685.1 Candidatus Falkowiibacteriota bacterium
AAATAATTATATTAATAATTAAACTTGCAATAAAATTTATCTTTACGATGAAGTCTTCGCGATAAGGATGCTCGAAAAACTTAGAAATATTATAAAAAAGCATAAATATTTATTTATAAGGTGATATTTTGCGCAATTTAGCTATAATGCCTGGCAATATTTTTATAACATAATTAATTTCTTTTTCTGTTGTAAATTTGCCTAAAGAAATGCGTAAAGAAGCATGACAAATTTCTGGCGAAAGCCCAAGAGCTAATAAGACGTATGATGGCGCTAAGGAACCTGAAGCGCAAGCTGATCCAGTAGAAACGGCGATTTCTTCCATATCAAGCATTAGCATCATACTTTCTCCTTCGGCATTTTTAAAGCTAATATTTAAATTAGCAGGCACCCTATTATCCATTACGCCGTTAATAAAAGTATCTGGAATTTTTTTCTGCAATTCCTCTGTTAATTTATCTCTCAATTCTTCGATTCTTTTATTGATCTTGGCATTTTCTTTTGTATTATTTATTAATTCCACAGCCGCACCCAATCCAACGATTTGAGCCACGTTATAAGTGCCTGGCCTAATATTGTATTCTTGATGTCCGCCAAAAGTAACAGCTCTAATCGGCGAACCCTCTTTTATATAAGTTGCACCAATGCCTTTTGGTCCATAAATTTTATGACCAGATATAGTCATAAAATCTACGCCTAAATTTTTTACTTTCATATCGCAGTAGTGCGTAGCTTGTGCAGCATCTGTATGAAAATAAACCCTATCAAACGCAGCGAATTTTGGATTTTTCTTAGCTCGTTCTGCATTTATCCTTTCTATTATCTTACCGATTTCTTTTATCGGCTGAATCGTCCCGATCTCATTATTGACATACATTATAGAAACTAAAATTGTATTCTCTTTGATTTCCTTTTTTATTTCTTCAAGGTCAACAAAACCCCTATCATTAATACCGACAATAGTTATTTCAGCCAAACCCTCTTTTTCTAATTCTTTGCACGGCTCCAAAATAGCCGGATGCTCAATGGCAGATGTAATAATATGAAATTTTTTATCCCAGTTATCTTTTTTAGCATAACGAAAAGACATTAAAAGTCCGCGCAAAACTAAATTATTGCTTTCTGTGGCGCCTGAGGAAAAAATTATTTCTTTAAGTTTGCACCCAAAAAGTTCGGCTATTTGCTCACGTGCCCAATCAATGCCTTTCATAGCCTCTTGCCCAAAACCATGAGCAGAAGAAGCATTGCCAAAAATATCCTTATAATAAGGCAGCATTTTCCCCAATACATAGGGGTCAATTGGCGTTGTCGCATTATGGTCTAAATATATTTTGTTCATAGAATTATAGAGTTATAGATTTATGGCGTTATAGTACTATAACTCTAAAATACTAAAACGCTAAAATACTATTTTAAACTGCCACTACTTGTTTAAGACCTTTAATTTTTTTCTTTAACTCGGCTTCAATGCCGGCTTTCAGGGTCATTTGAGACATGGGACAATGTGCGCAAGCACCGACTAACTTTACTTTAACTATCCCACTTTTTTCATCAACCTCGGCCAATTCAACATCTCCCCCGTCAACCTGTAATGAGGGTCTTAACTTTTCAATTATTTTTTCTACTTCTTTTTTCATATTATTAATCATAAAATCTAATTAACAATGTGCTTCCTCTATTTCTTTTTCTTCGGCAGATTTCTCTATATCTTCACCATGGTATTGAGCAATGGCTTTTTTAAATCCTTCATTTGCCAAAACTGAACAATGAATCTTCTCCTTTGGAAGTCCGCCTAATTTTTCAGCCACTTGTTCGCGTGTAATTTTTAATGCATCCTTTACTTTCATACCTTTAACCATTTCTGTCAGCATAGAAGATGAAGCAATGGCAGCTGCGCAACCAAGCGTCTGAAATTTAACGTCCTTAATGTAATCATCGCCATCTTTGTCTTTTTCCACTTTAATATAAATTTTCATCATATCTCCGCAAATTGGATTACCAACATTACCAACCCCGTTAGCATCCTTTATTTCGCCTTGATTTCTGGGATTCTTAAAATGATCCATTAAAATGTCTGAATAATTCATATTTCTATTTGGATTTAAGATTTAGGAATTAAGATTTAAGCAATCTTACATCTTAAATCTTACATCTTAAATCTCCAATTTCCATTTAATGCTCTTATTATAGCGGATTTAGCTATAAATTTCAAATGCCCAAATTCCCTTGACAGCATACAAAATCTCTGTTAATATACTTATATCAAATTATAATATAATTTTAAATTTGGAATTTTAAATTTTAAATTTACATATATATGTCACATAAAAAAGCAGGCGGTTCCACCGCGCTAGGCCGAGATTCTCAGGCTAAAAGACTAGGCGTAAAATGTTATGACGGCGAAGCTGTTAAAGCTGGCAATATTTTAGTTCGCCAACGAGGCTTTGAAGTGCGTCCAGGCCAAAATGTGGAAAGCGGTAAAGACCATACTCTTTTCTCTGTTATTGACGGCATTGTTAAATTTTCTCAGAAAAAAATAAAAAAATTTAACGGCGATTTAATAAAGGCAAAATTTGTACAGGTCTTGCCTGAAAAAAAATAAAATCCACTACTACGAAAACAAAAAAACCTCTCCGCGACGCGGGGAGATTTTTGTTTGACAACAATAATATAGTTTTGATAATATAATTTCAGTCCAAGATATGTGCCAGGATATCAAGGACAGAAAAACAAAGTTCTGGCTTACCCTGGATCAAGTTTGGCCCAAACCTCCAAGGGGACGAGTCGGGCAAAGAGAAGGGAGTCGCCCATCTCCCGAACAAAAGGGCAAAGCCCCGAGACAGATGTCTCGGGGCTAATTTTTTCTTGACAAAAAAATGAGGGTTTGATAACTTCATAATATGCCCCCAGAACCATGGATCTGGGTCTTAAATATCGCCTAACGAGATTTAGGCAAGGCGATGTAGCCCTTTAGGGATGTTGTTGCCAGACAAGAACCCTTTTGGCGCGAAAAAAAGCTTAAAACTGGATTACTCCATAATTGCCTGCCCTGGCGGTAATGGAGGACATTAATGGGGACGTTGCTTGATCGTGGTCCAATCAAAGTGACGAAAAAGGTTGATCAAAGGACCCCCTGGGATGCGCATCCTGGGGTTTTCTTTTTAAGGAATTGACAAAAAATATTGATTGTGGTAATCTTTTTATATCCCGATTTCCACGGAAATCGCGAACCTCAAATTGGTGCCTCTTTCTGAGTGACCAGCGGGCTTTGTCTATAAAAAACGCTCGTTTTTATAGGCGAGACGAAGGGAGCGGCCTCAAGAAAACTTGGGGCTTTTTTATTTACTCGCAAAAATAAATCCTAAATTATCTGCAAATTTTGATTTTGTGATTTTAACTATAAAATTATTTTGTTTTAAAATATTTTCAAGCGCTTCGTGATTAAAATTTAAAAAATCATGATATTCTAAAACAATCGAGTTAATTTTTTCCCAATCATCTTGACTCAAGCTTTTAAATACTTCATATTCAGTTCCCTCAATGTCTAATTTTAGTAAATCTATTTTTTCAATATTATACTTTTTTAAAATATCTCCCAAAGTTAAACCCTGGACCTTGACTTTGCGCGCGATTTTTTTGACTAGGTTTTTATTCAAGCTATGGTCGTGAAAATCTGCTGACACAAAAAAATCGCGTACGCTTCGCGTACCAGCCAAAGCTGACGAAATAATTTCTATATCTTTAATATTATTTTGCGAAAAATTTTTTTCCATAGCTGCCAAATTTTCTTCATCTGGCTCAATGGCGATTATCTTTACATCAGGATTTAGGGCTCGGGCATAGAGACCAAAAAAGCCGGCCTGGGCACCGGCATCAATAACGCAATTTTTCGCATCTTTAATCTTTTCTTCAGCAGCCTTATATTCTCCCAATTTAAAAATTTCTTCAAAAACACTTTTGTCAGCTTGGCTGCGCAAAGTTAAAATTAATTCCTTGTTATTAAAAACAGTTTTTTCTTCTTTCATAAACTATAACGCTATAATTCTATAACTCTATAATCTAGCTAATCGCCGCTTTTATAAATTCCCTGAAAAGCGGATGCGGTTTTAATGGCCTGGACTTAAATTCAGGATGAAATTGCGAGCCCACGAAAAATTTATGCCCAGCCACTTCGATTATTTCTACTAATTTATTATCAGGCGAGGTGCCGGCGATTCTTAATCCTTTTTCTTCTAACAATTTTCTATATTCATTATTAAATTCGTAGCGATGGCGATGACGCTCACTGATTTTTTTCTGGCCATAAGCTTTAAAGCTAATCGAATCCTTGGCCAAAACACAAGGATAAGCGCCTAAACGCATAGTCCCGCCCATTTTCTTTTCTTCAATTTTTTTAACCTGATCAGCCATAGTATGGATAACTGGATATGGCGTATTTTTATCAATTTCAGTAGTATTAGCTTTAGCTAATTTTGCGACATTACGCGCAAATTCAATCGTGGCTAACTGCATACCATAGCATAAGCCAAGATATGGAATATTATTTTCTCGGCAGTATTGAATAGCTAAAATTTTTCCCTCAACCCCCCTACTACCAAATCCGCCTGGCACGATAATACCGTCATATTTTTTTAGCTCTGATAATTTGCCTTCATCTTTTTCAAATTCCTCAGAATTGATCCAGCATAAAATCGGTCTTTTTTTATAAAACCATGAAGCATGCTTTATCGCCTCAATTACGGAAATATAAGAATCAGCCAAGGTAAAATTACCAGTAGAAAAATATTTACCAACAATACCAATATGTATTTCATTTTTTACCCTTTTGGCAGTTAAAACAAATTTTTGCCATTCTTTAAGATCTTTCTTTTTAATTTTTAAACTAAATTTCTCTAATATTTTTTCTCCAAGCTTTTCTTTTTCATAATTTAAAGGAATTTCATAAATTGTTTCCACGTCTGGAGCAGAAATGGCATTGCCTCTTGGGATGTTGCAAAAAGTCTCCAATTTTTGTTTTCGCACTTCATCGAGAGGAACTTCAGCTCGGCATAAAATAAAATCTGGGAAAATACCTGCTGAATTTAGAGTTCTAACGGCAGTTTGGGTTGGCTTAGTTTTCATTTCGCCGATTTTAGAAGGTATGGGCAAATAACTAACCATTACAAAAATAACATTTTTAGGAGTTTCTGTGCGCATCATTCTAGCTGCTTCTAAAAATAAAATGTTTTGATATTCTCCGACCGTTCCACCGATTTCAATTATAGTAAAATCTGCTTTGGCTTTTTTTGCTGCAAATTTAATACGATTAATAACTTCTTGCGGGACATGAGGAACAACTTCAACGCATTTGCCGTTATATTCTAAATTTCTTTCTCTTTTAATAACACTCTGATAAACTCTGCCTGTAGTCATGTAATTTGCTGATAAAATATCTTCGTCTAAAAATCTTTCATAATTTCCAATATCCTGATCAGTTTCATCGCCGTCATCAGTCACAAAAACTTCTCCATGCTCTGTGGGATTCATGGTTCCGGCGTCAACGTTAATATATGGGTCAATTTTAATAGCCGTAACTTTATACCCCTTACTTTGTAAAATTTTACCAATAGAAGCGCAGGCCACACCTTTGCCTACTCCAGACATCACTCCCCCAGCTATAAATATATATCTATGAATCATATGTTTATTATTAATAATTATAAATTTTAAAAAGAGAGGGGTTTATTCCTCTCTGGTGATGGTAAGCCCTAATTTTGCATTGGCACCGCCGCCGAAATCCAGATTGATATCATAATATCCCAGATTCTTAATCGGTTCTTCTAGTTTAATAAATTTGGAGTCAATATCATAATGGCGACCCCTTAATTCTTCTGCTATTTTTGCGGCATTAATAGAGCCAAATAATTTCTTATTTTTATCTGCTTTAGCCTTAATAATCAATTTAAGATTATTTATTTTTTGAGCAACTTCCTGATATTTTTTAACTTGCTTGGCTTTCATATTTTGCTTGCGCTGTTGCAGGATAGTAAATTCATTTATTGATTTTTTAGAAGCTAACTTTACCAAGCCTTGTGGTATTAAAAAATTACGCGCATAACCATCTTTAGTTTCTTTTATTTCACCAGCTTTGCCGAAACCATCTACATTTTTAATTAATATAACTTTCATAATTTTGCCTATTGCTAACAGCAAATAGCATATAGTAAAACCATATGCTATTAGCTATATCCTATTTGCTGATATTTTAATACAATTAATCTTTTTTGCCAAATAATTTTGCCCAAAACCCCTTTTCTTCCCCTTCTTTCCCCTCCTTCTCTTCTTCCCCTTCTTTCCCCTCTCTAATTATTGAATTATAAATCCTTTGTGCTTCTTGCTTAACTATTTCAGAATCATAATCTCCGCCATGGGCCGTATAACCCTCGTAACTGGCTTTTTTCTGATCCAAATGCAAATTTAATATTAAAGGATCCTCAGAATTAATATATAAATGAAATCTGGGATAAAAATCTGATCTTAAGCGCCGAACATAGCTTATTTGTCCCGTCTTATTATCTTTTATCTGCCCATAGCCACATCGGCGTACTAAAAAATCCGCGTGTAGATTAAATTTTTTATTAAAAATAACCTTCATAATAAATAGCTCGATTCCATCATTAATTATTTACGCCTGGTTGTGTTAAGAATAAGATAGCTCTATCAAGTTGCGGGTCTTTATCCTGATTGTAATCTTCATCTGTTAATTTTACTTCAATATCCGGCTCTATGCCCTGTCCGTCAATACTATTTTCATTAGGTGTCAGCCATAAAGCTATAGTTAATTTGATTGAAGAGCCGTTTTTCAAAGGAAAAACTGTTTGTACTGAGCCCTTGCCAAAAGTTTTTTCGCCTATTAAGGTTGCTAATTTATAATCTTTTAGAGCGCCAGCCACAATTTCAGAGCCAGACGCACTGCCTTGATTAATAAGGACTATGGTTGGGAAACCTTTTAATCTGGCTTTGCCAGTGGCTGTGTGCCCAGTCAATTCGCCCGTAGCTGATTTTTCATATACGACTATGTCATTATCTACCCATTCGCTAGCCACATTAATGGCTGTATCCAAATATCCGCCCGGATTGCTTCTAAGATCTAGAATAATACCCTTGGGATTTTTTGAAATAGCATCCATTACTGCCTTATTGAATTCTGCACTCGTATCTTCATTAAAAAAACGCAGTTCGATATGAGCGATATTGTCATCCAACATTTTCCACTTCACGCTTTGAATTCTTATTGTATCTCTTGTTAATTTTATTTCTTGCGGCATATCCCAACCCTGGCGGCTAATTAATAATACTACATCAGTGCCTTTTGGACCTCTAATTTTACTAACCGCATAATCCAAGCTCATACTAGAAGTATCTTCTGCGTCAATTGATAATACCTTATCGCCAGCCCGCAAACCGGCTTTATCAGCTGGCGTACCCGGCAAAGGAGCAATAATCGTTAAGTTATTATTCTTAATGCCAATTTCCGTGCCGATGCCGTCAAACTTTCCTTTTAATTCCTCTGTAAATTCCTCTGTTGTTTCGGGATCAAAAAATATGGAATGAGGATCCCCCAAAGAAGCTACACTGCCAGCCATTGCTCCGTAAAGCAACTCTGTCTCGGAAACAGGTTGATACACATAATTTGCCTTGATAATATCCCATGCCTCCCAAAACAAATCAAAGTCCATGTCTTTAGACAAAAAACCGGGTTTTACTTCTTTATTATAAACATTTCCGCTTACAAAATTATTATTATTTATTGGCGCGCTGCTCTTTGACCCGATTAAAATACCTGCTATAAAAACAACAAGAATAATTAATATTACAAAATAATAACTTAAAAATTTCTTTAAGAAAATATTTTCTTTTTTCTGTCCGAAAATTGACATATGCAAAAATTATTTGATTAAATATAAACTTATTATAGCAATTATTAATTATTTTTCAAAACCAAGCCCTTGAAAAAAACAGTCAAATTCTCTATAATGGGTTCATAAATCAAATACTATGGAAAAATACATTATTATTGGGGGCAAAAAGCTTAATGGCGAAATTTCTGTTGCTGGAGCTAAAAATATGGCTCTTAAAGTTTTTCCGGCTGCTATTTTATGCCAAGAGCCATGTTTATTAAAAAATGTGCCGGAAATTGAAGATATTGAAAGGTTAATTGAATTAATGCAAGACATCGGCGTTAAAATAACGCATAATTGCAGGGGTGAATATTTTGTTTCCACTAAAGAAATCAATAAAACTCAATTAAAGCCTGATTTAGTCAAGCGCTTACGCTCCTCGATTATGCTAGCTGGCCCGATGCTGGCGCGTTTTGGCGAAGTTACTTTAACTCATCCTGGAGGTTGTATTATCGGCCAGCGCCCAATCGATCTATTTATTGAAGGTTTTCAAAAATTAGGGGCTGAATTCAATGAAAATGGCGATACCTATACCTTGCATGCAAAAAAACTGAAAGGCGCTGAAATAATTCTGCCGCGCGTTTCTGTGACAGTTACGGAAAATTTAATGATGGCTGCGACTTTAGCTCAAGGCATAACTATTATTAAAAATGCGGCAATGGAACCAGAAATTATAGCTTTAGCAAATTTCTTAAATGAGCAAGGGGCTAAAATTTCTGGCGCCGGTACGCCCGAAATAAGGATAGAAGGCGTAAAAGAATTAAAAGGCGGCGAAATTACTATTATCCCAGATCGCATTGAAAGCGGCACTTTTACTATACTTGGTTTAATAACTAATAGCCAACTTAAAATTACTAATTGCGAACCTAAGCATATTGAAAATCTTTTATATTCTTTAAATAAAGCAGGGGCGAAATTAGAAATTGGCAATGATTATATTATTACTTACCCATCCCAACTAAAAGGAACAAATATTGTTACTCATGAATACCCTGGCTTTCCCACTGACTTGCAAGCTCCTTTTACTGTCTTAATGACTCAAGCACAAGGCCTAAGCTTAATACACGAAACAATTTTTGAGGGTCGCTTGTTTTATACTGATATTTTAAATCAACTAGGCGCCAATATTATCATGTGTGATCCACATCGTGTTGTTGTAAACGGCCCGACTAAACTATATGGAAAAAAATTAGTAAGCCCTGACCTGCGCGCAGGCATGGCCCTGATATTGGCTGCCATGATCGCACAAGGCACTTCCAGTATAGAAAATATTTATCAAATTAATCGTGGCTATGAAAATATTGTAGCCAGATTGCAACAAATTGGCGCCGACATAAAACAAATTAACGATTAGTATGAAATTAAAAACCAGAAGATTAATAATGATAGGCTTTATTTTGGCCTTTTTTATTATTGCTCCAATTTTAATATTTTATGCCTCTGGTTACCGCATAGACATTAAAAGGGAGAAGGTTATAAAAACAGGAACTTTAATGATGGACGGCAAAGATATTAAAAAAGCCAATATTTACATCAATGACAAGCTTTATGACGAGCCATTCACAGAAAAAATATTTATTTATAATTTACTGCCAGGAGATTATCAGGTGCGTTTAGAAAAAGAGGGCTATTATCCTTGGGCAAAAAAGATTAGCATCTATAGCAACTTAACAACCTTTGCCAAAGATATAATTCTCTTTAAAAAAGAATTGCCCTTAAGCATTATTGACGGACAAATTGTTGCTTTAACAATATCGCCAGACTCACAAAAAATTGTCTATTTAATTGACACTGATTCTTTTTGGGAATTATATCAATACAATCCCAATACGAAAGAAAATTTTTTTCTGGCACGTTTTAGCCCCGGCAAACGATCAAGCTTAGATATCACGACCAGCAGTAAAAAAGTGTTGGTAAATATCGATAATAAATATTCAATTTATGACATAGAAAATCAGAAAAGCAGGGTTGATTTGACGGAAATTATTAATTTTTTGCCAAAAAATTTGAAATGGGATTTGCAAAGCGATAATCTTCTTTTTGCATATTATAAAAATGCTATTTACAGCATAGATATATTTGGGAAAAAAAATGAAAAAATATTTGAAATAAAAAATTATAATATTAATCCAGAATTTTATGTGGAGGGTAAAGATATTTTCTACATTCAGCAAGAGAATGAAAAAAATATTCTATATAAATATAACCAAAATTTTTATACTACTAAAAAAATATTAGAATTACCAAAATCGGAAAATTACCAATTTATTAAAAATTCTAACAATTACCTGGGTTTAATAGATATAGATCAAGAAAAACTTCATCTTATTAAAAAAATCAATACTGATTCTGAAATAAATATTATAGGATCAGATCCTATTAAAGAATTTTCCGCAAAATCAGCTGTTTGGGATTTAGACGGAAAACAATTGCTTATTTATGATGATTTTGAAATATATATTTATAATCCTAATAGCGGAGAAGAAAATATAATAAACCGCTATGGGCAACCTATAAAAAAAGCGCTTTGGTATTCTAATTTAAAATATATTGTGCTCCAATTTGAAAATTCAATCCAAATAATAGACCTGGAAATTTCTAATGGCACTCATGCTATAACAGAAATAATTAAATCTGCCCAAATTTCCGATTTTTACTCAGATAAGGAAGGCAAAAATATCTATTTTAACGGCATTATTGACAAGTCTGGGGGATTATATAAATTAAAATTAAAATAAATAAAAAACACCCCGCGTAAGGGGGTGTTTTTTTATATTATTTTTTGAATTCTATTTCATCGCCATAAATTTCTTTTATTAGTAATTTTAAATCAAAATCTTCAATCATTGCTGCCCGCAGATTAGCGCGTAATAAAGACGCAAAAGTTCCGGCATCTGTCCAAGAGTGGCATAAAATCTCGTATGTCATTGTGCCTTGCCTAACGTAAAAATTATTTACATCGGTAATTTCCAATTCTCCCCTGCCAGAGGGCTGTAAGCTGGAAATAACATCCCAAACCTGTTGATCGTACATATACAATCCAGTTACAGCTAAATCAGATTTTGGAGAAAGAGGCTTCTCTTCTATTTCAATAATTTTTTCATTTTTAAGAATAGCCACTCCAAATCTTTCTGGATCAGGAACTTTTTTTAGAAATATTTTAGCGCCTTTTTCTTGTTTTTGAAATTCTATAACTGGTCCAGATATATCATCTTCAAAAATATTATCGCCTAAAATAACAATTATTTTTTCATTTTTTACAAAATCTCTGGCTAAACCAAGTGCCTGGGCAATACCGCCGGGATCTTTTTGCACAGCAAAATTAAAATTGATGTCGGGAAAATCAGGATTGTTGTTAAAAAGTTTTTTAAAGTGATCTGCGTGTTCCTTGCCCGAAACAATCATAATATCTGTTAAACCAGCTTTAACTAGTGTGCGTAAGGGATAATAAATCATGGGTTTATTGAAAACCGGCAGTAAATGCTTGTTTGTAACGGCAGTACACGGAAAAAGACGCGAGCCAGTTCCACCTGCCAAAATTATACCTTTCATAATTATTTATTTTTAATACATTCTTTAAGCGCCTTTTGCCATTTTCTCATTTTCGGCAATTTAGTATTTATTAATGCTGAATGTGACGGCCTTTTTGCTGGCAAGGGATACTCTTTTGTTGAACAGGGTTTTATCCTTACTTTCAATTTCTGCAGCTTACAAATCTTTTTGGCAAAATTATACCAGGTTATGCCGCCTTTTCTTGTTTCATTAGTTATATGATAAATGCCAAATGGCAAATCATTATTTAAAATATATAAAATTTGTTTGGCCAAGTCAACTGTATAAGTCGGTTTGCCAAATTGATCATTAATCACTTTTAATTCTTTTTTTTCTTTGGCTAATTTAGTAATTGTATCAACAAAATTTTTGCCATTTTTGCCATATAGCCATGAAGTGCGAATTAAATAATAATTATCTAGTCGCGCCAATGCTTTTTCGCCAAGAAGTTTAGAGGCGCCATAAACGCTCTGCGGCCAAAATTCCTGAGAATGCTCGATATAACCATTTTTATTTTTGCCGTCAAAAACATAATCAGTAGAAAGCTGAACTAAAATACCATTATTCCTTTTAGCTGCTTCCGCTAAATACCCAACCGCAATACCATTAATTAAAGTGGCTTTATCCACTTCTTTTTCGCAATCATCAACAGCAGTATAAGCCGCGCAATTAATTATAATATCTGGCCTTAATTCTCCAATCTTCAAATCAACCTGATTTTTATCAGTAATATCAATATCTTCGATATCCCATAAAATTATATTATATCCGCAAAAAATATTTACTAAATCTCTGGCTAGCATGCCCCTAGCCCCTAAAATTAAAATTTTTGTATCTTTATCTAGCATATCTTAAATTTTAACTGAAAACTCTTTAATAATCAAT
>JAFGMD010000003.1 GCA_016927685.1 Candidatus Falkowiibacteriota bacterium
AACTCCCATTTTAGAACTGATATGGCAGATAGGCGCGGGTGCAACCCGCAGGATAGAAACCACCAGCGTGAGCTGGTGGTTTTCATTAAACGATAAACCATAATTTACAGGAGGAGAGTTATGGCAAAAGTTCTTTGGTTTTCCCGTCATGAGTTGTCCGAGGATCAACTGGCTGACCTCAAACGCATCTACGGCCAGGATCTTACCGTTACCCAGATCAACCGCACGATCAAGTCTGCCTTTGAGCTGAAAGCCGAAATCGATGAGCACAACGTGATTGCAGTAGTGGCGCCGCTTCCGCTCCAGGCCGAGTTTCTCAAGCTCGCCGGAGAAAAGCCTGTCATTTTCTGCAAGAACGACCGCGTATTCGACGAGGCTGACAACACAAAGGTGAACTTCGTTCATGCCGGGTGGTTCCGGATAAAGGAGATCCGCGTAGACTTCGAGCGACTGTAGAGCCAGGGCTGTTTTTTGAAAACCCCATTAGGGTTGCGGGCGGTCTGATGCCCAAGAAAAACAAAGCTTGCCTGATTCATAGTGAATTAGCTCGAGCTATCAGAAGGCAAACAGGGATTGCCGTTAATTATCCCATTCTTTCTCTAGCCAATTAGCACTAGTTGGCTGAAGAAAGAAGAGACTAAAGTTCGCAATCGCGGGCTTTTTTTATTTTTCTAAAAATGCTATTATTAGCTTATAGGTTATAGGTTTTAGCATATATAAATATTTAAAAGCTAACACCTAACACCTAATACCTAAAACCTAGAAAATGTTAAACTTAGACAACCTTAATGCAATAAAAAGACTTGATAAGACCAATATGCTTGGTTCTATTGATTTATTGCATAAGCAGGTTGGTCAGACATGGAATGATATTCAGGAATTTGAAGTCCCTGACAATTATAAAAATGTTAAAAAAGTTATAATAAATGGAATGGGTGGATCAGGTATAGGGGGCCATATTGTAAGAACTTTATTCTCTGACAAGATAAAGATTCCAGTGATGCAAATTAATTCTTATAAAATTCCAGAATGTTTAGATAGAAATACCTTATATATTGTTTCAAGCTATTCAGGCACAACAGAAGAGCCTTTAACTGAAATTGGAAAAGCAGTAAAAAAAAAGGCAAAAGTTATTGGAATAACAACAGGCGGAAAACAGAAAATAATATTTGATAAATATGAATTGCCATATTTTAATTTTGAACCCTTATATAATCCTTGCGACCAGCCAAGAATGGGACTAGGATATTCAATTTTTGGGCAAGTTGGGATTTTTGAAAGATGCGGTTTAATTGATATAAAAGACAAACAAGTTGAAGAAGTTAGAAAAGTTTTAAGAGCCAGTGTTAATAGATTTGGTTCAAAAATTAGCATAAAAACTAACATTGCCAAACAAACGGCCAAAAAGCTATGTGGGAAAATTCCAATTATTATAGCTTCTGAATTTCTAGAAGGAAATGCTCATACAATGGCCAATCAGATAAATGAAAATGCTAAGAATTTCGCAGCTTACCATTTAATTTCTGAATTAAACCACCATTTAATGGAAGGATTAAAGCATCCAAAATCGAATTCAAAAAATTTATTCTTCTTATTTATTAATTCAGATTTATATTATTCAAGAAATCAAAAACGATATTCAATTACTCAAGATGTTGTTGAAAAAAATAAGGTTGGGTGGACAGAATTTAAACCAAAATCAAAAACAAAACTGCTTCAGGCTTTTGAAGTATTAAGTTTTGGAAGCTATGTTGGATTTTATCTGGCAATGTTAAATGGTTTAAATCCTGCGCCAATCCCTTACGTTGATTATTTTAAGGAAAGACTCTCATAGCCCAAATCTCATATCTCATAACTTAAATTTTGTATTTCATCGCGATTTGTCAATATAAAAACAGTAGTTTATATTTTCAACGATTCTATTTTTCTATAAATTCTTAATTATTAAATATGAACCAATATCATGATGATCTTAAATTGAAAATGGATGAATTTGCACATCTAATTTATAAAATTACTAAAGATTTTCCAAAGGAGGAACTTTATGGTGTGACCTCGCAATTGCGTAGAGCAGCGCTTTCCGTTATTTTAAATTATATTGAGGGTTATGCAAGACAGAAAAACAAAGTCTATAAAAATTATCTAGAAATTTCTTACGCATCATTAAAGGAAGCTGATTATTTATTAGATTTTTGTTTAGAAGAAAAGTATTTATTAGATATAGATTATAATGGGGCAAAAAAATTATCTGATGATATTGGAGCTATGCTATGGGGAGTTTTGTCAAAGCTATGAGTTTTAAGATATGAGCTATAAGAAAAGTTGTCCACATAGCAGGTGTTGATTTTAAAAATAAAAAAGCTAAAATGACAATTAAGCGCTTGCCTCCTGTCGGGGGTTATGACTGCCATGCTTGGCGGTAACCTCATGCGACAGGAGGCTTTTAAGTTGGAAAAAAATATTTCTTTGCTATAATAACTACATGAAATGCAAATATTTATTAATTTTTTTAATTGCTTTAGCAGTCTTTACTTATTTAGGATGGTCATATACATATTCTGACCCAGATTCTTTTTATCATGCCAAAATGGCAGTATTAATGAGTGAAAAAGGGCCAGTTTTTGATTCATTTTCATGGACCCAATTTAGCACCATTAAAGAAAATTATGCTGACCATCATTTTTTATATCATTTGTTGTTGATTCCTTTTATTAAAGTTTTTGATCCTCTTCTTGGAACAAAAATCGCAGGCATCTTTTTTTCCTCTTTAGCTATCGTCTTCATATATTGGTTTTTAAAAGAACAAAATATCAAATATCCTGAATTTTTTACTTTAGTTACATTATTTATCAGTTCATTTCTTTTTAGGTTAGGGCTTGCAAAAGCCCAGCCTTTATCAATTATTCTGCTTATTTTGTGTTTATATTTTATTTTTGAAAAAAAATACCTTTGGTTGTTTATTTCAAGCTTTATTTATGTATGGACGCATGGAAGCTTCCCATTAATTTTAGTTGTTTGGCTGGTATATTTTGTTAGTCTTTTTATAGCTAATAAATACAGCCAAAAACCGCAACTTAAAAATGAAATAATTAATAGTATGAAAACAGGTATAAGCTGTTTTTTTGGCATTGTAGCCGGATTAATAATCAATCCTTATTTTCCTAAAAACTTATATTTTTATTATGAGCAGATTTATAAAATTGCAGTTGTTGGGGCAAGTGAGATTGTAAGAGTTGGGGGAGAATGGACACCTTATGATATTTTTTCTCTTATCACAAATTCTGGTTTAGCCTTTTTACTGCTAATTGTTTCGTTGGCTACATTATTTATTTGTTTTAAAAAGTTAAACCAAAAAAACTGGACTTTGTTTTTACTTACTATAATATTTTTAGCTCTTGCCTTAAGAAGCAAAAGGAATGTTGATTATTTTATTCCAATGACAGTTATTTTTTCAGCTTTTTCAATCAATACATTTTTTAAAACAGGGGAAGCAAAAGATTTTATAAAAATATTAAAAGAGCAAGGAAAAAGAAAAATCGTAAAATTTATTTACGCAATCATTATAATTGGCTTTGTTTTTATTGGGGCAAGAGATTTATATGTGACAGGGAAATCTTTGCATGGCGGATTTTCATTTGATCATTATAAGCAGGCAAGTGAGTGGTTGAAAAATAATACAGAACAGGGTGAAACAGTTTTTCATAGCGACTGGGATGATTTTGGGTTTTTATTTTATCATAATGATCATAATTATTATATAATCGGGCTTGACCCGACTTTCTTATATGATTTTGACAAAGATTTATATCAGGAATATGATGATATAACTTTGGGAGAAAAAAAAGAGGGACTTTATGAAAGTATAAAAAATACTTTTAAGGCCTCATATGTTTTTGTTGAAAAGGAAAAGGAAGAGTTTTTGGAAAATATTAAGAATTCAGAGGGTTTTGAGCAAATTTATGAGGATGAGAAAGCTGTGATTTATAAAACCATGTAATTTACATATAGGAATTAATAAAAACAAAAAACTCCATTAAGGAGTTTTTTGTTTGAGCGGGCGATGGGGATCGAACCCACATCCTCAGCTTGGAAGGCTGATATACTAGCCATTGTACTACGCCCGCCTACGCTTTCATTTTGTTCGAGCTTCGGCGGGTAGGCCCGCCATAGGCTTTGAATAATCATAGTATCGGAAGTCGGGCTGGTGGGATTCGAACCCACGATCTCATGTTCCCAAAACATGCGCCTTAAGCCAGCTAGGCCACAGCCCGGAGATTGAGTAATTTGTAATTAGTAATGAGTAGTTTGATAATTAACAAATTGACACATGGCCCCGCAACAAGTGCGGGGTAAAATTTTCAGTTAGATTTCTATACAAATGCCTGAGGGCAGGATCGTCCCAAAGGGATCACTTCGTGAAACTGCCGACACATGGATTTTTCCCAAAGGGATCACTTCGTGACAGTCCATTGCACTCGTGCCTGAGGGCAGGATCGAACTGCCGACACATGGATTTTCAGTCCATTGCTCTACCACTGAGCTACTCAGGCTTATTTGTTATTTTTTTCTTCTCAAGAAATCCTTTAGGAGATTTTAAAAATAATTTGCGTTTTCTTGCTTCTGTAATTGTTTTATAAAATTCTTTATAAATGATTTTTAATGGTCTTTTTGATTTTGTGCTTCGGACACTTCCCTTACGATGTTGTTTAAATCTTTCATCTAAATCATTGCAACTGCCAACATAATGCCAATTATCTTGTTTTATACTTTTTAATATATATGTATATGGCATATTAATTTTAACACATGGATTTTCCCCAAAGGGATCACTTTGTGACAGTCCATTGCTCTACCACTATCCCAAAGGGATCGCTTCGTGAAGCTACTCAGGCGGGTATATTAATTTATTAATCTCTTTCTCGTGAAAGCAATTCCAGACGCAGTTTTTAAATATTTTTCAAATTCAATTGCTTTTTCTTTTGTTTCAAATGCACAATAAAAAATAATTTTTCAAGGTTTAAATTTCGAAGTATGTTTTACCGATCCCGAGTTATGTTTTTTAACTCTTTCATTTAATTTTGTTGTCTGACCTTTATATATCTCTTTTGGAAATTTTATACTCCTTAAAATGTATACGTAATGCATATAATTATCTCTTCCCTTCTTCGCTTTGCAAGCTACGAAGGGTATTCTTCGCAATGAATAAAATAGCCTGCTATTCGAAGCTCCGACCCTGAAGAAGGAGCGAAGAATAGTGGGCGTACCAAGATTTGAACTTGGGACCTCGTCATTATCAGTGACGCGCTCTAACCAACTGAGCTATACGCCCTTATAGATTTTTAATTTGAGCGCGTCACTGACAGCTGGCACATTTCTAACCCCCGCCTAAGGCGGGTCCGCCTCTGGCGGAAACTGAGCTATACGCCCGCATATTAAGTTTTTAATTCGAGCGCGTCACAGCTGATTATTAGAAAGCTACGCGCTCTATGTCCTGATGTATATCAGGATAACCAGCTGCTTGCCCTCCGAAGCTCGAATAAGATGAGAGCGAAGGAGGGAGCTATACGCCCGTAAATTTTTACTTTTGTAAAAATTTGAGTATTGTGTAATTTATATTTAGTATTTTGGGCAAAGTAAAAAATTTATTCCACACTATAAATTACTCACACAAATTACATTTTAATATTATTAAAAAAATCTACAACTTACAATCTACATTATAGCATAAAAAAACAGGTTTTTCAATAGTATTAAAAAATGTAGAACATAAACTGTAGATTTTTTACTTTAGTCTTTTTTTGTTTAACAACTAAAAGTTGGCAGGATAAACCCCGTTCCTCTGAAAAATCAGAGGGCGGTTCGACCATATTCTTGGCCAAATAGCCAAGGGGATTTATCTCCCTAGAAAGGAGGTGATCCATCCACAGCTTCCGCTACGGATGCCTTGTTACGACTTCGTCCCTATCATCGATCCCACCTTAGGCCCACAACCGTGAGACTTCGGGTGTTACCGACTCTCTTGACGTGACGGGCGGTGAGTACAAAACCCGAGAACGTATTCACCGTGGCGAGGCTGATCCACGGTTACTAGTGATTCCAGCTTCATGAGGTCGAGTTGCAGACCTCAATTCGAACTGAGACCAGCTTTGATGAGATTAGCTCCACCTTTCGGCTTAGCAACCCTTTGTGCTGGCCATTGTAGCACGTGTGTAGCCCAGGGCGTAAGGGCCATGCTGATTTGACGTCGTCCTCGCCTTCCTCCCGATTATTTCGGGCAGTTTTCTGTGGAAAAGTAACACAGAATGAGGGTTGCGCTCGTTACCGGACTTAACCGTACGTCTCACGACACGAGCTGACGACAACCATGCAGCACCTGTCACCCCATTCCTTGCGGCACTCCTGCATTTCTGCGGGATTCGGGGGATGTCAAGCCCTGGTGAGGTTCCTCGCTTATCGTCGAATTAAACCACATGCTCCACCACTTGTGCGGGTTCCCGTCTATTCCTTTGAGTTTTAGCCTTGCGGCCGTACTTCCCAGGCGGGTCACTTAATGCGTTAGCTAGATTCAACGACACTGAAAGGGTCGATACTTCCAATGTCTAGTGACCAACGTTTAGGGCGTGGACTACTGGGGTATCTAATCCCATTCGCTACCCACGCTTTCGTCCATGAGCGTCAGAACCGTTCTAGCAAGCTGCCTTCGCATTTGGTGTTCCTGCTGATATTAACGGATTTTACCCCTACACCAGCAGTTCCGCTTGCCTCTCCCGGTCTCTAGTTTAATAGTTTCAATGGCAGCCCAGCAGTTGAGCCACCGGATTTGACCATTGACTTATTAAACAGCCTGCGGACCCTTTACGCCCAGTAATTCCGGATAACGCTTGGGGCACTCGTATTACCGCTGCTGCTGGCACGAGTTTAGCAGCCCCTTATTCATTAGGTACCGTCATTGATTCTTCCCTAATAAAAGACCTTTACACCCCGAAGGGCTTCATCAGTCACGCGGCGTCGCTGCGTCAGCCTTTCGGCCATTGCGCAAGATTCTTGACTGCAGCCTCCCGTAGGAGTCTGGGCAGTGTCTCAGTCCCAGTGAGGCGGGTCATGCTCTCACACCCGCTACCCGT
>JAFGMD010000040.1 GCA_016927685.1 Candidatus Falkowiibacteriota bacterium
GATAACTTATCAGCATGTACAATGATAAAAGAAACGCCATCTAAATCTGCTAAGTTAATATCTTTAATCTGATTATCATTAAAAACAACCGGAAAATCAAGGATGTCAATCAGCTTATACCAACCCAAAGCAAAATTACGGAAAGGCAAATCTCCATCTTCATTAATATATAAGGCGGGTAAATATTGCGGAGAACTGATATAGTCACGCATCACATCTTTAATCTGATATATTTCAAAAGGGGAAACATCATTGGCTAAATCAATTTTCTCCAAAGATCCAGTCGCCTGAGCAAAAGCTTCCCGATTATAATCAGCGTCCATAATTAGATATTCTGCGTTAAATAAGCTCAACTCTTTCAACACAGCTTCTGGTGTCTGTCTTTTATACTGAGTATCGCCCATTAAAGAAACTACATTGCCATAGGCAAAGCGTAAATTAGTTAATATCTCCAAAGGAGTAAATAAAAATGGTACTTGATAAGCGGACTCGGCATAAAGGCCAAAAATTACCGGCGTATTATTAACCATTGGTAACAAGGTGTCAAAATAATGAGCTGAACCCAGTTTAATCATAGAAGAACGGCCATTGGAAGCAGGCACTACTCTGGACTGTACTTGCTGATCAAAAAAATATTTCATTGTTTCTCTGGCCCGATTTTCAAAAGGATAATCTTCAATATTTTCATAATATTGAATTGGCTCAACATAGGAATCAATAATTCTTGGTTTTATATTCATGCCTGAGTTTAAAAAGCTAAAGAAATATATCTGCCAAAATAACAATAAGATAAAAGCTGCCAGCAAAATTAAATGCCACATCTCATATTTTTTGCGCCATAAATAAACAAAGAAATTTTGTATCCCCACTACCGCAATACTTAAATAGATAAAAAAGATCAAAGGCATGATGCGGTAGTAATGAATGGGTAAAGTCGGAAATATCCGGGCAATAAAATCTCTTGGCACCACGATTAGAGACACAAAAAAGAGGGTCGGTAAAATATATTGCCGCTCACGAATCAACTTAATCAAACCAGCAATAAAGAAAATAAAAATGAAAAACCAAACCCAATTAAAATTAAGCCAATCGCCCCTGATTAAATCACTAGGATCAAAACCTAACAAAGGTAAGATCGGGTCAGGAAAATAAGCTAAACTATCCACGCGCCAACCAGAACTAAATTTAAAAAAAGCAAATAAAGGATAAAGAGCATACGCACCAGTTATTAGCAAAGATAGCGCCAGGTAAATCACTTTTTTCAAATTCTCTCTTTTTAAATAAAAAAACAAAATTAACGCCCCGAAAAAAGCGGCAAAAACCATAGATAATATATGGGTATAGATGATTAAGCTACCGAAAATTAACGACCAAAAAAAAGCTGAGGAAAAAATCTTAGCCCTCTGATTAGATAACATGTTTTTAAAATGAACCAAGAAAATCAACACTAAACTAGTGGCAAAAGGCGTAATAAATAAACCAACAGGGATGGCCCCTGCAATACCAATACCTAAACTACCATATTCAAAAGGTTGATAGAAAAGATAGGCTAAGCCCAGCATTAAACTAATTAAAATATTCACCTTTTTGCCCGGCAAAAATGACTTGGCAAAAAAATGAAATGCCACAGGAACAAAAGCCAAAGAAAGCAAGAGGAAGGCTTTAAATATCAAAATATAAGATAAATGAGGCAGAACAATAGCCACTAAAGACATGAGCCAGAAAACTAAAGGCGTATAAAAATAAAAAATCGGCATACCGCCAAACCAATTCAGCATATAACCGCGCAACTCTCCTTCCCGCAACAAAAAAATACTCTTTAACAGAGCATAATAATGTCCGAGTGTATCCCAACCCGGAAGTATGGCATTAGTGGTAAACAAAGGATAAAATTTGATTAGCAGCACAGTTGCAGTAACAGTAAAAATCAAAAAATATTCTCTAAATACCCTCCCCTTTGCTAAAAAACGAAAAACTTTTTTTACTAAAATATATTTAAAATATTAAAGATTATTTACATAAAACTTCTGCTCCGCCGAAAAAAGCTACACTATATCCGCCCGTCCCAGCAATATACCAACTACCTGCTCCCGCCCAACTGCCAACAGTATTATTCCAAACAGTGCCACAAGCACCACTGGCCGCATCTACCGCAATATATGCGCCACTAGAACTAACGTAATATAAAGTAGTAGGTAAATTATTAGATGAAGTATAGGGAGCAACATTAGCATCTTGCCATAAAGCCTTAGTGGATGCGCCGTCACAATTATGATCTAAACCACTGCCACGATAAAAGCCGGCACAAGGAGTGCTATAATTACAAAGCAAATTCGTGCCCGTATTACCTGGGAAAGAAGTTGCATCACTATCAGAGCAATCACTATTGTTATCCACGATAGCATAGGTGCCATCCGGACAAGGATCACCCGCCCCATAACCATCACCATCCATGTCATGATAGCCAGCCGGACAACAATCTGTTAAAGAAACTCCTTGCGGCAAATTAGCCGTGAAAGCATCCCATTCATCTGAGGTTTTAGTCGGCACAAAGTAATCA
>JAFGMD010000004.1 GCA_016927685.1 Candidatus Falkowiibacteriota bacterium
GCCTATTCCTGTTTGCGGAAACGGAATTTGCGAAACAAATGAAACATCTGAAAACTGTCCAAATGATTGCCCCCCCGTAATTTTACCAGATACGGAATTGGCGCCTTTGCGCGGTGCTTTGGCACAGTTTGGCGGAGACAGCAATATATTTTTAATAGAAAATAATGGCGAATTGAGAAAAATAGACAAACAAACAGTGATATTTAAAAATGGGCAAAATATTTATCAATTAAACCAGAATTTGATTTATTCGTTATCATCGCAATTTGCCAACACAAGAAAAGGAAAAGATGTGAAAGGATTTATTGATTGGGATCCGCGCATTCTGACAGAACAAGAATTAGCACCGTATATAAAATAATAATTTATTAATTTATAATTCAAAATTCATAATTAAAAAATTATGGCAAAAGAAAACAAAGCAAAAATACTTTTAATAGAAGACGACACTTTTTTGGTAGAAATGTACATGACAAAATTTGAATTAGAAGGCTTTTCAGTTATTTCTGCCGAAGACGGCCAAAAAGGCCTGGAAATGGTGAAAAAGGAAAATCCAGACATAATACTTTTGGATATTTTAATGCCAAAAATGGATGGCTTCGCTGTTTTAGATGCTTTAAAAAAGGATAAAGCAACTGCTAATATACCCGTTGTCTTATTGACTAATTTGGGCCAGAAAGAGGACGTAAAAAAAGGGTTTGAAAAAGGCGCTGTCGGATATTTGATTAAAGCTCATTTTATGCCCTCTGAAGTGGTGGACAAAATAAAAAAGATTTTAAAAGAAAGTAAAAAATAAGCTAATGTCGAGGGGCATTACTAAAATTGAAATTTTAATAGTTATTCTTTTGGCGGTGATAATTATCGCGGGCGATGTTTTTGTCTGGATATATTTAGATAAAAAAGCTCACGATGTAAATATCTTGTCAGATATTAATCAAATCAGAAGCAGTTTGGATGTTTATTTGACAATAAATAATTATTATCCCAAAATAAGTGAAGCAGTGCTTTTAAACGATGATTATTCAAGTACGCAAAAATTATGCGCAGAGGGCTTTAAAAGAATTAATGATAAATGTGCAATGGTGATTCAAGACCCGCTTCCCAATAGTTATTTAAGCGAGGGAAATAATTATATGTATAAATCCGATGGCGAAAATTATCAGATTCAATTTTATTTAAGCACCAATTTTTCGCAATTTAATTTAGTTAAAGGGGTAAATTGCGCAACTAATTCAACTATTACAAGCACTCCTTGTTTTTAAACTATGAAATACAATAATAAACAAAATGGTTTTTCTCTAGTCGAGCTTTTAATTGTTATTTTGGTAATTTTAGTATTAGCTACTATTTCTGCATTGGCAGTTAATAGTCAAAAGGCCAAGGCCCGTGATGCCAAGCGTATCAGTGATATTCGGGCAATCCAGACAGCTTTGGAATTTTATAAAAGCGACGAGGGTCAATATCCTATATATGAGCAAACGCTAATTTTAGGCAAAGATGTCACAAAATTATGTAGCAAAGCAGAGGGTAGTTTTGTTTCGGCAAGTACAGTTTGCAGTGCTGAAACTACATATATGGCAGAAATTCCAGCTGATCCGCTTTCTGGAAATATTTATCTTTATTATGGCTCTGCAGATACATTTGATATTAGTTTCACGACTGAAAAACCAAGTGTTTTGGGCGCAGCCGGAAATTATTATGCTCATCCTGGCGATATAGACATTTTTCCCAGCGGTCAAAAATAAAATTTTTATTGTTATGATTTTTTTAAATACAGAAAAAAGGGCTTTTTTGCCCTTTTTATTTATTTAATATGTCATTCACTATTATAATTTTATTTATCTTCGGCTTGATCTTCGGCAGTTTTTTGAACAGCTTGATTTATAGATTTTATCATAATATTTCAATGTGGGGACGCTCTTTTTGCCCGAATTGCAAATGCGAATTAAAAATAGTAGATTTGATTCCGCTTTTCAGTTTTATTATCTTGAAGTGCAAATGCCGTTATTGTTTGCAAAAAATTTCTTATCAATATTTTTTTATTGAACTAACAATTGGCTTTTTATTTGTTTTGGCCTTTTTACAGCATCAAATAATTGATTTACTTTTGCTTCGTAATTTATTTTTTATTCTAGTGCTGGTTTTTATTTTTGTTTTTGATCTGAAATATTATTTGATTTTAGATAGAGTAATTTGGCCGGCGTTTTTTATTGCTATGGTGATAAATTTGTATCTTGGATTTGGAATTTGGAATTTGGTGCTTGGAGCTTCCATTGGTTGTGGATTTTTTCTGGTTCAATACTTAATTTCCAGTGGTCAATGGATTGGTCTGGGCGATGTAAAATTAGGTGCATTAATAGGCGTAATGTTTGGCTGGCAATTAACGCTTTTAATTATAGCCATAGCTTATGTGCTTGGCGGTTTAACGGCCATAATTTTATTATTAAGCAAAAAAAAGAAGTTTGGCGAGATTTTGCCCATGGGCACATTTTTAGCCCTAGCCAGCATAATTGCCTTGCTATGGGGCGAACAGATTTTATATTATTATATTAATATATTAGGTTGGCAAATGTGATATAATTAAGGCAGATTATGGAAAAGAAAATAACAAAAAAAGAAGCTGAGGAGCGAATTAAAAAATTGCGCGAGGAAGTGAATTACCATCGCTATCTTTATCATGTTTTGGATAAGCAGGAAATTTCTGACGCGGCTTTAGATAGTTTAAAGCATGAGCTTTATAATTTGGAACAGCGATTTCCGGATTTAATCACGCCAGATTCGCCCACGCAAAGAGTAGGCGGCGAGGCATTAGAAAAGTTTAAAAAAGTTGAGCATAAAGTGCCCATGCTTTCTATTGAAGACGTTTTTAGCTTTGAGGAATTAAAAGATTGGGAAGAAAGAATAAAGAAACTAGCTCCAAGCGCTAAATTTGATTATCATGCAGAAATAAAAATGGATGGCTTGGCAGTTTCCATTGTTTACGAAGACGGCATTCTAGTTGAGGGTTCAACAAGAGGAGACGGAGTTATTGGTGAAGATATTACGCGTAATTTAAAAACAATTGATGCTATACCTTTAAGTTTGCGCGTGCCAAACGATAGAGATATTAAGGAATTTTTAGAAAAATACGGAGAAAATATTGATAAGGAAAAATTTTTAAAAAGAATAAAATCATTATCAGGGAGAATTGAAGTACGCGGTGAAACCTTTATGGATAAAAAGGTTTTAGAGCAGCTAAATAAAGAACAAGAGAAAAAAGGCGAAAAAATATTTGCCAATCCTAGAAATGCGGCAGCTGGTTCAATCCGGCAATTGAACCCTAAAATAACCGCCTCTAGAAAGCTGGATTTTTATGGCTATGACTTGCGCGCTGATTTTGGGCAAGCGACTCATTTACAATCGCATAAAATTTTGCGTTTATTGGGAGTAAAAGAAAATCCCTTGAATCGTTATGCCAAGGACTTAAATGAGATTGAAAAATTTCATGTTCATGTCAAAAAAGAACGCGAGCGCTTGCATTATTGGACTGATGGCGTAGTAGCTGTTGTAAATGATATTAAACTATTTAATAAGCTTGGCGTGATTGGCAAGACCCCGCGCGGCATGATTGCTTATAAATTCCCAGCTCAGGAAGCCACGACCATTGTGGAAAATGTGCGTTTTAATGTGGGCCGCACCGGAGTTTTAACGCCAGTGGCTGATTTAAAGCCAGTAGCTATTGGCGGCACTATTGTTTCACATGCGACCTTGCATAATACTGATGAAATAAAACGCTTGGGCGTGAAAATAGGCGATACTGTAATTATTGAAAGAGCCGGCGATGTTATTCCCAAAGTTACAAAAGTTTTAACTAAATTAAGAACAGGCAGGGAAAAAGAAATTCAGGTGCCAAAAGTTTGTCCGATTTGCGGCGGTCCGGTTGTTAGAAAAGCAGGCGAAGTGGGTATCTACTGCGCCAATAAAAATTGTTTTGCCGTTGATTGGCGCAAGATGAATCACTTTGTTAAGGGTATGGAAATAGAAGGCTTAGGCCCGAAAATAATTGAACAATTAATGAACGAGGGTTTAGTCAGCGACCCGGCTGACCTTTATGATTTGGAAGTGGGGGATTTGGAGCCCTTGGAACGCTTTGGTGAAAAATCAGCGCAAAATATCGTAGAAGCAATTAATAAAAGTAAGAAAATAACTTTAGCTAAATTTATTTATGCTTTAGGTATTCGCCACGTAGGTGAAGAAACTGCTAATGATTTGGCAAAACATTTTGCTTCAATTGAAAAAATAAAATCAGCTTCTTTGGAAGATTTAATGAAAGTTGCTGATATTGGCGATGTGGTGGCCAAAAGCATTTATGAATTTTTTCAGCATAAAAAAGATTTGAAGCTTGTTGATGGGCTGCTGGGCTATATTGAGATTGAGAAGGTCCAAAAAGCCAAGCAAACTTTAGCTGGCAAAACTTTTGTGTTAACAGGCGCCTTGGAAACAATGGCTCGTGACCAAGCCAAAGAAAAAATCAGGAGTTTGGGCGGTGATGTTTCGTCATCGGTCAGTAAAAATACTGATTATGTTGTGGAGGGCGCTGAACCGGGATCTAAATATGACAAAGCCAAGAAATTGGGAGTAAAGATTATAACTGAAAAGGAATTTTTAAATATGATAAAATAATTAACGCCCTTTGTCATTCCGAGCTTGTCGAGGAATCTATGGCTTCATGGATTCTTCGCTTCGCTCTGAATGACGTTGCAGACAAAGGGCTTTCAAAATTTTTATTAAATTAACCAATAAACAAATAAACAATTAACCTTATGAAAATTGACATTAAAGGCACTAACATGGAGCTGACTGAAGCCATTAAAGATTATGTAAATGAAAAAATCGGCGGTCTGGAAAGATTTTTTGACAATATTATTGAAGCGCGTGTTGATGTAGGCAAAACAAGCAACCATCACCAAAAAGGAGATGTGTTTCGCGCAGAAGTTAATCTGCAGGTTCCCAATACTATTTTGCGCGCTGAAGCCGAAAGAGAAGATTTATACATGGCCATTAACGAGGTTAAAGATGAAATTCAGCGGCAACTGAAAAAGTACAAGGAAAAGATGAGAGGTAATGTGAAATTTTAATGATTCAAATAAAAAACCCCGCGGAGCGGGGTTTTTACGCTTTTATTTATGCCATTTGAAATCTTGCGTAAAGAAGATTCTTCTTATTTTTAAACAGAGCTCATTCATGGAAAATTCTATCTGGGCGCCGATTTTGTTAGCAAATTTCATAACCCACTTATGTCTTTGGGGGTTAAACGCGGAGTAAAGAATTACTTGAGCATTTGGATAAAGCTTTTTAGCTTCTTCTATTACTTCAAATCCTTTTCTTTTTTTCATGTCCCTTAACGGAACGTCAAGCATGCTAATAATAAGATCAAAATTCCTGCCTTCTGGAATTTTGCTTACATCGCACGAATAAGTCATATTCACTCTGGTTGGCCCGAGTTTATTTTTCACAGCGTCTTCACCAACAAAACCGATATTCAATAGCATGCCAGCTATTGTGTCTGTAATCACAAAGATGCTAATCTGCTTTTCCTGTTTCATTTTCCCTCCTTTTCGTTATTAAAGAACAACTTCAAATTATTCTTTTTTTATTTTTGCGAATAAGTATTCAATCTTCATCCCATATAAAATCTTGTGGGAAAAAGAGTGTTCTTACTTTTACGCAAAGAGATGCCGCGCAAAATTCTATTTGGGCGCCAATTTTTTTAGCATATTCCATAATTTCTTTATGATTTTTGGGGTTAATCCAGGAATACAAGATAACCGGAACAGTAGGATGCATTTTTATAGCCCTGTTAATCATTTCCATGCGATGCTCATGAAACGAACGTTTGAGATTAGGAAGTACGCCGATAATAAGGTCAAAATCGCTATCTTTGGGTATCTCCTGGATAAGGTTAACATGAATTAGGCGGACCCTTTTTTCACCAAGTTTGTTTCCCGCGCTTTCTTGACCGACAAAATTGACGTTTATGTCACTGCCTTGAAAAAGACCTCCTAACACTAAAATATTGATCGATCCATCTTGATTCATTTTTTCCTCCCTTCTTTTTTTAAAAGACCAATTTGTGTTGAGCTTATTAAAATAACTTAAAAAAGTCAAGAAATAACCCTTGAAAATAATAATAATTTTTGGTATACTTGATTTATTCTATAATTAAAAGAGCTAAAAGTGCTAAAGGATAATAAGAGCTACAGGCTAAGAGGCAACTAGGTTATTAACCTTTTATCCTATAATCCTATGGCCCCTTTTTGCCTATAGTTCCTATAGCTCCTATAAAACATGTCTATATTAACAAAGATTTTCGGTGACCCGAATAAGCGTGTTATTACGCAAATCCAGCCAATCGTGGAGAAAATAAATGGACTAGAAAAAGATATCCAAGTTCTATCAGACGAGGCGCTGAAAAATAAAACCAAAGAATTTAAAGAACGCCTGAATAAAGGTGAAACTCTGGATGATATATTGCCAGAGGCTTTTGCTGTTGTGCGGGAAACTGCCAAAAGAGTTTTGGGCCAGCGCCATTTTGACGTGCAATTAATCGGCGGCATTGTTTTGCACCGCGGCCAGATTGCAGAAATGAGAACTGGTGAAGGCAAAACTTTAACTTCAACCCTGGCCATTTATTTAAATGCTTTAGAGGGCAAGGGCGTTCATGTAGTTACGGTTAATGACTACTTAGCTCGCCGTGATTGCGCCTGGATGGGCCAGATTTATAATTTTTTGGGCTTAACAATTGGTTGTATTCAAAATCAAAATGTTTCCTATGTTTATGATTCCACCGTCAAAGCGGATTTGTCAGATAATAAAGATGAGAGCATAAAAATATTCAAAGTTGATATGGATAATTTACGTTTAGTGAGCAATAGAAAAGAGGCCTATGTTTGTGATATTACTTATGGCACCAATAATGAATTTGGTTTTGATTATTTGCGCGATAATATGGTTTCGCGTTTGTCAGACAAGGCACAGCGGGAAAATAATTATGCCATTGTTGATGAAGTGGACAGTATCTTGATTGACGAAGCCAGAACGCCATTGATAATTTCCGCGCCAGACGCTGAAGGCGCTGAAAAATATTACAAATATGCGCAAATTGCCAAAACTTTAAAAGAAAATATTGATTATAATATTGATGAAAAAATGCACACTGTTTCTTTTACTGATGAAGGTACGGAAAAAATAGCCAAAACCCTGGGTTTTGACCCCTGGGTGCAAATGGATTATGATGCCACCTTTCATTTGGAAGCGGCTTTGAAGGCGCACACCCTGTTTCATTTGGACAAGCAATATGTGGTTAAAAACGGCGAAGTTTTAATAGTCGATGAATTTACAGGCCGGCTTATGCCGGGTCGCCGCTATTCAGAAGGTTTGCATCAGGCCTTGGAAGCCAAAGAGGGTTTGCCGATTCAAAAAGAAAGCAAGACCATGGCGACTATTACTTTTCAAAATTTATTCCGTTTATACAATAAATTGGCAGGCATGACTGGTACGGCTTCCACTGAGGCAGAAGAATTCCATAAGATTTATAAATTGGAAGTAGTGGAAATTCCCACTAATAAGCCCATGATTCGCGCTGACCAAAACGATTTGATTTATAAAAACGAGCAGGCCAAGTTTGAAGCCGTGGTTAAAGAAGTTAAAGCGCGACATGCCAAAGGTCAGCCGGTTTTGATTGGTACAATTTCTATTGAGAAAAACGAATACTTGGGCAAACTTTTAGAGAAAAACGGCGTGCCGCACAATTTATTAAATGCCAAGAATCACGAGAAAGAAGCAGAAATAATAGCCCAAGCTGGTAAAGTAGGAGCTGTCACTTTAGCTACTAATATGGCTGGACGAGGCGTGGATATTATTTTAGGCGGAAATCCGATTGATCCAATTGAAGCCGAAAAAGTAAAACAGGCAGGCGGTTTAATAGTTATTGGCACAGAAAGACATGAAGCGCGGCGCATTGATAATCAGTTGCGCGGTCGTTCCGGCCGCCAGGGAGATTCCGGCGAATCGCGCTTTTTTGTTTCTTTGGAAGATGATTTAATGCGCATTTTCGGGTCAGACAGAATAAAAAATGTCATGACTACATTGCGAGTGCCAGAAGATGTGCCTATTGAAAATAAATTCATTTCCAAATCCATTGAACAAGCGCAAAGAAAATTAGAGGGCTTTCATTTTGATACTAGAAAACATTTGGTGGAATATGATGATGTTTTAAATAAGCATCGCGATACCATCTATACTAAAAGACAAGAAATTCTGGAGATTGCGGAAAATTATAAAACAGACGTGAGCTTGCGAGCCAAGCTTTTTGAAATGATTGAGGCGGAGTTGGAACAGGTGGTATTATTTCACACCGCCGGTGATGATGAAAGAGCTTGGAATATCAAAGAAATCTATGAGGTGGCTAATACAATTTTTCCGGTTGAGGAAAAAGATAAGATAGAGTTGGTGGAAATCAGAAAAACAGCCGGCAGTCGGGCCGAAGACGCCAAAAGCCGAGGCAAAATTATTGATTATTTAATTTCTTTGGCCAATAAGGCCTATGATAAATTACAAGAAGGGATTAAAGATGAAAAATTAATGAAGGAAATTGAGAAAGCGGTTTTAATCCGCGCCATTGATTATAATTGGATTTTTCATTTGGAAGCCATTGATCATTTACGTGCTGGAATCGGTTTGCGCGGCTACGGCCAGATGGATCCTTTGGTGGAATATAAAAAAGAATGTTTTAGATTATTTAATGAGCTTTTAAATAATATTCAGCGCCAGGTTGTTTATAGCATTTTCAAAATCGGCATGATCAATCAGGTGAGGCCAAGTTTAGTTGAACAAAAAAAAGAATTTCATGGCGCGAGCGAGACAATGCAAAAGGGAACAGTTTTTGGAGAATTAGGCGAGAGAAAAGAACAGGTGGTGAAAAAAAGAGGGGAAGTGGGCAGAAATGAACCTTGTCCTTGCGGGTCTGGCAAAAAATATAAAAAATGTTGCGGAGCTTAAATTTTTCAAGGAGGTTAAATATGGAACAAGAAAATAAACCAAGAGTGGAAATTGGCATGCATAATCATAATCGGCCAAAAATTGAAAAAACAGAAAAAGGGATAAAAATGTTAGGTTCCATATCTAAAGATAGTAATGAGCTGGAAAAAAATTTTTCCTGCAACGGTCATATTGGCCATGAAATTACTGAAATAATTAAATAATAATAAATTTTTAAAAAAATAATTTAAAAACTATGTTCAAAGAATTTAAAGAATTTGCCATAAAAGGCAATGTCATTGATATGGCAGTGGGCATTATTATTGGCGCGGCTTTTGGCAAGATTGTCAGTTCCTTTGTCGCTGACATTATTATGCCGCCAATTGGCGTACTGCTCGGCGGTATTGATTTTTCCAGCTTTGTCATTACTTTAAAAAAAGCTACGGACATAGCGCCGGCCGTAACCCTCAATTACGGCATGTTTATTAACACGATTATTGATTTTGTTATTATTGCCTTTTGTATTTTTATTTTAATTAAACAAATTAATCGCTTTAAAAAGAAAGAAGAAGCCAAGCCGGCTGTTACGCCAGAAGAGGTTGTTTTATTGAGAGAGATAAGGGATAACTTGAAGAAATAATTTAGAAGAGCGAAAAGAACTAAAGGCATAGAAGAGCTACATGCTAAGAGGCAAATAGGCCTTTTAGCCTTTAATCCTATAAACCTATAGCTCCTGTAGCTCCTGTAGCTCCTATAATCTTATAGCCCCTCTAAATCCTATAGCTCCTGTAGCCCCTATTAAAAAGAAAACCCCCATACCATTTGGTACAGGGGTTTTGTGTATTAATCAATAATTTCCACGGTCACGTTTAATTTTGTGACCTCATCTCTGGTCATGTCCAACATGTAGCCGTTAACTGATTGTGTCGCTGCCGTTACTCTGACAGCCACTAAATCAGCGGCTGAGGCATAGGTATAATTAATCTTGATTATTTCTTCGCTGTCAGGCGTAATGCTCAAGATTGTGCCTAATTTGGCATCGTTTTTATACTTATTGCCGCTGGTCGGAACAATGTGGAATAGTTCGACTTTCGGATAATTGGAGCTGGAATTGTAGCAATACAGCGTATGATTGGATTGCAAGGTTACATCAGCTTTGTTATAGCGCCCAGAAAGCTGGCAATTAATGCCTGTCTGAGGCGTAAATAAGCCGACATAACTGGCCCATTCACTATAAGCCGTATTGGCATTCATGGTGCCGGCTGCCAGCACAACCCGGCCGATCAGGTCAGGATTTTGGCCATGCAAGTCAGGATACCAGGTGGCTGCTTCGCCTTTCCAGACCTTGATTTCAATCTGCTGTCCTTGGCTAAATCCCGCGTTAAATGTTTGTGTGGCGCTGGTTTCCATAATTTTATTATTATAGAAGTTGCCGCTTAAGCGCACCACATAAGGATTGCTGTTGGTCAGCGTGATTTTTTGCGCCGTAAAGTCAAAGATGTAATTCAGGCCGGCATAGGATAGCGTGCCAGTGATATGGTCAGGCGGCGGCGTGGCAGTCACTGTGATATTCACAGTCATAGTAGATGACTTTGGCTCATCATTATTGTCAGTAGCCGTGAATTTTGCAGTGTAGGTGCCAGCAGAGCTTGGCGTCCAGGAAAAATTTCCTGTCACAGTAACCGCGTTATTGGTCACATTGGAAAAGCTGGCGCCATTAGGGATTACCCAAGATAATGTTACCTTGTCATTGTCAGCATCTGTGGCTTGGACTTGAAAACTGATATTGGTGCCGACCACCACTGTTATAGAATCAATTGGCGTAAAAGTCGGCGCATGATTTTCGCCCGGAGGTGGACAATCATTAGGACAATTTTGCTGGGTTTCGCCGGCTTCACATGTCCCATCATTGTCGCAGATTGGCGCAGGATTGCAGTCATTGGGGCAATTTTGTTGCGTTTCTCCGGCTTCACAGTTGCCGTCGTTGTCGCAGACAGGTTCAGGCGTACAATCAGCCGGACAATTTTCTTCTGTTTCATGCGCTTCGCAGAGACCGTCTCTGTCGCAAACGGTTTGCGGGTTGGCCGGATTATTGTCATCAACAGAACTGCCGTGCATTTGTTCTGGTCCGTCGCAAGCCATAAAGCAAGTTAACAGGAAAATAAAAAGACAGATATGTAATTTCATGTTTTTTCCTCCTTAATCCAGCTTATAGGCTTGGTCGTCGCCGCATTGTTCCCATTCACCCGAATCAATGTTTTGGCGCTCAATGTGGATATAGATAATTTCATCCATCTCAACATAGATTTGTTTTTTCCAGTCCATATCATTGGCCCAGACATAGGCGTCTTTAAGTACGTAGCCGCCGTTTTCCAAAGCAATCCAGACTCGGGCGAGGCGGTCTTCGCGGTTTTCGATTTCCAGATATTTCCAGTACTCTTCTGAAGTTCTCTGATCAATGCTTGTGGTAAAGGTAAATTTCATGTTGCACTGAATACAATAGGTGGTGTCATCAAACGGATTTTTGACAGAAGCGACCTCTTCGTCATTAATGGAAACGCCGCATGAGGTTACTATGCCTGCCAAAACAAAAAAGATTGCTAAAAATACTTTTTTCATGTTTCCTCCTATGCCCTCCGTAACTTTAGCCCGCATTGGCGAGGCCATGTGAAGGAGGGCCTGTGTTTTTTGACCTTATTTTCCAATTACCGATTATATATTTATAAAGGTACGAGAATAGCTAAGAATATCATTTTTTTGCGATTTTGTCAATATTGTCTTATTTTTTCTCTTGTCATAAAATAATATTTGTAATATACTTTTATTAACCTTGTAAGGGCTTTTTTTATTTAAATAAATAAATAATCATTATATTTTATGGCGAAAACAACAGGCGCAATTAGTCCAAGATTAAAGGTGCGCATTTATTTCTTATTAATAATAATCGTAGCCATTTTAGGCGGCTTTTTTGTTTATCCAAATTTATTTGATAAACCAGTTGATTGGCTGAATGCCAAGCTGGGGACGGCTATTCCGTATATTTGGACCAAGCCGTTTAAGCTGGGGTTGGATTTGCAGGGCGGAACCCAATTAGTATATGAAGCTGACGTTTCTTCTTTGCCAGGCAAGGATAAAGGCGATGCTCTTGAGGGCGTACGCGATGTTATTGAAAGGCGCGTTAATGCTTTTGGCATAGCCGAACCATTAGTTCAGACCACAAAGTCAGGGGATAAATACAGGGTAATTGTGGAATTAGCCGGCATTAAAAATGTGGATGAGGCCATTAAAATGATTGGCGAAACTCCTCTTTTGGAATTCAAAGAAGAAGCCACCGGACCCAAAGAATTAACAGCTGAACAGAAGGAAGAAATGGAAAAATATAATAAAGAAGCCAGGGCTAAAGCGCAAACAATTTTGAGCGAGACGCAAAAAAAACCAGCTGAATTTTCCAATATTGCCAAAGAAAAATCAGAAGATGTGTTGAGTAAAGATGCTGGCGGCGATTTGGGTTATATTAAAGATGGGGGAGCGCATAGCGAATTTTTAGCGTCTATTAAAGAAATTAAAGTTGGACAAATATATTGGAAAATAATGGAAAATGGGGAGGGCTATAATATTTTAAAAAGGGGAGAAAACGGTTCAGATGCTGAAGTTAAAGCGTCTCATATTTTAATTTGTTATAAAGACGCACCTAGTTGCACTTTGGATCTTTCTAAAGATGAAGCAAAAAAGAAAATAGAAGAACTCAAGGCTAAAGCCACGCCGGATAATTTTGCTGAATTAGCCAAGGTGAATTCTACTGATACTGGAAGCGGAAGCAATGGCGGCGATTTGGGCTTTTTTAGCAAAGGCATGATGGTCAAAGAATTTGAAGACGCGGCTTTTGCCCTGAAAAACGGTGAGATATCTGACATTATTGAATCGCAATTCGGTTTCCATTTGATTTATAAGACAGATGAAAAGCAAGTGACAACTTATCAAGTTTCGCGCATTTTGATTAAGAAAAAGGTTGAAAGCGATTATGTTTCTCAAGATCAATTCCAATATACTGGCTTAACTGGCAAACATTTAAAAAGAGCAGCCGTGCAATTTGACCCACAAACCAATGAACCACAAGTTAGTTTGGAATTTAATGACGAGGGAACTAAATTATTTGGAGAAATCACTGGCAGAAATGTGGGTAAAATTGTTGCTATCTTTCTGGATGGTGAAGCAATTTCTACACCCAGGGTTAATGAAGCCATAACGGGAGGCAGCGCAATTATTTCGGGCAAATTTGACTTGGAAGAAGCTAAAACTTTGGCCCGCAGGCTAAATGCCGGTGCTTTGCCAGTGGCTATTGAATTAGTTAGTCAGCAGACAGTCGGCGCTACGCTAGGCCAGCAATTTGTTGATAAAAGCTTAACCTCCGCGCTTTTGGCCTTTATTTTGATTACTATTTTTATGGTATTGTATTATCGTTTGCCAGGCCTGCTTGCTATTTTAGCTTTAATAATTTATACGGTTATAAACTTAACTATTTATAAATTATTGCCAGTCACTCTATCATTATCAGGCATTGCTGGTTTTGTTTTGTCAGTCGGCATGGCTGTTGATGCTAATGTGCTTATTTTTGAACGTTTAAAAGAAGAATTGGGATTAGGTAAGCCACTGGCTTCAGCCACAGAAGAGGCCTTTAGGCGCGCTTGGACATCAATTCGTGACGGCAACTACACGACCCTACTTTCCTGTTTCTTCTTATATTGGTTTGGCACCAGCATGATTAAGGGTTTTGCCTTGACTTTGTTTATCGGCGTAGTTTTGTCAATGTTGTCAGCCATTACAGTCACTAGAACCTTTATGAGAATTATTAACGGCTGGGGTTTGGTTAATAGATTGAACTGGCTGTTTTTAAGGCAGAAAAATAAGAATCAGATTTAAGAATTAAGAATTAAGATATAAGATAAAAATATGAAAATTATAAAATATAGAAATTATTATCTGGCTGTATCTGGAATTTTAACTTTGATAGCAATTTTATTATGGATTATGTGGGGTCTGAATTTGGGCATTGATTTTACAGGAGGCAGTTTATTGGAAATTGAATATAGCCAAGATCGGCCGTCTGTTAGCGAGGTTCAGTCGCAATTAGCTGATTTGCAGCTTAAAGGTTTAAGAATTCAGGCAGCAGGAGAGAAAGGATATATTTTAAGATTTCAGGATACTGGAGAGGAAATTCATCAAGAGGTCATGTCTAAATTAAAAGGCGAGCAAACAGCTGATTCTGGCCTTAAGATTGAAACAACTGGCGCCGCCAAAATTGATGTTGTCACTGATTCTGCCTCGGCTCAAGTTATAGAAAAGAAATTTGAATCAATTGGTCCTTCCATTGGCACAGAATTAAAAACAAAGGCCCTTTATGCTATTATTTTTGTAGTCATTTCTATAATTGCCTATATTGCCATTTCTTTCCGCAAGGTTTCTTATCCGGTAAGTTCTTGGAAATATGGCGTGGCAGCAGTTATTGCCCTTATCCATGATATTTTTATGACTGTTGGCATATTTGTGATTTTAGGAAAATTTTTAAATTTTGAAATCAATACTCCTTTTGTAGCTGCTTTGCTGACTATATTAGGCTATTCAGTCAATGATACAATCGTGGTTTTTGACCGCATAAGGGAGAATTTGCATAAATATGAGGGCGAATTTGAGGAAATTGTAGAAAAAAGTATCTGGGAAACTATGGCCAGATCAATTAATACCATTGTCACTGTAGAATTAGCACTGTTGGCCTTATTAATCTTTGGTGGCGGAGTTATTAATGACTTTGTTATGCCCCTGTTAATTGGTATTTTCTTTGGCGGTTATTCTTCTATATTCATTGCTTCTCAAGCCATTGTTGTTTGGCAGAAGTTGGATTGGGTCTTGAAAAAGTCCGAATCTTAGCCAAAATATTATTAATATTTATTAAAAGAGCGAGATTTTCGCTCTTTTTATTTTTTATGGCTTGACACCCTTGCTTTATCTGGGTTATAATAATTAATGACCCGTATCCCTTGACATAATTTTTTTTATATGTTATACTATAGAATGATTTATTAAGTCGATTTTATGTCTAAAATCAGATGATAATTTTATATCAATATATACAAATATGAATTCCAAAATAAGAACAATTAGCTACGCAGAATTAGTGAATTCTTTACTTGGCAATTTGCCAGAAAGGGAGCGCGAAGTTTTGCAAAAAAGAAATGCTTTAGCCGATTCAAATGTTTCTACTTTAGAGCAAATCGGTGAAGATTATAATATTACTCGCGAAAGAGTTAGGCAAATTGAGAAAGAAGGCTTAAGAAAGCTTTTAAATTTGGATTATGAAAAAGCTAAACTGCCCATTTCTGATTTGCAGTCTCAAATCGAGGAATATTTAAAAACCCACGGCGGTATAATGGCTGAAAATCATTTAAGGGAAAAATTATTAATTGAACGCCAAGCAGAAGAGGAAAAAGCATTAAATTTCCTTTTGGGCTATATCCTGGGTTCAAAATTTAATAGAATTAATGATCATGATGAATTTCATGTTATTTGGCATCTTGAAGGCGTTGATTTGAAGACAGCCCTGGAAATTGCCAATGCTTTAAAAGGAATTATTACAAGCCAAGAATCACCAATGCATTTCGAAGATTTATACGAACAATTCCAATCGCATAATCTCTATGAAAAAGTTGATAAAACGCCTGGCGATAATCAAGCTATTATTGAAGCGCTTTTAAAAGCCACGCGCGATATAAATAAAAATATTTTAAATCAATGGGGTTTAGCGCACTGGAACACCATTAAACCAAAAAGAATGACTGACAAGGCTTATTTGATAATGTTGAGGGAAGGAAAACCATTGCATTTTACAGAAGTTTCTGATTTAATCAATCAGGCAAATTTTGACCATAAAAAGGCCTGTCCAGCCACTGTCCATAATGAATTAATACTTGATGATAAATATGTTTTAGTCGGCAGAGGCATTTATGCTTTGCGCGACTGGGGCTATCAAGAAGGCACTGTGGCCGATATTATTGAAAAAATCCTAAAGGAAAAAGGCCCAATGACTAAAAAAGAACTGATGGATGAAGTTTTGAAGCAAAGAATGGTGCAGAAAACCACAGTTACTTTAGCCTTAATGAATAAAGACAGATTTAACAGACAAAAAGACGGCCTTTATAGCATAGTTTAAAAATAAATTACATATAAATAAAAGAAACCTCCACTTTTTGGTGGTTTCTTTTATTTTTACTGACCAAATCTAATTAATTGTGGTATAATATATAAAAGTATGGAATCAATCACTATCGACACATTAATCCAAACTGTAATATTGAATTTGGAGATATTTTTTAGTCAATTTTCTACCATGACATCTTGGGAGATAATTTGGAATTTGCTATTTGTTTATCAGGGCTGGATAATTTATTTAATTATTGTCGGCAAGTTTTTAATTTTTCCCGAATACATGTTTTATATCAATAATCGCTGGTTTGCGAAAAATATCCAAATGACGCTTTTAGCCATTGATGTGCCCAGAATGAATGAACAAAGCATCCAAGCCATGGAAAACCTTTTTGATCATTTGCAGGGCGCACATGGCACTTTTAACTGGTGGCAAACATATATTGATGGTGAATTTCAGCTCTCTTTTTCCTGCGAATTAGTTAGTATTGAGGGCAATGTCCAATTTTTAGTAAGAACGCCAAAACATTTGCGTAATTTAGTGGAAGCCGCTGTTTATGGCCAGTTTCCAGACGCGGAAATAACAGAAGTTGAAGATTATGTTAATTCTGTGCCGCGCATTTATCCTAATGAAACCCATGATGTCTGGGCTTGCGAATTTACTTTAAGCGCCAAGGAAGTATATTATCCTTTAAAAAGTTATATGAAATTCCAGGATAGATTTTCTGAAACATTTGTGGATCCTATGGCCGCTTTATTGGAAACAATGAGTTCAATTGGTATAGGCGAACAAATCTGGATCCAGTATTTGATTAAGCCAATGGAGGTGGGCTGGGGCCGTAAAGGCGGACAAAAGTTGATAAATAAAATGTTAGATATTAAGGAAAAAGCTCCTTCGCCTGGTTTATTTGGCGGCGCTTTGACAGGCGCTTCAACGCTAGCCAGTGAATTTATGCAAGAACTGGCAGGAGTGGGTTGGTCAGGAGGAGAAGAAAAAAAAGAAGAAAAGCCAATGGCTAAAATGATGGCTTTATCGCCAGCTCAGCGTGAGCTTTTGGAAGGAATTGAAAGAAAGATCTCTAAATTGGCCTTTAATACTAAAATTCGCTTTATTTATGTAGCTGAAAAAAAACATATGAATAAGGCCGTAGGCGTAAATGCTGTTATTGGCGCCATTAAGCAGTGGACTGATATGAATTCTAATGGTTTAAAGCCGGCTTTAAAAGAAACAGGTACTAATACGCCATTTTATTATTTAAGAGATTATAGGCGCAATACTAGAAGAAATACAATTATGGCTGCTTATCGCAGCAGAAATGGTGTTTTAGGCATGCCAGCTAAACCGCTTTGCAGCGAAGAATTGGCGTCTTTGTGGCATTTCCCGAGCATTAATGTTAAGGCACCTTTATTAAAACAAACTACTTTTAAAAAAGCCGCTGCGCCAGTTGGTTTGCCTTTGGTTGGCGAAGTGCCTGTAGTAGAAGCGCCGGCCAAGACAGCCGAAGCTATAGCAGAAAAAGCAGCTATAGAGCCAACCTTTGATTATGATAGTGATGCTTTTGAAAAACAATTTGCCAAAGATAAAGAGGCTTTTGCCGCTTCTCGGCCTGAGCGTGAAAAAAGATTAAAAGAAATTGCGGCTGAAGAAAAGGTGAGGATAAAAAAGCAAGAAGAAGAAAGGGTAAAGAAACAAAAAGAAGAGGTAAAAGAGAAAGAAACTTTAAAAGAAACTGTTGAGGTCAAAGCAAAAAAAGCTAAACCAGTTATTAAGAAAAAAGAAGCGCCTTCAAATTTACCTTTTATGGAATAATATGGATGAGCAAAAAATGAAACAATTTATAGAATCAGGCATTACACCGCTTGGCGTCGCGACATTTAGGAATCGCGACACTGTTTTTGGCATAAAAAAAGACGACCGTCGCCGCCATGTTTATATTATTGGTAAAACTGGCATGGGCAAAACAACCTTGATTGAAAATATGGTCTATGCTGATGTCATTTCTGGCCGAGGCGTTTGCTATGTTGACCCGCATGGCGATACTGCAGAAAAAATGCTGTCCTGGATTCCGGCCAGTCGTATTAATGATGTGGTTTATTTTAACCCGGCTGATTATGAAAATCCCATATCCTTTAATGTTCTGGAAAAAGTTGATCCGCATTATAGGCATTTGGTTGCCTCTGGCTTAATCGGAGTTTTTAAAAAACTTTGGGCAGATTCTTGGGGCCCTAGATTGGAATATTTGCTTAGAAATGCCATTTTAGCGCTTTTGGAATATCCTGACAGCACTTTGCTGGGTATTAATAGATTGTTAGTTGATAAAGAATATAGAAATAAAGTTATTGCCAAGGTGCAAGACCCAGTTGTACGCCAATTTTGGACAGAGGAATATACAAAATATGGCGGACAATTCCAAGTAGAAGCAATTGCGCCTATTCAGAACAAAGTCGGCCAATTTTTATCCACTTCTTTGATTAGAAATATTGTTGGTCAGGTGCAATCTTCAATTGATTTAAGAAAAGTCATGGATGAGGGTAAGATTTTAATATTAAACCTTTCTAAGGGCAGAATCGGAGAGGACGCCTCAGCATTATTTGGTTCAATGATGGTTACAAAGTTGCAGTTGGCTGCTATGAGCCGTGTGGATATGCCAGAAGAAGAAAGAAAAGATTTTTATTTGTATGTAGATGAATTTCAGAATTTTGCCACGGATTCTTTTGCTGATATTTTATCAGAAGCCAGAAAATATCATTTATGTTTAAATATTGCCCATCAGTATGTTGAGCAGCTTGGCGAAGTAGTGCAACCGGCAGTATTTGGCAATGTGGGTACAATGATAGTTTTTAGAATTGGCGCAGCAGACGCTGAATTTTTAGAAAAGGAATTTGCGCCGCATATTTTGCCAGAAGATTTAATTAATCTGCCTAAGTTTGAATATTATACAAAATTAATGATTGATGGCGTTTCTTCAGAGCCGTTTTCTGCTCGCGGTTTGCCGCCTATTTTCAGGGGGTCAATGGGCAATGAGGAAAAAGTAATTAAAGTTTCGCGTGAAAGATATGCTAAACCGCGTGATATTGTGGAAGATAAGATAAAAAGGTGGAGCGAAAGTAAGAATGATGAAGTAAGGCCCGCTACTGCTCCTTTTAAAAAAGACGACAGAAGCTCTTTTGGTGCGCCGCAAAAATCATATGCGCCCCGACCATCGACCAGTCCAGCTGCCAGACAAGATCAAAACGTGGCCCCCAAAACCGGTTTTTTTGAAGCAGATTGCGCCAATTGCGGCAAGAAAGTAGAAGTGCCTTTTAAACCAGATAATATAAGGCCAGTTTTTTGCAAAGATTGTTTGAAAAAAGCTAGGCGTGGACAAATTCAGGGCCAGCCCGTCAAAGAAACAATGGAAGTAAAAGAAATGCCAGTAAAAGAAAAGTCCATCTCCCTGACTGAAATTCCAAAACAAACCAAAGATTTTAAGGGTAGGCAAGTACCAAAAAAAGAAGAGGCAGTTAGAATACCTGTGCCAGAAATTATTGAAAAGCCAAGACCAGAAATTAAAAAAGAAGAACCCAAACCTAAACCAGTAATTGAAATAAAGAAAGAAGAGCCAAAAATAATGGAAAAGGCTTATATTCCTGCGCCTGAAATTATAGAAAAACCAAAACCTATTATTGAGGAAAAAAAAGAAGAACCCAAACCAATCATCAAACCATTGCCAGAAATAAAAAAGCCCATTGAAGTTAAAGTTGAAGCGCCTAAGCCAGAAATTAAAAAAGAAATAGAAGTAAAAGTTGAAAAACCAAAACCAGAGATTAAGAAAGAAGAACCAAAATCAGAGTCAAAATCAATAAAAATCGAGGAGAAAAAGCCAGTGCCAAAGCTTGAAGAGGTTGAAGAATTGCCTAAGAAAAAAACTGCACCGGCTGTTGATTTTTTAAGGACAGAAGATGAGGAAAATGAAGGGAAAAAGCTCAAAGAAGGCGAAATTATTGAGCTATAATATTTATTAACAAAAGCCGTCCAATTAGGGCGGTTTTTGTGATATAATAAAGATATGAAAAAACAAGTGATTTACCTGGGTGCAGATCACGCAGGTTTTAAATTAAAAGAGCAAATAAAGAGGTATTTGCTTGGTTTGAATTTTGAGGTAAATGATTTAGGCGCTTATAAATTCAATAAAAATGATGATTATCCGGATTTTGGCTTTAAAGTTGCCAAAGCAGTGTCTAAAGACAAAAATTCAATGAGTATATTAATTTGCGGTTCTTCTTTTGGCGTTTGTATTGTGGCCAATAAAGTTAAGGGAATTCGGGCAGTTTCTATTGATAATATCAGAGACGCAAAATTATCGCGACAACATAATGATGCCAATGTTTTATGCCTTTCTGGCTGGAATTTAAAATTCAATATGGCAAAAAGGATAATTTTGGTTTGGCTGAAAACAAAATTTAGTAATGACCTAAGACATAAAAGGCGCTTGGCCAAAATAAAAAACTATGAAAGATAAGCTGATTCCTACAATTTTAGTAAAAAATTTATCTGAATTTGAAGAAAGAGTTAAATTTCTAGAAAAATATTTTTCTTTGGTGCAAATAGATTGTGCAGATGGGAAGTTTGTAGAAAATAAGACGTTTTATGAGGTTAATAAGATTAATAAAGTTATGGAGGTTAATTTTGAATTGCATTTGATGGTTAAATTTCCTTTATTAGAAATAAATAAATGGTTAAATAATAAAAGATTAAAAAGTATTATTTTTCATTATGAAGCTGTAAATGATTCCGGAGGTATCTTAAATATAATCAACTATTTGCATAAGAAAAAAATAAAAGCTGGTTTGGCCATAAATCCCAGCACTAAAGTTGAAAAAGTAAAAGAATTTTTACCTTATCTAGACGAATTATTAGTATTAGGGGTAAATCCTGGCTGGGGCGGTAAAAAATTTATGCCTAGTGTTTTGCAGAAAATTAAAAAGTTAAGAAAATTGGACAAGAAAATAAATATTGGCGTGGATGGGGGAGTGAATTTGCAAAATGCTAAACAAATTGTCAAAGCGGGCGCTAATGTATTATATGCTGGAAAATTTTTATCTGATTTAAATAATATTAAAAAATTAAAGACGAATTTAGGAATTTAATGATTTATTTATTAGCATGAAAATAGCTTTTATACATTCCGAAAAAAAAATAACTACTGGCGCACACTACATAAATGATTTAATCGCTACAAAACTTAAAGAGAAAAAAATTAAAGTAAAAGATTTTTATCCGAAAGCACCCTTGATGGATTCACCTCGGCATTTGAAGGGCTTAAAAAATATATTATTTTTCTACTCTTTGCTTGAAAATAAAGATGACATTTTGAAATGTGATTTGATACAAGGTACAACCTATACGCCATTGACATTTATACCATTTAATATTCCTATTATTTCGCATTTTGGTTCAACCACAATCGGTTTTTTAAAATCAACACCGCTTACTCACCAACTAGAGAAAGAAACAAGGAATATTTATTATCGCCTAAAAAAAGAAAAAGTGCTTGATGAAATAAATATCAGGACAAGAAGGCCCCTGCGCGATATTTGGGAGATTGAAAAATATGTGGCTTCTAAGGCCGATGCTGTCATCGCTACCTCTCAAAAAGTCAAGCAGGAATTAATGGAGAATGGAATACCCGAAAATAATATTGAAATAATTCATAACGCAATAGAGGATTACTGGTATGATAATCCGTCAAAAGAAATTTGCGAAAAACCCAAACTTGTTTTTATTGGCCGTTTAGGTGGAGATGCTTTTAATCTGAAATTAAAAGGATTTGATAGATTAATTCATCTTTATAATCAAAATAAGGATATTCCAAAAGTTACTATTGCTATTACTAATAGCAAAAAATTAGTCCAATGGCTAACAGAAAAAATACCTAATCATGAATTATATGCCAATATTAAAAAGCATAAAATTCCGGACATATTAAGGCCATTAAAAGCCAGCATAGTATTTATTCCATCAAGATACGAAGGTTTTTCCCTAAGCTTAATAGAAGCTATGTCACAAGGATTAATTCCAGTCATTTATCCGGTTGGCGTGGCCCCGGAAATAATTGAAAATGGTGTTAATGGTTATATTGTTGAAAATCAAAACGATGCGCAAAAAATTATCAGCGAGTTATTTAAAGATCCTAAAAAGCGGGCAGAGCTTTCTGAAAATGCCTATAAAACATCCTTAAAATTTAAATCAGACTCGATGATTGAAAAATTAATAGCACTTTACGAGAAAGTATTAAAAGAAAAAACGGAAAACAAAAATATTATTAATAATAATTAATTTAATATATGAAAAACATTAATTACAATTTGATAAAAATGCTGCACACCAAGCTTGATGATTTATGGAGAATTGAAAAGTATTATTTGCGTGATGCGCAGAAAGCCAAATCAAAAAGTTGTGTAAAAATGTTCAAGGTAATGCAGGGCGATCTAAAAAAGCATATTGAAATGCTTACTAAAGAGCTTGAAAGACACATCAAGAATAAGCAGTTTAAATAATGAAAAAACAAAATATTGAACAATTAAAGCGAACTGCCAATATTTTGCGGCAAAATGTGATTAAAATGTTGGCCAAAGCCGGATCAGGGCATTCAGCCGGTTCTTTAGGTATGGCAGATATTTTTAGTGCGCTTTATTTTAATATTTTGAATCACAATCCCAAAAAACCGCTTTGGGATAAGCGCGATCGTTTAATTTTGTCTTGTGGCCATATTGTACCAATTCGTTATGCGGCCATGGCCGAAAGCGGTTATTTTCCTGTTTCTAAATTAATGACTTTGCGTAAATTGGGTTCGCCCTTGCAAGGCCATCCTTCTTTTATTGATATGCCGGCCCTAGAATGTTCATCTGGTCCGTTAGGTCAAGGAGTTTCGGTTGCGGTCGGTAAAGCTTTGGCTGCCAAAATGAATAAGCAAAAACATTTTGTTTATTGTATTACTAGTGATGGTGAGCATGATGAGGGACAAACTTGGGAGGCGGTTATGTGTGCAGCCAAATACAAACTAGATAATTTAATTTTTATTTTAGATCGCAACATGATTCAGATTGACGGTTTTACTGAAGATATAATGCCCCTGACGCATTTGCATGAAAAATATTTGGCATTCAAGTGGCATGTTCAGCAAATCGATGGTAATAATATGCAGGAGATTTTGACAGCGATTAATAAAGCCAAGAAAATAAAAGGTAAACCAAAAATAATTATAGCGCACACTGTTCCGGGCAAGGGTGTTAAGTTTATGGAAAATAAATGGGAGTGGCATGGGCGGGCCCCCTCACTAGAAGAAGCACAGAAAGCCTTAAAGCAATTAGCAAATAGCATGTAGCTTATGGCAAATAGTTTAGAAAAATTAGAATACAAAGCTTGTCGCGATGGTTATGGGGGAGCGCTTTTGGAGTTGGGCAAGAAAAATAAAAATGTGGTTGTTTTGTGCGCTGATTTGGAAGAATCGACCAGAACTATTGATTTTGCCAAAAAATACCCTAAGCGTTTTGTGGAAGTTGGCGTGGCAGAACAAAATATGATTGGCATTGGCGCGGGTTTGGCTTTGGAAGGGAAGATTACATTTTGTTCTTCGTTTGCTGTTTTTTCTCCAGGCCGTAATTGGGAACAGATTAGAATTTCAGTTTGCTATAATAACGCTAATGTAAAAATCGTTAGTTCTCATGCCGGTTTAAATGTTGGCGAAGATGGAGCCACTCATCAGGCCCTGGAAGATTTGGCTACAATGCGAGTTATTCCCAATATGACTGTGATCGCCCCTTGTGATTATTTGGAAGCAAAAAAAGCAGTTATGGCTGCTGCCAAATACAAAGGCCCAGTTTATATTCGCTTTGGCCGTGAAAAAACTCCAGTTATAACTTTAAAAAATACACCATTTAAAATTGGAAAAGCGCAAATATTAAGACAGGGGAAAGATGTGACCATTATTGCCTGCGGACTAATGGTTTATGAGGCGCTTAAAGCCGCAGAAGAATTGGCTACAAAGAAAATCAGCGCAGAAGTTATAAATTGCCATACAATTAAGCCAATTGATAAAAATACAATAATCAGGTCTGCGAAAAAAACCAAAAGAGTCGTGACCATCGAAGAGCACGAGGTTAATGGTGGGTTAGGCAGTGCAGTGGCCGAAGTTTTGGTTCAAAATTATCCAGTTAAAATGGAAATTATTGGGGTGCCCGATAAATTCGGTGAGTCGGGGACAGCGAAACAGCTTTTAGATAAATATGGTTTAAATGCGAATAGTATTATTAAAAGTGTTAAAAAATTATTATAATTAAATTACTAATGCTACGAATTGGTTGTTAATTTATAAATAAGTCCTCTTAAAATTAGTAGATTAGTAATTGATTAGTATATTTGTAATAATATGAAAAATCCAAAACAACTTTATTTTTTGCCATTTGACCATCGCGCAACTTTTATAAAGAATTTGCTTGGTTTTGAAGGTAAATTTTCAGCTATCCAGAAAAACAAAGTTAAAGAGATGAAAAATTTAATCTGGCAGGGCTTTTTAAAAGTTTGGGCAAAGAGGAATGATAAAAAGCCACTGGCAGTTTTGGCTGATGAAGAATTCGGTAATAAAATTTTGCGCCAGGCCAAAGTCATTGGCGCTGTTATTGCTGTGACAGTGGAAAAGAGCGGTCAAGAAGTATTTGATTTTGAGTATGGCAAGCAATTTGGCCAGCACATCACCAAATACAAGCCAGATTATGCCAAGATTTTAATTCGTTATAATCCAGCCAATAAAAAAGAAAATGCTATCCAGAGAAAGCGCTTGAAAATCATTAATAATTTTTGTAAAGAAAAGAATATTGGCTTTTTATTAGAGCTCTTAGTGCCAGCGACCAAAACGCAACTGAAAAATTATAGAAACAAAGATAGATATGATATTAAGCTTAGGCCAATTTTGACCCGAAAAGCCATTTATGAATTGCGTAAGGCCAAGATTGAACCAGATATTTGGAAACTGGAAGCCATGCCCGTTGGCATTGATTGGAAAAAGTTAATTGCCACCATTAAAGCTAAAAATAAAAAAGATGCCAAAATTATTGTCTTAGGTCGGGCTGGCTCAAGAAGTTTGGTAAGTTATTGGCTGAAAGTGGCAGCGCCTTTTGAAGACATCATTGGTTTTGCTGTGGGTAGAACAATTTTTTTCCCACCCTTGCAGAAATTTTTGAAAAAAGAATTGACCAAAAAGCAGACAGTAGATTTAATCGCCAAAAATTTTGAATACTTTATTGACTTATGGGTAAAGAATATTAAAAAATAATTTAATCATATGAAACAAATAAAATTAGTAATTTTCTTTCTATTGATAATATTTTTTATTACCGGTTGCAATTCTGGCGCTAATAAAGTTTATTGCTATAATAAAAGCGGTGATAAAAAAATGAGCCTTGATGAAGCAATCAATATTGCTAAGCAAAGTGAATGCGCTAATGACCCACAAGGATTTGCAGTTTTAGATATTGAGAATAATCAATGCCAACAGCTCGCCAATAGATGGATTTTAACCATAAAAGATAAACGAAATTTATGTAGCGTATACTGTTATGTCGATATTGAAACTAAAAAAGCAAGCCTGGAATGGAGGTGTATGGGCTGGGAACCCTGGGCGGCAGATACAAGCAATCTCAAACCTGCGAATAAAATACTTAGAGACCCAGTTACTATTGAGATATTAATAACCAATACAGGTTTTGAATCACAGGGATTTGATAGAAGAGTTGGAGATACGATTAAATGGATAAATCAAGATACGGTCCCACATAAGATTATTGTTGAAGGGACGGGTGGCTTTGTTAGTCCAATACTTAATCACAATGAAAGTTATAGTCATATTTTCACTGAAAGTGGGCATTATAGTTATTACTGTTCTGATCGTCCATCTATAGTTCCAATATTAATAATTAACGAAGCAATTTAATTTTTTAAAATATATGTTTGACATTATTTCCATCGGAGCGGCTACAAAGGATGTCTTTTTAATTTCTAAAGGTTTTAAATTGGTTAAGACACAGCAATTCAAGGGCGGCCTGGGCGAATGCTTTGCTTATGGCTCGAAAGTGGAAATTGGCGATATATATTTTGACACTGGCGGGGGAGCCACAAATTCTGCCTATACCTTTGCTAATCTGGGGTTAAATGCCTCGATTGTATCAAAAGTTGGCAATGATATTTATGGCACAGAAATTATGCATGTTTTGGCCCATAAAGGCGTTGATACCCGCAATTTAAACCCTGATAAAACGCATAAAACGGCTTATTCCACGATTTTAGTGGTGAGCGGGGGTGATCGTACTATTTTGGTCTATCGAGGCGCTAGCGCCAATTTTAATGAACAGGACTTTAATTGGTCTAAATTGCAAGCAAAATGGTTTTATATCTCATCTTTGGCCGGCAATATTAGTTTGTTAAAGAAAATTTTTGCTTTTGCTAAGAAAAAGAAGATCAAAATTGCCTGGAACCCTGGCAGTGAAGAATTGAAGTTGGGCGCTAGCAAATTAAAAACGCTTATTAAAGATGCTTATGTTTTTAATTTAAATAAAGAAGAGGCGCAAAAATTAACTGGCAAAAAAGATATTAAAAGCATTTTGAAAGCTATTGATAAAATGAGTCCTGGCTATAATATTGTGACTGATGGCGCTAATGGCGCTTATCTTTCAGATGGTATTTTGATTTATCACGCTAATGCGCTCAAGGTTCCTGTTGTAAATACAACTGGCGCTGGTGATGCTTTTGGCTCCGGCTTCTGCGCGGGCATGATTTTAAAAAATGACTGGGACTATGGCTTGCGCTTGGCTATTTTGAATTCAGCAGGCACTTTGACGGCCATGGGTGCAAAAAATGGTTTATTAAAGAAAATCCCCAAGACCGAAGATTTGGATAAAGTTAAAATACAAATAATCAGATAATTTGACAAATAGCAGCTCTTGACCTAAGATTCAAAAAAAAGGAGGTACTTTAAAATGAGCGAAGAAACTATAAGGGTGAGAATCTTTGAAAAAACTAATTTAGACAGACTATCTGACAGGTTGTCTAGTATTTGTTTTTTATTAGCCGGCGCATCAATAATGAGTGGAGTCGTATATTTTATTTATTCTATTGTTTGTATAATATTCCAATTTAAGATTTTCTGGATTATTCCGCTGGTTTTATTTGTTATTACCGTATTTATTTTCTTTACTTACTTCATTATCATGACCGCAGTGCGTTTTTTTATGCCTTCCTGGTCAAAAAAGATATTGGAAAGATATGAGGTAACTGAGAAAAAATGTCCGGAGTGCAATAGCGAAGGTGAAATGGAGGTGGAAACGGCAATTTACGATTCTGACCCCAGAGAGACAAAAATGGTGACTTGTGACCATTGCGATGGTAGAAGATGGATTGAAATTGAAAGAAAAAAATTGACAATTGAATCAAAATAAAAAAAATAAAACCCCTCGGTAAATCGAGGGGTTTTTCTTTTAGCTAAATATTTTAGGATGCTCCTTTTTCCAAGTCTCCCATTTTTCATAGGGCTTGCCGCCTATATCATTAATGTGATCAAGTACCTGGAGAAGAGTCCATGGCGGCGGAGTTGGTTTGCTTACCGAAGACGAAGGGCAATAATATGGCCCGCTTGTCCAAGTTAATCTGCGATAGCACCAGCCATTTTTACCGTTGGTTTGCCACGCCGGTCCTTTAAGGAATGTTACGGTATTGTGACCCGAATCAGCAGGGAAATCCATGGTCAGAATCCTATCGGGATTCCTGTAAAAATGTCTGACTGCGTATTCACGATAAGAAAGTAACATCTTTAGTTCTTTTTTTGTGGGCATGGTTGAATCAGAAGCAAGTACAATGATATAGTATTTTTCGTCATTGCTGGGAATTTTGTAAACCTTTCTCAATCTTTCAATTTGTTTTTTGGCAAGCATTACTCCTCCTTTTTAAAAAACTTATTTTTCACCTTAACATTTTACTGGAATTTTGTCAATAATTATGCACAGTTCCTCTTGACAAATTTTTTAAATGCTATATTATATTGAATAATAATTAATTTTTTATTCATTTTAATCAGTTATGAACGAAGAAATTTGTCCTATTTGCGGAAATGATCCATGCACCTGTGATCAGGATTACATATATCACGAACCTACAACAGCTGATATGGATGAGGACGAGTAAAATAAAAACAAAACCCCGCGGCGCGGGGTTTTTTTGATTTGGCAAAGAATTGGAATTGAATAGTTTTTGTGCGATAAATATTTATATAGATAAATAATCGTTTGTGTTGGATATTCTGTTCTTTTTGTAACCAAAAAGAACCAAAAAGTTTTGGGGTCGCAAATGCGCTAGTGCTTGTAGTGGGATTGGATGCGATGCCCATGACGCTTAGTTGCGCCCCCAAACCCCATGGAGCAGAAAATACGTTCGAAGCATTAATTTTAATAATATTTGAGGTATATTGGGATATAAATATTTGTGCATTATTGACGTTGTATTTTGTTTGATAAAAAAGCTATTTTTTGCTAAAATTAAAACAAATGAACAAACTATATATTGTCGCTACACCTATTGGAAATTTGGAAGATATTACCCTAAGAGGCCTGCGTATTTTAAAGGAGGTTGATTTTATTTTATGCGAGGACACGCGCGTAACTAGAATCCTTTTAGATCGCTATGAAATCAAAACGCCAACTATTTCTTATTTTCAACATTCAAGTTTTACTAAAGTTAAACAGATAATTGATTTATTAAAAAAAGAAAATGATTTGGCTCTGGTTTCTGATGCTGGTACGCCTGGCATTTCTGACCCAGGCAATAAACTAATTGAATTAGTTTTACAAGAAATTCCTGATTTAAAAATTGAGCCAATCCCAGGTGCTTGTGCAGCAATTTCTGCACTTTCAATTTCCGGCTTACCAACTGATAAATTTGTCTTCTATGGTTTTTTACCGCATAAAAAAGGCAAGGAAAAAATTTTAAAAGAAATTATTTCTAATAAATTCACTTCTGTTTTTTACGAATCTACTCACAGAATTTTGAAGACGCTCAATAAACTCAAAGATTTGGGTTTGGGTGATAAGCAGGTTGTAGTTTGCCGTGAACTAACTAAAAAATTCGAAACAATTTATCGCGGAAATATTGAACAAGTTTTGTCAGTCATGGAAAAAGATGTGACAAAGGGTGAGTTTGTGATTGTAATCGGCTAAAATTATTTATGACCAAATTTTTACTACATGGCGGAGCAACTAATTTGCCAGTTGTGGGTAACAAAAAATTTTTTAAAGAAGCAGTTCCTAATATCAATAGAAAAATAAAAATTTTAATTGTTTATTTTGCTCGCAAGAAAGAAGATTATCCTTGGATGTTTGAACAGGATATTAATAACTTTAAAAACAATTCACCGGAAAAAGATTTGGCATTTGAAGTTGCTGATGATAATGCAAAAAAGCTAAAAAAACAAATAGCAAGTTCAGATGTAATTTATGTCCGGGGCGGCAATACCCTACCTTTGGTAGAAAAATTAAGGCAGGTGAAAAACCTAAAAAAATTGCTTAAAAATAAGGTTTATGCCGGATCTTCAGCTGGCATGTATGCGGTGGCGAAGTATTATTATAGTAACGACAGAGATGAAATTGAGAAAGGTCTTGGGATAGTTCTAATAAAAGCTTTTGCTCATTGGGATGAAACGAAGCAGGATATAATTGATAAATTGAATGTTTACAAGGAAAAATTGCCAATTTATAAGGTTAGAGAAGGTGAATTTATTACTATCGAACAATAAATAGAATTTAATATGCCAAAAGTAAAAAAAGAAAAACCCGTCTCGGCCGCAGCCGGACAAGAAAAATTTTATGTAACCACGCCGATTTATTATGTAAATGATGTGCCGCATATTGGGCATGCTTATACAACAATCGCAGCTGATGTTTTAGCCCGTTATTATCGCATGCTTTTGGGTGGCGATAATGTTTATTTATTAACAGGTACGGATGAGCATGGCGCCAAAATTGCCCAAGCAGCTGAAAAAAATAAAATGTCACCCCAGGAATTTGTTGACCAGAAAGCCGCAGAATTTCAAATGGCTTGGGATCGGCTTGATATCTCCAATAATGACTTTATCCGCACCACTGAAAAACGCCATGAAAAAGTAGTTGTGGATTTTTGGAAAAAATTAAAAACAGCTAAAACGCCACTAAAGAATGATGCTATTTATGAAGCAGAATATGAAGGACTTTATTGCGTGGGTTGTGAAGCATTTAAAACAGAAACCGAATTAGTGGATGGCAAATGCCCTGACCATAAAACAAAATGCGAAGTAGTCAAAGAAAAAAATTGGTTTTTGCGCTTATCAAATTATGGCAAAACGCTTAATGATTTAATTATGTCAGGCGAAATGCAAATTTTACCTTTGGAAAGAAGAAATGAAATTTTAGGGTTGATTAAAACTGGTCTAAAAGATGTAGCAATTTCTCGTCAGAATGTTAAGTGGGGGATTCCAGTGCCTTTTGATAAAAAACAAACCACATATGTTTGGGTTGATGCCTTATCAAACTATATTTCTGCTTTAGGCGGCCCAAAAGGGAAGCTATATAAGAAATTTTGGCCAGCTGACGTGCATATCACTGGAAAAGATATTATTAAGTTCCATTCTTTGATTTGGCCCGCCATGCTTTTGGCTTTAAAATTGCCCTTGCCGAAAATGATTTTTTGCCATGGTTTTTTTACTATTGACGGGCAGAAAATGAGTAAAACAATCGGTAATGTGATTGCGCCAGATGAATTGGTGACAAAATACGGTACTGATGCAACTCGTTATCTGCTTTTATCCCAGTTTGGTTTTGGCACTGACGGTGATTTTAGTAAAGAACGATTAGATAATATTTACAATGCGGCTTTAGCCAATGAGCTGGGTAATTTGGTTTCACGGGTTTTAGCTATGACAGAAAAATATTTTAATGCTACTGTGCCGGAATTCCAGGTTGATTATGATAAATATTTTGCCTTTGATTTAAAAACTGACTGGGAGCGTTATGATTTTTTTATGAAAAATTTGAAATTTGAAGAGGCCCTAAATGTTATTTGGGAAAATATCAGGCGCTGTAATGCTTATATTGATAAAGAAAAGCCCTGGGAATTGGCTAAACAAAATCGCGATGTATTAGCAGATGTTATTTATAATCTTTTAGAGACCATTAGGCAAACCGCTATTATGTTAATGCCCTTCATGCCTCAAAAAGCTGATAAGATTTTAGAACTTTTAGGATATGAGGTAGAAAAAGTAAAAGAACAAAAACTTGATGATTTACGCAAATGGTCTATTTTAAGAAAGGGACAAGCAGTAGAAAAAGGCGATATTTTATTTCCAAAACTCACTTAATAATAACTTAATATCTTATGACTATTTTTGATGTAATTTTATTAATATTACTTGGTGGTTTTGTCATGTTTGGCGTTTGGTTTGGTATGATTCATACGCTAGGCGCTATTGTCGGTACATTTGCGGGCGCTTTTTTTGCCGGGCTGACATATGATTTTTTAGGCAATTGGCTGACTGGCATTTTCGGACATCCTAATCTCATGAAAGTTTTTGCTTTTATTTTTATTTTCTTGATTATCAATCGATTGATCGGCTTCGGCTTTTATGTGCTGGATAAAATTTTCAATTTTCTTTTAATTGTGCCATTTTTGAAATCAGCCACTCGTATAATTGGCGGAGTATTAGGTTTTTTTGAGGGAATGCTAGTAATCGGTTTATCTTTATTTATTATTGCGCGTTTTCCAGTTTCTGAATGGTTTACAGAAGTGCTTAAGGCCTCTAGTTTAGCACCTTGGTTTATTACTGTATCTCGTATCTTACAGCTGATGTTGCCAGAACTTTTGAAAAAGATACAATCTGTTATCTAAATCCGAAATCCGAAATCCTAAATCCTAAACAAATTCTAAATTTAAATGTTATAAATTAAAGTTTTGGCTTTTGAATTTGAGAAATTTAAAATTGTTTAGAGTTTAGATATTAGTACTTAGAATTTATTATGTTAATAGACACACATGCACATATTAATTTTGGAGTTTTTGCCCATAATTTAGACGAGGTAATAAAACGTTCCTTAGAGAATAATACTTATGTAATTAATGTAGGTTCAAATTATGAAACTAGTCAAAAGGCCATCGAGATTGCGGAAAAATTTAACGGGGTTTGGGCGGTGATTGGCTGTCACCCCGAACATTTAGTTGAAGATATTGAGGAAAAAGTTATATTTGAGGGAGAGGAAAAAATATTGAAAATGAAAAAGGAAATTTTTGATTATAATAAATATTTAGCATTGGCAAAATCAAGTCCAAAAGTTATTGGTATTGGCGAGACAGGACTTGATTTTTTTTATCTAAAACCAAAGAAGCGCGATGTTGAAAAAGCCAAAGAACTTGAAATAAATGTTTTTAAACAATTTATTCAACTTGCTAAAGAAGTTAATTTGCCGCTGGTTTTGCATTGCAGGGGAGAGGAGGAAAAAAATTATGAAGCATATGATTTGATGTTGGATATAGTTGGCAAATGGCAAAAGGCAAATGGCAAATTGACAGGGGTTATTCATTGCTTTGGTGGTAATCTTGAACAAGCCAAGAAATTTATTGATTTGGGTTTTTATATTGGTTTTACGGGCATTGTTACTTTTAAAAATGCCAAAGAGCTGCAAAATATTGCCAAAGAAATTCCCTTGGATAAAATTTTAATTGAAACTGATTCGCCTTATTTGGCGCCTGTGCCATTTCGCGGAAAAATAAATGAGCCGCAATATGTCCGTTTTGTGGCAGAAAAAATTGCTGAATTAAAAAATATTAATTATGAAGCGGTAGAAGAACAAACGTTTAAAAACGCTAAAGCACTTTTTCAAATTTAAAATAAGGAGGTAAGATAATGATGGAAAAAGTACAGGGTTGCATGTAATTTTGGGAGGCAAGGATAGGGCCATTGATTTAATGCAACAACGTTTTGAAAAATTACGTACATCCAGATGGTTTCGCATAATTTGCTATATTTATTTATTAATTTCAGTCACCGGATTCCCAATTTTGCTTTATCTATATCTGTGCCATTATTTGGGCAAATGAATCAAAGCCGCCCTCTAAAAGAGGCGGCTTATATTTTTATTGACATATTATTATTTTATTGATAAGTTTAAATATTGATTCGTCCTTTAAAATTTTTAATAAGGAGGTTAAAAATGATGTATCTGGGAATGTTTTTTGTTATATTGGGTATGGCTTTTGCTATATTTTTAATGATATTTGCTATTGCCATAATATTTGACGATGGTGGAATATATTCTATTATTTATGGGTCGATTGGTCTGATTATCCTTCTTTCTTTATTTATTTGGACTGATACCGGGAATGGTATTGTAAAAAAAATTAATATTTTTCATAGAAATACACCAGCAGAAAATATTAGTAAGCGCCTTGATCAGTTAAATCAACTTAACTCGGGCTTACAACAGAAATTAATAGAAGTTAGGCAGCTGCAACGTGAATACAAAAAAGGTATAATTGAACTTAAAAAAGAGATTTATGTAGAAAGCCAAAAGAATTCTATTGTTACTTATAGCCAAGCTGCAAGTAATGTAAGGATAAATTATGACCTTCAGCTGATTCAACGACGCATAGCTTTGATAAAAAAGATGGATGATACTGAGCTCCGATTAATAAACGGCATTGAGCAGGTACGCTTCATCAGTCTACAGACCCGAGATGACTTGGGTATTGCCAAAGCATTTACGGGTAAAGAAGCTAAGCAATTGTTAAAAGATATTAATAAAACTATTGACGAATATTCGCCCGACTCCAAAGAAATCAATCTTGATATTAATGAATCAATGCTTATCCCTCTAGAGCAGATATGGCAGTCGCTCCAAACCGAGATTAAAAATCAGTAAAAAAATAAAAGTGCTCCAAAATTTGGGGCACTTTTTTTTATTTACTTCATATAAGTTTTGAGTTAAAATAGTAATATGTCTATCTATAAGGAAAAATTTAAACCATTGAAATTTCCGCGTGACGAGCAAAAACATGACCACATTATTGAATGGTGGTATTTTAATGGCAATTTAAGGACAAAAAATGGACAGAGCTTTTCCTATATGCACACTCTTTTTGCCACTAAGCCAAAATTAGTTAAAATTCCTTTTTTGCAAAATATTCCCCTAAAAACTCTTTACTTTTCACATTATCTATTAACTGATAATAATAAGCACCAGTTTAAAGAAAAAATAAATCCCATTTGCTTGGTTGACGCAAACAGTTTCACTAAGCCCTTGCTTTGGGTACATTATGATAATACTTGCTTAATTGAAGAAAATAATTTATTTGAATATCATCTTGTCAATGATTTCGTTGATTTACGATTGAAGCAAATTAAAAAACCGCTTTTGGTTAATAAAAAAGGATTTTTAGATTTAGAAGTAAAAACGACTTATTATTATTCTTTAACGCATTTAGAAACAAGTGGATTAATTAAGATGGGGGACGGTTGGCAAGAGGTTTCTGGCTTGTCTTGGATGGATCATCAATGGGCACAAACGCCTTTAACCAGCGATGATAAATGGACTTGGTTTTCTGTCCAATTAGAAAATAGGCTAGATCTGGTGATTTTTATTTATGGCGATGAAATAAAAACTTATCATGCCAGCTTAATTGATGAACGAAATAAAATTTCCACAACTGATAATGTTCTAATCAGAGAAACAGGCAAAAAATTTGTCAGTAAGCAAACTGGTGCGACATATAATTTGGAATATGAAATATTTTTACCGGATTTTAATATTAATTTAGAAGTAAATCCTTATAATAAAAATCAGGAAATGATTTTCGGCACAATTAATTACTGGGAGGGCGGAGTCAGTATTTTAGGAAAAATAAATGGTAAAAAAGTAAGGGGTAGGGGATTTATGGAATTAGTTGGCAGTCCTATGAAAAAAAGTTTAACCAATGTTTATTTACAGCAATTTAAAAGGGATTATTTAAATAAGGGTTTAAAATTAATATCCAAGGAATTTTTAGAAAAATTTAGAGCGTATAAATAGTAAAAATAGCCGCTAGTATAGCGGCTATTTTATTTGACTAATATTAGCATTTTTGATAAATTATGTTATTGATAATAAAGGATTGCTATTTGACAAAAAAATATTGTAAATAAGGAGGTAACTCAGATGATAGCGAAAATCATATTTATTCTGATTTTAGCCATATTGTTGGTTGTTATCATTTATCATGTTATTGGTATTTTTCGGGATATTTATGGTGGTATTAAAGAAAAAAATGAAGATCGCGCTTTTAAAGTTGAAAAATTTATCTATGAATTTCTTTTTTCTTTTGTCAGAACAGGTCGGGATTTTACAGCCAAAAGTCAGGTTGCCAATCCTAAGGTCGGCTTTAAAAAAATGGCTGCTCATGCCATTCTGGAGTTTGCAGCTAAATTTTTTCCTGATCTAGATCCTGCTAAATCAGTACGGGTTTCTCTGACAAAAGATTTGCAGGCCACTCTTGAAGTAATGGAAAAGGCAAAATTGAATGCAGAACAGCACCAGTCGCAGGATGCTCTTAATTATGTTGTGGCTTGTCATAAAGAGCTGGAAAATATCTTTAATAATTTAGACAAACTCAGTTCAATTAATGTAGCCAGGCAAAAGATACGGGAAATCCGGGAACAGATGCAGATTATTGCTGATGCCCCGACCTTTGATGATGCTAATCCATCTGCCCAAACAAAAACAGCCGATGTTAAAGCAGAAAATTATTATCAGATTTTGGGAGTGGATAAAAGCGCTTCAGAAGATGAAATCAAAAAAGCCTTCAGGGACTTAGCTAGAAAATATCATCCGGACAAATATAGCGGTTTGGCCGATGATTTGCGTCAGCAGGCAGAAGAACGCTTTAAAGATATAAATGAGGCTTATCAGGTTCTTATTGATCCTGATAAGAGGGCAAAGTATGATGCGACTTTAAGTTAGGAGGAAAAAATGAGCGATAAGATAAAAAAGTCAGAAATGCCAAACAAAGGCCTGGTCAAGCCGAGCGGAGCTCCTGACCTAAAAAAAATGCAATCAAAAGTGGGGAAAATAGCGCCTTTGGGCGGCTTAGGTATGATGGGCAATTCATTGGGGCTTTCTCCTTCATTGCAGCTGCTTATGATGTTTGATATTACCGGCAGCATGTTCGGCTATTTTGACTTGATTAGGTCAAAACTTAAGGAAATAATTACCGTGGTCAAAGGAAAAGCGTCCCAAGCAGAATTTTCCGTCTTTGCCTATCGTAATCATGGCGATGAATTAGGCTATAAAGAGGTTTATTACACCTTTCCCTTAACCAGCGATCAAGATACTCTTTTTAGCCAAATTGAGACCATTGAAAAGGGCGGAGGAGGTCCTGACGCGCTTACCTGTATGGAAGATTGTTTGCAGGAAGCTAATAATATAAATTGGAAAATGCAGTGTCCAAAAGCCCTGGTTATTATCGGCGACCAGCCGCCTCATGGAGTTGTTGACCCCATGTCTAAATGTCCAAAAGAGATTAATTATAAATTGGAAATCGAAAAGCTGGGGAATAAAGAGGTTAAGATTTATACGGTTTTCTGCCCAGGAGCTGAAGAAAGAACAGTGAATTTTTATCGTGAAACAGCGCAAAAAAACGGCGGAAGATTTTTGCAGATTGAAGAGATTGACCTGCTTAAAGAGCTGATCATTGCTATTTGCATGAAGGAAACAGGCAAAATGGAAGAATATATCAAAGATTTGGAAATCAAAAATCAGCTTACGCCGATCAGAAAAAAAGCTATTCTTATGCTCAAGAAGTAGGAGGTGAAAAATGCAGTTAATCATTTTTCTCATCGCTTTTTTGGGTTTTAATTTGTTCTTGTTCAAGGTAGTTGGTTGGCTTTGGTCATCAGATAATCCAAAAAAAGCAGCCAACATTCCATATGGACAAAAGGCTCAGGCTGCCAAGACTATTTTGGATATAACGCGAAAAATGGCTGCCGGCGCCAAAGCATATGTCGATGGACAAACAGCCATGGATCCGCAGGTGAAAAAAGTTGCCCAGCAATTAATTGACGGCGCTAAAGAATATATTGATAATGCCGGCGATTTGTTTGAAATGCTATCTCTGGTTATCCCGCCGACTAAACCGATTCTGAATAAGATGGGGGATAAATACTCCTATATTATTACTGAAGATAATAATCATCCTTTTCAAGTTACTCCCTACATCGCAGAAATATCAGCTAAAATCGTCAAAGACGCATCAACTGAAAAGGGAAAAGCGCAGGCCTTGTTTGATTGGTTTGTCAATTCAATTAAATATGGCGATTCTAAGCGCTACTTGCACCACAAAGGTTATCGGACAGCCGCAGAGGTTTTTAATGACCAAGAAGGAGTTTGCGGAGAAATGGCTGTACTTTTTGTGGTAATGGCTCGTTCAGTGGGTTTATCGTCCAATTATGTCTCAGTATTTATAGACAATAAAGGAGATAAGGTAAATCATGCTTGTGCCGTGGTTAATATTAATTATAAAAATATTTTTATTGACCCGGCATATTACACCTTTGATATTAATCACCATTTCGTGAAAATTCTAACTGATAAAGAGGCAGTGCCGCACTTTAAGCAAATGCGCGGTGCCTAAAAGGAGGTAAACATGGATTTAGGAGCGATTGATTTCAAAAAGCTCGCCGTGCGAGTACTGATCATTGTCGTTGCTGTTTTAGCCCTCTTGATATTCGGCTTTGTGGCAATAAAGCTGAGCACCGGGCTGACTTTCCTGACAATTTGGTCAATTATTGTGGGCCAGCTTGTCAATTATGGCTTCAACATCTGGCTGGCCAGGGCGATAGCTATAATAATAGCCGCTGCTTTAACCTATGCCATTAATCTGATGTTTTCTTCGGACTTCAAAAAACGTAAATTGGGAATCATCATGACTTGCAATATCGCTGTTATTTATTGCCTGGGGCTTTATCTGCTCACCAAGGATTACATTATTAATCCTTCAACTGGCAAACCCGCTGTCTGTTGCGCCACGACTCCTTATGGATTTGAAAAAGTTCCTTGCACATGGAAAAAACATCCTATCTTTATGACAGATGTTTCGCCTTGTACTTCAGAGGTAATATTGTCTGATACCATGGCTAAAAAGGGTTATCCAAAAGTTGAAACTATTAGGCCCAGAAAAGATATGGCCTTTTTCACTCCTGACGGCCAACCCCTGGCCTGGTATTATGAATATCCTGACGGGAAAATTGAGATTTTTGGCCGACCTGGCAGGCATCCGCAAAACAATGCGGTTCTTAATCCTATTAATCCTGAAATAGTCACCAAGATTTTTCAGCAGCTTCAGTCCGAGACAAAAACAGGCGTGATCATCCATGAAGAATCGGGAAACAATCAAATGCCGAATATGCAGTACCTTAAAGAGCTTTCCGACAGTTTGCAAGATCTCCAAGGGAACAAATAGGAGGAGGAAAAATGGAAAACGAAGAAAATGACACTCAAAAAAGGATAGCGATCCTTATTTTGTGCCTGACTCTCATGATCCAAATAATCACTTTAGCCTTCCTCTGGAAGCGCGAGTGGTTTAACGAAACCTGGGATCAGCTTAGAGAAAAAATAAAAGGCTCAAAGGATCCAAAAAATCCGTAAAAACAGAAAATTTATCAAGCCGCTCAGCAAAACTGGGCGGCTTTTATTATTGACATTTTTTACGTATATGTTAATCTCTATTATGGTTAAATGGTTCTTTAAAAATACAAAAAGGAGGAAAAAATGGAACTAATAATAAATACTGTACTTTATAGCTTTTTAACATTATCTTTTTGGATATTTGCAGTGGCAGCCGTTGCGGGTGTTTTTCTATTTATAATAGGAATTATTTTTGGTTTAGCGGGTGAAGGGGAGGGATTGCTAGGGTCATTAGTTGGTATTGTTTGCTTTTTTGTTTGTGGTTATGTAGCTTTAGTAATTAGCAAACCATTAGATTATAAAATTAATATCCAAGATAGATATAACAATATTGTCCATTTTAGCAGGAAAGAAAACAAATTAGATAAGAAAGTCAAGGAACTGTCTAATTTACGCATGCAATTATTCAGAAAACAGGGAGAAGTGAAACAACTTCAAGCTGTATATCAAAATGATATTAATGGTTTGGTTAGAGAAATAAAGTCAGAACAGCAAGCCAATCATATTTATACCTATGAACAGGCCAAGGCGCATCCGCGTATTAACTATGACTTATCTCTGATTCAGCGTAAAAAAGCCTATATTATCAAGCTGAGTGAAACGGAAATTAAATTACAGCATGGAACTTACGAGTTGGAATATTTGGAGCGACAAACAATTGACGATCTTAGACTAGTCAAAACATTGAAAAATGAAGAAGTGGAAAATTTAATTGATAATATCAATGAAATTATTGACAAATATATGCCTGAATCAGGGAAATTGGTGATTAATATTGACCAATCAAGCTTAGAAACACCTGAAAAAATCTGGAATGATCTAAATAATAGATGAATCCAAAGTCGCCAAAGCAATGCTTGGCGGCTTTTTTATTTGATATTAAGATTTGACATTTTTATAGAAATAACTTAAGATAAATTATTAATATATAAAAATCGGTTTGTACCTTAAAATTTAAAAAAAGGAGGCCTTCAATGGATAATAAAAATATTTTTATTGTGGTTTTTGCTTATATTTTTAACATTGGCTATATCGTCTTCATCTATTATTTTTTGCATAAGAATATTGTTAAAGATAAGTTTGTTTGGTGGGAAGCTTTAATAGTTTTTGTGGGAGGATTTATTGCCAGTTATTTAATGATATATGCTCATGGATATTATATTAAACAGATTGGTGGTTTAATTTATATTTTAGTTTTATTTGTAAGCTGTTATTTATTTATTGATATTTTTGATTTGGTTGGTGAAAGAAGAGAGGCGGCTAAAGGTTCAATGGTAATTTTGAGCATTATTTTCATTGTTGGCTTAGGACTTTTGGCTCGGAATGCTTATAACGATGGCAAAATATTCAACAAGCGTCAGCATCAACTTGAAGTCAAAGTCAAAGAAGTTAAAAAATTGAAGAAAGCCCTGGAGAAAAAAATAATTGAAGTAAGAGACCTGAGATCTGAATACAGCAATTCTGTTGCAAATTTAAAAGGCGAAATTTTGGCAGAAAGCAGAGCCCATAATATTGTATATTATGACCAAGCAATCAGAAATCAGCGTATCAGCTATGATTTGGTGCTTATTCAGCGCAAAAGAGCCTATATCATTAAACTTGATGAAATTTCAGTTCGCTTAAAAAGAGGCGTTGTGGAGCTGGAGTTCATACAGCGCCAGACAGAAGACGATGTCCGCTTGGTTGCAGTTCTTAAGAACGAGAAGGTTAATCAAATCATTTCAGATATCAATGAAGTTATTTCCAGGTACTTGCCTGATACATCAAAATTGGAAATAAATATTGATCCCTCTGAAATGCAGACACCTCAGCAGATATGGTATGAAATAATTCAAGAGAACCAATAAATTTGTTTAAACCATAAAGCCGTCGACTAAGTTTCGACGGCTTTTTTTTATTGACATTAATTAGCAGATATGTTAATTTAAGACATTAATTAAGATCTTTTAAAAATCTGTAAAGGAGGTTTGTTATGGATACAAGTCAAATCATAATTTTGTTTATTGCCCATTTAGCCACAATCGGTCTTCTCGTGTATGTAGCATATGCAGGGCTTTATAAATGGATTCTCGCTTATCGGAAAGTGTATTGGTGGGAATATATCATTGTTCTGATTTGGTGCATGATATGCAGTAATATAATGGCGCTTATTTATGATTTTTATTGGAGCATTTTCTTCCTGATATTTTATTCTGTAATATTGGTACTCGGTTTTAAGCTTTTAGGGAAACGACAGATCGCTAAGCAACAGAAAATTGATAGCTACCTCAACCTTTCCATCCAAAGCGTAATATTGATAATCTTTGCGATTATTGTGGTTAACGGAGCTTATAATGACGGCAAGATATTTAATAAGCGCCAGCATGAACTCAAAACCAAGTTAAGAGAGGTTAAAGATTTAAAAAGCGCACTTACAGAAAAAATTAGCGAGGTTAAGCAATTGAATAGTGAATACAGCGTTAGTATCAACGAATTGAAAGATGAGATAATCAGAGAAAAAGACGCTAAAAGTATAAAGAGCTTTAATCAGGCCATCGAAAATCAGAGGATAAACTATGACCTGGCCTTGATTCAGCGTAAAAAAGCTTATATCGTTAAGCTTGAAGAAATTTTGGCTCGTCTAAACGAAGGAGTTATAGAGTTGGAATATGTACAACGCCAGAGTGAAGATGATGTGCGTTTGGTCCAGGTACTTAAAGATGAAGAAGCAAAAAAAATCATTGAAGGCATTAACGATGTAGTGGCGAAGTATCTTCCAGACGCAGCAAAACTGGAAATTAACATTGACCCTGAAGAAATGCAAACGCCCCAGCAAATTTGGGGTGAAATCGTTCAAACTGAAAATAAATCAAATCCAGAAGGAGAAGTTCAGGAAGGAGAAAGCGTCAGCGACCCTAATATCAAGCCAGATGATAATGAGACTACTACTCAGGATAATAATCAGAATGATAATGCTGGCCAAAAAGGAACTGACATTGCTCCTAATGGAGATATGATTCGAAGTTTTGATCGTGAATAATTTTAGCCGCCGAAAAAAATTCGGCGGCTTTTTTTATTTTGTTTTTTGTAGTAAAATTAAAGCATAAGTGTTTTAAAAATATTATATAAATCTATGAAAAATTTATGGATAATTTTAGGGGTTTTGGGTCTTATTTTTATAATCGTCCTGTCTTTATTTATCTGGCAGGCAAAAAATGCGGATTTTAGCGGTATTTCAGAATGGTTTTCCAACTTAACAGCGAATCTGAATACAGAAAATGAAGAAGATTGGAGCATTGAAGATGAAGAAGTGGGGTCTGAAGATGCTGAAGATGGTGATGAGGAAATGGATCTTAGCGAGGAAGCCGAAGGCATTGAGGATGTTGGAGAATTAAATTTTTATACTTTAGAATTGGGTCGCGATGATGCTGACATCCAGAGTAAATGCACTTATACATTTTATTTGCCGGTTGATATTACTTATGAAGTGCAGGGCGTTGATGCTTCAAGCACTATCTTGTTATTTAAACAGGACGATCGAGAAGTTTTCCAAATGACAAATTTTGACTATATTAAACCCGATGATCAAATTGAGGAATTTTGGCCTGATGCAGATGAATATACCACAGAGGGCGGTCATACAAATATTGTGGAGCTTTTGGATTATGATTTTGAAGATGATATGTATATTTTTGTAGATACTTTAAAAATTGACGATGTAGCCGCATTTTAATTTTTTATGGCAGAAAAAAAATCCCAATATAACACTGAACAAAAAAAGGCCATTACTTTTGGTAATGGCCCTCTTTTAATTGTGGCTGGCGCTGGAACCGGAAAAACTATGGTTATAACAGAAAGAATAGCCCATTTAATTTTAGATAAAGGAGTAAATACAGATGCCATTTTGGCCTTAACTTTTACGGAAAAGGCAGCGCAGGAAATGGAAGAAAGAGTTGACCGTCTTTTGCCATATGGCTATGTTGATTTATGGATTTCTACCTTTCATTCATTTTGCCAGAAAATTTTAGAGCAGCATGCTTTGGATATTGGCATACCAAATAATTTTAAATTACTGGATGAGACAAAGCAATGGCTTTTGGTGCGTGAAAATTTCGCCAAATTTAATTTAGATTATTACAAGCCGCTTGGCAATCCCACCAAATTTATTCATGCTTTAATTAAACATTTTTCCCGCGCCAAAGATGAAGAAGCCTATCCAGAACATTATTTGGCTTATGCGGAAAAATTAAAAGGCAATGCGGATTCTACTATGAGCGATGAGCTTTTAGCAGAAGAATCTTTAAGAATAAAAGAAGTAGCAGAGGCCTATCATACTTACCAGCAACTTCTATTGGATAATAATTTTTTGGATTTTGGAGATTTAATAAATTACACCATAAAGCTTTTTAAAAAGCGACCTAATATTTTGAAAAAATATCAGAAGCAATTTGAATATATTTTAGTGGATGAGTTTCAGGATACAAACATTGCTCAATATGACCTGATTAAAATGTTATGCGGAGAAAAAAAGAATTTGACTGTGGTGGGGGATGACGATCAGTCAATTTATAAATTTAGAGGGGCTTCGGTTTCTAATATCATGCAATTTAAAAAGGATTTTCCCGAAAGCCAGGAAGTTGTTTTGACGCAAAATTATCGTTCAACGCAAAATATTTTGGATTTGGCTTATAATTTTATCCAGCTTAATAATCCGAATAGGTTGGAGTACGAATTGAATAAGATTAAAAAGGGGGAAAAGGGAAAAAAGAGCAAAAAGGGGGTTGGATTGAAAAAAATTGATAAGCACTTGATTGCGGAAAATAAAGGCAAAGGTATTATTGAACATTTACATGAAAAAACATTAGATGATGAAGTGCAGGTAATTATAAAAAAAATTATTGAATTAAAAAAGAAGGACAAGGAGGCGACTTGGAGCGATTTTGCCATCTTAATACGTTCTAATGACGCGGCTACGCCTTTTATCAATTATTTGCGCAAGACAAATATACCGCATCAGTTTATGGCCTTGCGCGGTTTATATGCTAAACCAGTTATTCTGGATATTATGTCATATTTTAAGCTGCTGGATAATTATCATGAGTCGCCGGCCGTATATCGCATCTTAAACTCATTAGCAGTTGATATTGAGGCCAAAGATATTATTCAAATGACGCATGAGGCCAGCAGAAAAACCGAGTCACTTTACGAGGTAATGCAAAGAGTTTCCACACTAAGGGGGATTAATGCTAAAACAATTTCAGAGGTTAATCAGTTATTGGGCTGGATTTCTAAACATACCCAACTAGCTAAACAAAAAACTGTTGGCGAACTTTTAAAAGCTTTTTTAGAAGATACTGGCTATTTGGAAAAATTAGTGGCTAAAGATGATTATGAAAGCAATCAGGCCATTTCTTATATAAATCAATTTTACAAGCGCATTCAAGCCTTTGAAGAATCAGTACCAGGCGCCAGATTAAATTTATTCATGGAGCAAATGGAATTTGAATTAGAGTCGGGCGAAATGGGACCCTTAAGCGTTGATCTGGAAGTCGGGCCTGATATGGTAAAAATTATAACTGTGCATTCGGCCAAGGGCTTGGAATTTAAATATGTTTTTATTCCTAATTTGATTGACCGCCGTTTTCCTACTGGTGAGCGTTCTGAAGCCATTGAGCTGCCTGACGAATTAGTTAAAGAAATTTTACCCGAAGGCGATGTCCATTTGCAGGAAGAAAGGCGCTTATTCTACGTAGCCATGACGCGCGCTAAATACGGCTTATTCTTGAGTTCTGCCGATGATTATGGCGGCGCACGCAAAAGAAAAATTTCTAAGTTTTTAGTGGAATTATCCGAGACAAACCCTTCATTTAAATTAGCTAAAGCTGCTTTGGCAGAAAGCGGTTTGGAATTGACCAGAGTCAAGCCAGTTGTTAAAAAAGAAAAATTAGAATATAAATTGCCAGAAAGATTTTCTTACTCTCAATTGACGGCATTTGGCAAATGTCCTTATCAATATAAGTTGGGATTTATCATCAAAGTCCCGGTTTTTGGCAGAGGCACTTTTTCTTATGGCAAAAGCATTCATGAAACTTTAGAGGAATTTTTTAAGCGCATTTTTGAAAAACTGGAAAATAAACAGACAGATTTGTTTGGTTCAAGCGATAAAAAACCAAGGAGTATTAAAATCAGCGATTTGATAAAATTTGACGAGCTTAAGAAAATTTTTCAGGCCAAATGGAAAGACGAATGGTATGCCTCTAAAGACCAAAGAGAAAAGTATTTTAAAAAAGCAGGAGAGAGCTTGAAAGTTTTTTATGACCAAATTAAAGATAATCCTTGCCAGACCGAAGCAGTGGAAAAGGTTTTTAATCTAAAAGTAAAAGATTTTACCATTATTGGCGTTATTGATAGGATTGACCGTTTAAGTGATGGCTCTATTGTTTTAATTGATTACAAGACAGGCGAAGCCAAAGAAGAAAAGACGATTTCTGCAGAAAATAAAATGCAGCTTTTAATTTATCAGATTGCCGCCGAACAAGTTATGAAAGAAAAAGTTAATAAATTAATTTTTTATTACATTGATAATAATTCCACTTTAGAGTTTTTAGGGGAAGAAAAGGACAAAGAAAGGATTAAACAAGAAATTATCAGGCGTATTGAGGCGATCAGATCTTCTGACTTTGCTGCCACTCCAAGCGAATATACTTGCTCTTGGTGCGATTTTAGAAATATCTGCGATTTTAGAGTATAATAAAGGTAAAGACAAAATTCAAAATTATAAATTTCAAATGGGAAAATGTTTAAAAAGGCATTTATATTTTTTTGTTATTACTGCCATAATTTTTATGTTGCCTGAAATTTGCCTATCTTCGGCTTTAAATACTTTAAGCGATCGCATGAGCCGCCAGGCGCCCCTTTTCTCTTCTAATCATGAAATAAAATTTATTACGCCAAGCGGAGTCAAAGAAGCGGGCTTGACTATTTCCATAAATTTTGATGCGGGCTTTAATTTGGCAGGTATTGCATACGATGATGTGGATTTATTTCATGGTCCGGCTACTGGCTTTGAAGTTGCAGAAAGTTTAGTAGTAATGCCATCAATTACTCAATGGGGAGTATCGGTCTTAGGAGATACTCTTACCCTTACTCATCCCACAGATTCGGCCAATGGCGATATTTTGCCAAATGATATGGTAGTGGTGCGCATTGGCACAAATGCCAATGGCGGTAATACTCAAATAATTAATCCAGGCACTATTGGGTCAAAAGTAATTTCTATTAATGGTAGTTTTGGCGATTTTGGAAAATTAGCAGTGGCCATTTTTCGCGATCAAATTGGCATTAATGTAGGCGAACCAGAGGGCGGGGGATTTCCTCCGCCGCCGCTTGCGCCCACGCTTGATTTGGGTCCATGTCCAATTTTTAGATCGCCTAAGCTACTTAGTGGGGATAAGGTTTCTGGAGTTACCATTTTTATTAATGGTTCAAGCGAAGGAGTTGAATATCCAACTGTTATTTCCTGGACATATTTAGCTTATTTAAATTTACGGTCAAATCCTTATCAAATTTACTCTCGTGATGTTTATGGTCAAAACAGTTCTTTGCTGAATATTGATTTGGTTCGCTGGAGAGTAGGGGATACAAATGGCAACTTTATAGTTGATGATTTTGACTTAGCTGGCGTGGCCTATCACTGGGACGCTGATTGGTGTTTTGGAGATTTTAATGAGGACGATATTGTTGATGATTTTGATTTATCGGGTCTGGCGGCCCATTGGGATAGCATTTATTAATTGATATTTATTAATATAAATATGAAAACAATAATAAAAATTTCCATTTCATTAATCTTGCTTAGTTTTATATTTCCTTTTATATCAGCACAGGCGGCTGGGAATGCCATTATGCGCTTAACTTCCGTTAAAACCGATTATTTTGTGGGCGATACTGTTTATGTCCAAATTCAAGTGGAAACAAATGGTGAAAGTATAAATACTGTCAGGTCAATAATGGATTTTAGTGGCAATGCAGTATTGCAGGCGAACGATTTTGTCATTGGCACTGCTTGGCCCAATTTAAGTCCGGGCAAAGAATTGGATAATATTGCCCAACATATTAATGTGGGCGGATTTATTTTAGTAGATTCTGTTTCGCAAAATTCTTTATTTGGCACGTTAATTTTTAAGGCAAATACAATCGGCTCATCTACAATAAGTTTTGCCCTCGGTTCTCATCTAATTTCGCCTGACCAAGAAGAAAAAATTAATTTAGCCGGTTGTCAGCCAATAACAATTAATGTGATTGGCGCGCCTTTGCCTCCACCTCCTCAAAATCAAGCACCCATATTCCAACCAATTGGTAATAGGCAGATAAATTTAGGTGAACAACTCAATTTTAATGTTTCTGCCACTGATCCTGACAGCGATTTAGTCAATTTGACCTGGAATATTCCCGCAGGATCTTTATTTACCAATGTTGTAAATGATGCAGCGACTGTGACTGGCAATTTTAACTGGACTCCTACTGCTGAAGGCATATATACAATCACTTTTACGGCGACTGATAATAATTTAGATTCAAAAACAGCTACATTAACAATTTTATTGGGAGTGAATATTCCGCCTCCGCCCGTTAATCATCCGCCAACTTTTCAACCAATTGGCGAAAAAACTGTTAATGCCGGAGAAACCTTAACTTTTAATGTCATTGCCACAGATCCTGATGGCGACAATATTAATTTAACATTTACGCCATTGGATTCGGCTACTTTTACGCCAATAACATCTGGTATAACCTCAACTTCAAAATTTACTTGGATGCCTCAAAATTTTGGTATTTATTATGTAGTTTTTACTGCCACTGATGATGCAGCTGGTAATCAGTTATCCAGTACACAAAGCGTAAGAATTACAGTTTTTGGCGGCAAGTGTCCGCCATGTACTGGAGGCGGTGGTACTTGCCCAATTTGTGAATGTAAAGAACAAACTTTTGATAATATTTTAGAATTGGAAGCGCCAAGTATAAGTTCGCCCAGCCACTCTGATTCGGATTTATGGTATTCTAATAATTCCCCCGAATTTATATGGGAGACACGCGTTGAACCAATTGGCTATTCTTTTAATTTGGACCAAAATTCTTTTTCTGATCCAGCGATCGGCTATTATTTTTCCAAGGAAAATGCCTTTAATTTTGGTGGCATAGCTGACGGTATTTGGTTTTTTCATATTAAAGCCCAATACGCAGGCGGTTGGGGGCCAACTGCTCATTATCAGGTTAAGATTGATACTGAGCCACCAGAATTTTTTAAGCCAAATATTATTGATGAATATATAAATGGCATTGAGTTGCAGCAAATAGTATTTTCAGCATTAGACAAATTGTCAGGCGTATTTTGCTACGAAATGAAAATCGATGATAAAAATTGGCAAAAAGTCGTTAGTCCCTATACATTAAACGATCTTGATAAGATCGGTAAAATTATGTCAATGCGGGCCATTGATAACGCTGGCAATGCTATTGAAGCCAATATTGATTTACAAAAATTAATAGTTTTGCCAGAGATTAAAATATATAATATTGTTACGCCGACTTTGTCGCCGCCTTCAATTGAACGCGTGGTTTTGCCATACAAAATAGGTTCGGTTACAATAAATAATTTAATAATAGTAGCCGGGCATTCTATCCCCAACTCAATTGTTACTTTGTACGTTAGCACTGAACCAGAGCTTGTCTTAAATACGCAGGCCGATGATAATGGCGAATGGCGCATCAATATCGAGAAAGAACTTGGGGTAGGACAATATAAAATATATGCTATTGCTTCTTTTGATGGTTTGAATTCATTGCCGTCTGAAAGCGTCAGTTTAAATTTAGTTGAAAAGTATATACCCCCGCCCCAAAAGCAGTTTTTTTGGTGGCCATTAATAATCTTATCAATTATAATTATTATATTGTCTTGGTTATTAAGATATGTAACTATTAAAATTAATGAAAAAAACGGCTATAAAAAAAGGCAAAAGAATAAATATGGCAAGCATTAAAATGTTGATGTGCTTATTAGTATTTTCCCTGACTTTAGTTTTAGCTCACCAGGTTATTGGCAGTATGGAAAGTACTAATTTTCAGATTTGGGTGGATAGTTTTGGTTCTGGCGGAGGAGCTGGCTCTTCAACTAGCTATAAAATGGGATCTAGCATGACTACGCCAAGCGGACCAATGGGTACAAGCGCCAATTTCGGTGAAATTTCTGGTTTTACGCCCATTGAAGATGAACCAACTGTAGGTTTTAGTGTTCAGGCCGCTTCTTTAAATTTTGGCGTACTTTCGCCATCAAGCACTGCTTATGCTAGCCATACCTTCTCTGCTTATACTAATTCAGAACATGGTTATAAAATAAAAATTTTTGGCGAGCCCTTGCATTCTGCTGATCACGCTATTGTGGCCATAGGCGCTACTCCTGAATATGCAGCTGAAGGCAGCGAGCAGTTCGGCATAAACTTAGCAAGTAACACAGCTCCACTAGTTGGTTTAAGTCCAATCGGTGGCAGCGGTACAGCGCAAGATAAATATAATCAAACTAATAAATTTGCTTATGTGGAAGGCGATATTATAGCGCTAGCTCCAAGTTTTTCATATCAGACAAATTATACTGCCAGTATTATTGCCAATATTTCACAAGAAACAACCGCAGGACTTTATCAAACCACTTTGATTTATGAATTTATACCGATTTTTTAAAATTTGAGTTTTCCACAGCCCTAATATATAGTCAATATTATAAAAATATTGTATAATGATAGCAAGAAAATAGACACAGATTTTTAATAAATTTTTGTTGATAAACAAAAAATATTTATTAATATATTTAATTTATTTAATTAATTTAACCATGATGAAAGACAAAAAATTCGTACTTTTTACTATACTGATCCTAACCTTAGCTATGACATTATTTGCTCAAAACATAGCTCAGGCAGGCAGTGTGACAGCGATTACCATTACTTTAGAAGATGGCAGTGGTAATAATATTTCTGATGACACAACTGCAGTTGATACAACTACAGTGGCTTTTGATCCTGCTACTTCAGTAAATACAAACGATGGTATTTTAATTAGTTTTGCCAGTGATTTTGACATCTCCAGCGTAGTAAATGGCGATGTGGCAGTAACGCAAGCAAACGGTGGTACAGATATTACCAAAGGTACTGCTGCAGTTAGCTCTCAGGATTTGCAAATTCCAGTAACTACAGAAGGTGATACGCCAGGCGGGGCCATTACTGTGACAATTACAAACAGTCACATTACAACTCCCACAAGTCCAGGTACTTATACTATTAGGATTAGAACTTATGATTTAGGCGATGATAATGCTTTTGGCGGATCTGGAGCTGATGCAGATACTTTAGAAGATGATGGCGCAGGCGCAGTTGTAATTGGGACAAATGAAGTGATTATTACTGGCACGGTCGATCCAACTTTAACTTTAGCAATTGTGGAATTAGGAGGCGATACACCAACGACGGCTTGTGCTTTAGGCACAATTACGCCAACAAATATAGAAACATGCGGCTATAGAACAAAGGTTTCTACAAATGCAAATGGCGGTTATAATGCTTATATTAAAGTTGATGGTTCATTAACATCTGGCTCCCATAATATTACAGATGTAGTTGCGGCTGACGATATCGATGCAGGAACTGAAGAATATGGTGTTTCTTCAACTGATACAGATGCAGATATAATAGAAAATACTTCTGGACATACGTGCACTGAACTTGACCATCAATCTTCTTACGCCATGCCTGCTGATCCGCTGACAACAAATGATCAGACAGTTAGACAGACCAGCGCTCCAGCTAATGCAGAATATACAACAATTTGCCACGCTATTGGCATTTCTGGAACAACATCAGCCGGTTATTATACTCAAACAGCAACCATAACCGTAGTTGGTAGCTTTTAAAAATAAATTAAATAAATATTAAAAAATAAATTAAAAGAGCCCTCCTTATTTAAAGTATCAGAGGGCTAGGGGAAAAAATATGAAAACAAAAAAAGTGCTCATTTTATCAATAGTTTTCCTGATTGCTAGCTTGATTTTACCATTGGCAAGCAATGCAGTGACTGTTTCGCCTCCAATTATTGAATTAGATGCCGCGAAAGGTGATGTTATTACGCAAAGCGTAAAAGTTCGCAACGAGGGTACATCTGCAGCTACTTACTTTTTAACCACAGAGAAATTTATTGCTGCCGGTGAAACCGGTTCTCCGCAATTTGTCAGCGGAGGAGAAGATATTGACTTAGCTTCTTGGATTAAATTTCCATATGACAATATTAGTATCCCAGGCGGCGCTACTGTAGAAATTCCATTTACAATTGTTGTACCAAGCTATGCCAGCCCAGGCGGTCATTACGCAGCTATTTTTATTGGCAATGTGCCGCCAAAATCAACAGATCAAACTTCTCAAGTTTCAATTGCCAGCAGATTAGGCACCTTAGTTTTAGTTAGAATTGCCGGTGAAGTAAAAGAAAGCGCAGAAGTATTAGAATTTTCTACATCAGCAAAAACTTACAGTTCTTTACCGGTTGATTTTGCTATTAGAGTTAAAAACTCTGGTAATGTGCATGTCAAACCAATGGGTTCGATCTTGGTGAAAAATATATTCGGATCAGTGGTGGGTAGGGTTGATGCTAATGATAAAGGCGGTAATGTTTTGCCAGATTCCATTAGAAAATTTGATGCACAATGGGTAAAAAATCCTAATGCAGTCGGCGCCCAAACATTTTGGGGCAAATATAGAGAACAGAAAGAAAATTATGGCTTTGGCAAATATACCGCAGATTTGACTTTAGCTTATGGGACAGCCGGCAAGACTTTAATGGGGACAACATCGTTTTGGGTTATACCATGGAATATTATTTTAGTTAATTTGCTCATTGTCATTATTATTGTTGTTATTGCTTACTATGGCGTACAAAAATATAATGCTTGGTTGTTGAAAAAATATGGCAAAAAAGCAGCTAAAAAATAAAATACATTTCTGATATATTAAGCGGGGTTTTTAGAGGACTAAAAACCCCGCTTTCGTTATATATATAATTATGAGAATAAAAATAGCTATAATAATTTGCGTTATAGTCGTAAATTTATTAGTTTTAACGATTGGTTATAGCCAGTCCAATGTTAATGTTCAAGCAGTTGTGCCATTGACTGAAGCTAATATAAAACAATCCGCAGAACCTTCGCCCAATCCTTCATTCAAAGAAAATAAATTTCAATATTATTTTGAAAAATATTGGAATGATAGTATGGACACGCAGCAGATTAATATTGAAAAAAGTTATGCCTTTTATGATAGTATTGCTACTATTATTTTAATGGTTGCGTTAATGTTTATAATAGCCATGTCCACCTTGATTATTCTTAGAGCGATAGAATATTATAAAATATGCAGAAAAAAAAGATTATAATATTGATAGCGATTATTTGTTTTTTTCTAGCTGGACAAAGTCAGCTTCTGGCAGCGCAAGTTAGCTATTTTGCTGACCAACTTAGCAATCAGATAATTGCCAATGCCTCAAACCACGAAATAAAATTTAATTTAGGCGCAGATTTCGGACCAGACAAAACTTTGGAGATTTATTTTGAGCCGGATTTTGACCTAAGTTTAATTGATTATAATGACATTGATTTTTTAGATGACGCTGTTAATGTAAGCTTGGCCTCTCTGCCAGGCAGCGGGACGGGAAGCGATATGGGCGTTGCAGTTTCTGGGCAAACAATTACTTTTACCCAAAATGATACTGATACAATCAGTGTAAATTCTGAAATTACTATTTTAATTGGGTTAAATGCAGAATCTCAGACAATTGGCGACCAGCAAATTTATAATCCGGAAATTGCAGGAATATATAAAATAACAATCAGCGGCACTTCTAATAATACAGGTCAAATATCAGTTGCCATACTTAACAGCGATTCAATTTTTTTACAGGGCGAGATAGTGCCAGAACTAACTTTAATTTTAAGAAATCCAACAGATACTGGCGCATTTTCTAACTGCGCTTTTGGCACAATCATTTTAGGGGAGATTAGTATGTGTTCTTATCGTATAGCAGCGAAAACCAATGCTGAACGTGGTTTTCAGGTATTTGTCAAAACAGATGGCAATTTTAGGTCTAGCGAGTCATATATAGCCAATATTGATGAGAACAATCAGGTTCAGGCAGGTGTAGAGGGGTATGGAATAGCTTTGAACTCCGGTACAGGTATTATAGAGGTGGGGGATTATAATGATGATGATTCGCAGATTTCCACAGGCGATGCTCTTTTAATAAAAACAAATTCAAGCTATAATTATATACAAGGAAGTTTATCAACTTCCAGCTTAGTTACTCATAAAGTGGCTATTTCTGAAACAACATCTCCAGGTCAGTATAGTCAAGCTATTTTATATACAATTTTAGCTAATTATTAATAAATATTTATAAATTAA
>JAFGMD010000041.1 GCA_016927685.1 Candidatus Falkowiibacteriota bacterium
GCTATATGGTCTAATCAAAACTCATGAATAAACTCTTGCTCGTATCTCTCGTCTCTTGCTGATATCATGGCGGGTATAGTTTAACGGTAGAACAGCGGGTTGTGGTCCCGTTGGCCTGGGTTCAACTCCCAGTACTCGCCCCTGACAATTCACCTTTACGGAAAAAATAAGTCGATTTTCCAACAAGGACAAAGTTTTGCAGTTAAATTACTTATTAAAAAACATGAACGGAAAAATTAAAAGATTGACCGATAAAGGTTTTGGATTCATCGCTTCTGATGAAAACCCGGGCAAAGACGTTTTTTTTCATTCCACCGCGCTTGTCGGAGTCAGCTTTGCTGACCTGAAAGAAGGCGATGCCGTAACCTTTGACACTGAGGATTCAGAAAAAGGTCCTCGCGCAGTCAATGTAAAAAAAGCTTAAAATTACTTTTTTAAAATTTAATTCCCCTCGCGACGCGAGGGGTTTTAAATTTAAACAATTTTCTGCTGGGAAAGAATTGCCTTAAAAGCGAACTTTTTTTCATTGACTTTTTCATAAAATTGTGCTAAGTTCTTGGGAGAATATCTGTAATTTAAAAACTTAAAAATCCAAAAATTAAGGAGGTAAATATCATGAAACTTGAAGAACTTAATCATCGCGAACTAGAACGATGGATCCGCGAGATGGCGGCGTTGTGTGCGGCAAGCGAAATTATAATTGTTGACGGTTCAGAGGAACAAAGAAAAAAATTGATAGAAAGGGCTTTGCAAAATGAAGAATTGATTAAATTGGACCAGGACAAATATCCAAATTGTTATTATCATCGCTCTAGCCCTACTGATGTCGCTAGAACCGAACACTTGACCTTCATTTGCACTCCCAATGAAGACCAAGCAGGCCCGACCAATAACTGGATGTCGCCAAAGATTGCTTATGAAAAAGCTAGAGCTATCTTTGAGGATTCTATGCGTGGCCGCGCAATGTATGTTATTCCTTTTTCTATGGGCCCGATTGGCTCGCCGCGCTCTAAAATTGGCGTGGAACTGACTGATTCTTTATATGTAGTGCTAAGCATGTTAATCATGACCAGGGCAGGCAAGGAAGTTCTAGATGTTCTAGGAATTGATGGGGAATTCACGCGATGTATGCATGGCTTAGCTGAACGAGACCCCAAAAAAAGATTGATACTGCACTTTCCCCAGGATAATACAATCTGGAGCGTTGGTTCTGGCTATGGTGGCAATGCTTTGCTTGGCAAAAAATGTCTGGCTCTGCGCATAGCCAGCCATCAGGCTCGGCAAGAGAATTGGCTAGCCGAACATATGTTGATTATGGGCATTGGCGATCCAGATGGTAATACGACTTTTATTACTGGGGCCTTTCCCAGCGCCTGTGGCAAAACGAATTTAGCCATGCTTATTCCTCCAGAACAATTTAAGAAAAAATGGTCTATTTGGACAATGGGAGACGATATTGGTTGGCTTTTTCCGGAAACTAATGGCTGGCTTTGGGCAATTAATCCGGAAAATGGCATGTTTGGCGTAGCACCAGGTACAAATCACCAAAGCAACCCCAATGCCATGAAAACAATCGAGTCAGACACTATCTTCACAAATGTCGTACTCAACAGCGACGGCCATGTTTGGTGGGAGGAATTAGATGATGAACCGCCGACTGATGGCGTGAACTGGCAGGGATTGCCATGGTATTTAGGCATGAAGGATGCCAAAGGAAACATAATCAATGGCGCACATCCCAACAGCCGCTTTACTGCACCGATTAAAAACTGCCCCTCTAAAAGTCAAAGGACCGATTGGCCCAATGGGGTCCAGATTTCAGCCATTCTTTTTGGAGGAAGACGCAATACTTTAGCACCTTTAGTTTACGAAGCCCGCGATTGGGAACATGGCGTTTATATCGCAACTACCATGTCGTCAGAAGTAACCGCAGCACAAGAACGCGGTCAAGGCGAAGTGCGCTATGATCCAATGGCCATGTTGCCATTTATCGGCTATAACATTAATGACTATTTAAGCCATTGGTTGCGATTTGGCAAGAGACTAAAACATCCCCCTCGCATATTTCATGTGAACTGGTTTCGCAAGGGAGAAAATGGTCAGTATCTTTGGCCGGGCTATGGCGATAATCTGAGAGTACTGCAGTGGATCGTCAAACGTGTACATGGACAAGTAGCAGCAATAGAAACTCCAATTGGCTTTATGCCTCGCCCAGAAGATCTTGATCTAGCGGGCTTAAATATTGGGGAAAAAGAGTTAAATCTACTATTTAGAGTAGATAAGGATGAGTGGATGATTGAGCTTGAATTACGGGAAAAATTTCTAGAAAAACTAGGGATGACTTTGCCCGTAAGTATTTACAAACAACACCTGCTATTAAAAGAACGAATTGAAAAAATGTAATTAAAAAAATAAGGACTCGTTTTCTGAACGAGTCCTTTTTAATTTAACGAACTTTTAATGTCCTGGCTGCAAAGGTAATATTTTTTGGCTTAATAATTACCTTTTTCTGATTACCCTTCTTCTCAATGTGCCCAGCGACCATGGCCGGAATTTGGTTCTGTTCTGAAATTTGCATAACCCTTTTTACATCTTTCTCTGATACATAAAGCGCGAAGCCAGCGCCCATATTTAAATTGCCATAGGCCTCTTCATCGCTGACCGGGCCGTGCTCTTGCATGAACCTGAAAATTGGTTGCGGAGTTGGAATTTCTTCCACGATATAGACAAAGGGATCGGTGTGTCGCATCAGTTTGCGCCAACCATGACCAGTGATGTTGACGGCATAATGAATATCTATGCCGGCATCCAAGCAGTCCTCGATAACCGGAACATAAATGGTTGTCGGTTTTAAAAGAACTTCGCCGTATGTCAGGGGCAGATGTCCTCCACCAGGCCCTTCCAAAAGAGTTAAGTAGCCACGCGGAAGTTTACTTGCAATCTCTCTTGCCAAGGTTAAACCATTAGCATGGATGCCTGAACTCAAAAAGATAATAATAGCATCGCCATCCTGAATATTGCCACGAATCAAGCGGCTCTTGGGTTCAATGATGCCTATGGCCGAGCCGCTTAAAACAACTGTTTCCGGGCCGACAATATCTCTCAAGGTAGGAGTTTCCCCGCCACCCCAGGCGCAACGCGCCAGATCACACGCCTTTTTCCAGCCCGCAACCAAATCCTCGGCCCGCTCCTTGTCATCAAACCATTTTGAAGAACCGACAGCTAGGTGCATGGCGAGAGAAATCGGCAAAGCTCCTAGAGTAATCATATCATTAACAATCATGGCCACGGTGCACTGGGCCACATTGCCGAAAAATAATTGGCCAGTCAATTTGTACATGATCTCGGCCACCAGATTTTTCGTACCCAAACCTTCTTCAACATGAGCCAAAAAGCAATCTGACCTCTCTATTAAGTAAGCGCTTTCGCCACGACTCGCTTCAAATTCCATCATGTTTAGCCGTAAAATATTTTCTGATGTTGCTAAGCCCGCTTTTTGAGCTGCCCGCTTAAATGGATCCATTGCATCATAATTAACACCAACTCCAGAATAGGTCATCCCTTTTTTCATTTTCCCTCCTTTTTATTTTTAATAAAGAACAGTATTCTAAACCTTATTAAATAAATTATAATTTGTCAATAAAACATTTTTGGTCTACAATACTCATATATAAATTAATAAATAAAACCTATGAACAAAAAAATCTTTATCTTGGGCCTAATCGCTTTGTTTGTACTGACATTATTGCCCAGTAATGCAGGGGCATGTACAACAATCAATGGCCTGCAAACAGGCACTTTAATTAAAGGGTCAAATGCCAGCGTTTATTATTTTGGCGCTGATGGCAAGCGCTATGTATTTCCCAATGAAAAAACATACAAAACATGGTTCATTACTTTTAATGTTGTTGTTAACATTGGCGATGAAGTTTTAGGAGAAGTTCCTATTGGAGGCAATGTTACTTATAAGCCCGGTGTACGTTTGGTAAAAATAACCACTGACCCCAAAGTATATTATGTTGATGCTAACGGCACATTAAGACACGTAGCTTCTGAGGCAGTAGCTAAGGCCTTATATGGTATTAATTGGTCTAAATTAGTTGATGATATCCCAGACGCCTTTTTTGTAAATTATAAAGTAGGCGCACCAATCGAAGAGCCAGAAGTAAATTCAGTGCCAGTTACTTACTCTATCAACCAAGATAAGCAAATTTCCAATGAACCAGACCCGATTACTAATGAAATTGGCAAAATAAATTTAAGTGGTAGCGCTTCTGGAAATACAGCTAGCTTAAATTGGGAAGTCAGTAATGTTACTGTTGATCAAGGTTTTAAAGTTGTAGTAGCGCAAACACCAGATCCAGTTTACCCGGGCAATGACTATCATTACTTATCTGATCCCAATACTAGAAGCGACAATTGGACTGGTTTAAGTACTGGTACTTATTATTTCCGCGTTTGCCAATACTTAGGCGGCAAGTGCGGAGTATATAGCAATAATTTGATATTGAAAATCAGCAATGGCAGCGAGCCAACAAATAAATCAATAACCTTAAAAGCAACGGCTTCAGGAAACACAGTCAATTTGTCCTGGACGCCAAATTTTACTTCCTCAATGGGGTATAAGATTGTTAAATCAACCGAGGCAAACCCAGTTTACCCGGGCAATGACTATCATTATTTATCAAGCTCAGGTGCTAGAAGCGATAAGTGGGAGGGTTTAAGCGCTGGCACATATCATTTTAGAGTTTGCGAATATTTAGGCGGCAAATGCGGAGTTTATTCCAATGACGTTTCAATTTCAATAACAAGCTCTGTGCCCGAAACAAACGGCGAGACCGGTACAATTACGCTCAAAGCAACTAATTCTGGCGATACAGTAAATTTAACTTGGACAATCAGCAATTTAGATCCTGATTTGGGTTTTAAAATTGTAAAATCAGAATTAGCCAATCCTGTTTATCCAGGCAATGAATACCACTACCTTTCTGACTCAAGTGCGCGAACTGATTCTTGGACGGGCCTAAGTGCTGGCACATATCATTTCAGGGTATGTAAATATCTGGGCGGTGCTTGCGGAGTTTATTCTAATGATGTATCAGTAACAATTAGCAGCTCTTCAGCTTCTGAAAATGGCACAATAACGCTAAGCGGCTATTCTCAAAATGGCAAGGCATATCTAAGCTGGACAATGGCCAGTATCCTAATTGATAAGGGCTTTAGTTGTTAAATCAACCGAGGCAAATCCGGTTTACCCAGGCAACGATTACCATTATCTGACAAATAATGGCGCAACAAGCGATATTTGGGAGGGCTTAACTTCAGGTGCCATTTACCATTTCCGGGTTTGTAAATATTTAGGTAGCTCTTGTGGCACATATAGCAATGATTTAGCATTATTAATCCAATAAAATTTAAAAAACTGTCCGCGCTACGGACAGTTTTTTATTTGCCAAAAAAAGAAAAATATTTCATAATTAAAGTATAATATTATGAATTATTTTTTGCTCACAATATCATATTTGCTGGATGTGTTGCTTTTAATAATGCTGATTATTTTAATAGTCGGCATTTTTCAGCTCATCAAATCCATGCGCCAAGAATTAACTTTCATTGAAAAGCTAAAAATAACACCGGGTTTAATTACTAAAAAACCTGAAGATGTTTTTAGCAAATATGCTGCCAGAGATAATCAGGGGACACATATTACTTCTTTTCATAAACATAAAAGTTTAAGTAAATTGATTAAAGGATTACTAGCTAGCACTATTAGCTTCTTGATGCTTAAATTAATCATTGTCAGTTTAATATTCTTTCAAATCCCGAGGCCGAGCGAAGCTTCTCCCAAATATTATAGCGCTCTTTACCAGGCGGCTACTTACACTGCTTTTGCCAAAGGCACCTACACAATGACTCAATGGAATAGCGATGGCATTGATTTGCAAGCAGGGCAACTTACTGGAAATTATATTTCCATGCCTATTGGCAACAATAATGCCGAGAGCCAATGGAAAAATTTATCTTTTAAAACTGATAAAAATTATAATGCCAGACCTGCTAATCCGGCAAATACAATTGCGCTTTGGAATTTAGACTCTCCTGATAAATGCACATCATCAAAATATGCCTGTCAGATGCAAGATGTAGAATCTGTCGAAGGTATTTATAATAGTAAGGGTTATTATTTTGATGGCTGGAAAGGGAACGCAAAAATTGAGGAAAATATCTCGCCAAGCGGCTCTTTTACTATAGCCGCCTGGTTTAATTCTGATGTTCTGATTTATAACGGCAGTCATGACCAAAATTATGTAATTTTTGCCAAGGGCTACGGCGACTATGCCTGTTCAAATCCCTACACGCCCAGATATCAACTTTATTTCGGCATAAAGAGGGGTAATCTTTCTTTAATATATTGGCTGGATAAAAATCAGGATCACTGGGTGATGGCCCAGAATAATAAATTTAATTTTGTGCCTCATCGCTGGTATCATGTGGCAGGTGTCTATGATGATAAAAATAAAACATTAAAACTCTATATTGACGGCATTGAACAATTCAATATTTTTCAGAAATGGGATAATACAAAAGTCACGGCCGGACCGAATTTGAAAGAGAGTATGCCAAGCTGGATTGGTGGCAGTGCCTATAAATGGATGGATTGCGAAGAAAAACCAATAGATGTATTTAAAGGAGCCATCGATGAAGTATTAATAGTAAATTCAGCCATGAATGTGCTTGACATCAGGAATCTGGTAAATGCTTCGGGTAAAATATTATTTCAGGTTCGCGTTGGCAATACCCTGCCCCTTAACGGTCCTTTTTACGGACCTGGCGGGAGCCAAACTTTATTTTTTTCCAATCCAAAAAATAATGATTTAAATTTTTTGCCGCCAACCAAATATTTACAATACATTTCTTATTTTGAAAGGCCAAATACAAATTTTAATCCCAAATTGAATAATGTAATCATTGATTATTTAACTATAGAGAATCCTGACATAAAAATTGCTACTGCAGAAAAAACTTCTGTTGTCGAAATAAACAATGACACAGCTTCCTTAAATCGTAATCTGGATAAAGAAAGAGAGGGCATAGATTATTTCATAAAATTTTTTAAAACAAAACCCGTTACTTCAGCCGATTGGCTTTTTGTTAATATGATCGCCTATGGACAAATTACGCAAAGGGATTTGCTATTAGAACAGAAAGCCATTGTTGCTTTTGTAAAATATTTTAAACGTCTGCCTGTTTCAGATTTGGACTGGAAAATTATTAAGGCGCTGGCTTATACTGAAAAAGGTAAACAATTGATGGAAAGCTTAGTTAAATAATAATTTTTGAAAAGCAGGGCCTATTGCCCTGTTTTTTTGTCAACAAAATAAAAAAGTCATATAATTAGTATGATTTTAAACTAATTGACATTTTGCATAAATTGCTATAAACTATATAAATACTAATTATAAAATTATTCTTATATGAGCAGGACAATTTTAAAAAACTTTTTAATATTTTTAATAATTTTTTTAGTTATTGCCGTATTATTTAGCACATATAATGCCACGCTTGATAAGCCAGAAGTGGTAGGCATTGAAAAAATTATTCAACAAATTGAAAATGGGGAAATTTCACAAATTATTGTTAAAAATAATCAATTAGACGTTACGCTGACAAATAATAAAAAACAAATTTCTACAAAAGAACCTAGCGAATCATTAAGCACTTTATTAAAAAATTACAATGTTAATCCTGAATTGATAAAAAAGGTGAAGGTAGAAATAAAAAATGAGGAAGGTTGGGCTTTCTGGCTAACAACTGTACTGCCCTTTTTAATCCCTTTGTTATTTATAGGCGTTTTTATTTATTTTATGATGCGCCAAATCCAAGGAGCCAATACCAAAGCAATGTCTTTTGGCCAAAGCCAAGCCAGAGAAATTCAACAAAAAGGCAAGGGTAAAATAACATTTAAGGATGTGGCTGGCTGCAAGGAATCAAAAGAAGAGCTGACCGAAATAGTGGAATTTTTAAAAAATCCGCATAAGTTTACCCAGCTTGGCGCTAAAATCCCTAAGGGTGTTTTATTAATGGGTGCGCCAGGCACTGGTAAAACTTTATTAGCTAAAGCTGTCGCCGGAGAAGCTAATGTTCCCTTTCTTTCTATCTCTGGCTCTGAATTCGTGGAAATGTTTGTCGGTGTTGGCGCTTCACGCGTGCGCGATCTTTTCAAACGTGCAAAAAAATCAGCTCCTTGCATTGTCTTTATAGACGAAATTGATGCAGTTGGCAGACAGCGCGGCGCTGGCTTGGGTGGCTCCCATGATGAGCGCGAACAAACCTTAAATCAAATATTAGTAGAAATGGATGGCATGGAAACAAAAACTAATGTTATTGTTATGGCTGCCACAAATAGACCAGATATTTTAGATCCTGCTTTATTACGACCTGGCAGATTTGACCGCAGAGTAATATTGGATTTGCCGGATATTAATGATAGAGAGGCAATATTAAAAGTCCATGTCGAAAATAAGCCGCTAGCTAAAGAGGTAAATTTAAGAACTGTAGCAGAGCGCACCCCTGGGTTTTCCGGAGCTGACCTAGCTAATCTTTTAAATGAAGCTGCCATTTTAGCGGCACGACGCAATAAAAAAACAATTGAGCAAAACGATATTCTAGAAAGCATAGAAAAAGTATTGCTCGGACCCGAAAGAAAAAGTCATATTTTAAGTGAAGAAGAGAAAAAAATTACTGCCTACCATGAAGCAGGACACGCCATGGTCGCTCATTTATTGCCACATGTTGATCCTGTTCAAAAAGTTTCAATTATTTCACGCGGACATGCCGCCGGCTATACTCTTAAATTACCCGAAGAAGACAGACATCTCCACGCCAAATCAGAATTTATTGAAGAATTAGCAGTTCTTTTAGCGGGTTTTACTGCAGAAAAAATTACTTTTGGCGAAGTAACAACCGGCGCGTCAAATGATTTAAGACAGGCAACCTTATTAGCAAAAAAAATAATTACAGAATATGGCATGGATGAAGATCTTGGTCCGCGCACTTTAGGTGAAAGAGAAGAATTAATCTTTTTAGGTAAAGAAATTCATGAACGCAGAGACTATAGTGAAAAAACAGCCGAACTTATTGATGAAAGAATTAATATGCTAATTACTCAAGCCCAGGAAACAGCAAAACGTATTTTGACTAAAGACAAAAAACAATTGGAAAAAATTGTTAGCGAATTATTGAAGAAGGAAACATTGGAGCGAGAAGCATTTGAAGCGCTTTTCCCAAAACAAAATAATAAAGAATAAGATATAAGTTTACAAAGACAGGACTTTTGGTCCTGTTTTTGTTTTAAAAAAAGACCCGGTAGTATTTAACTACCGGGTATCCTCCTAATTAATTAGGAGGATTAATAAGCATGAAGATTACGCCAATACATCCAAATAGTAGAATAAATAGAAGATTTGTCCCTGCTGGACTAACAAAAATTCTTGCGATATAGATTACTGCCAGAGATAGGCAAACTATTGCTTCTGCTCGCATATAGATTTTTCTAATTTTTTGTGGAGCAGTTACATCTGGAACAATAACTGAACCTGCCATAGCCGTAAGAAACCAAAGGGGCCATAAAATCAATAATGCAGTGTCTAACATATTTTCCTCCTTTATTTTAAGGTTCTTTTTTCTGAAACTACCTTAGCTTCAGAATATCTAATTGTAACATAAAATATGAAAAATGTCAATAATTGTAAGCATATATATTATATTAAAAATTGTTATTTTGCTAATTTTAGCTATTAATAAATATAGTATTTATAAAATGTGACGAAAATGATTGACATTTTAAGATAATTTTGCTATAATGAAATCATGGAAAATCTAGAAAAAAAATTAGCGCAACTGGATTTAAATGATAAAGAAGCCAAAGTATATTTGGCTATTTTAAATATTGGCAGGGGAAATGTTACTGATATTGCTCAAAAAGCAAACTTAAAAAGAACAACGCTTTATGAATATCTTGAGTCTTTAGCAACAAAAGGACTAATTTTTAAATCCATCAGCAAGAAAAGGGTCTATTACTCCCCTGAAACGCCGACTAATATAATCCAAATGTTTGATAAGCAAAAAGTTGTAATTGAGGAAAAGAAAGAAAAAATGAATTTATTAGTACCTGAATTAGAAAAGCTGTATTCGCAGGCTTATAAAAAACCAGTTGTCAAATTTTATGAGGGTAAAAAGGGTTTACGTGAAATTTATTGGAAAATTTTTAATACACATAAAACTATTTATTCGATTTTTTCTCCTGACAGTTTTTTCAATCTTTTTACTGCTAAAGAAAATCATGCCTTATTAATGCTTTTATTTAATAATGGGGGAACACTTCGCAGTTTAGTTGAAAAAACAACAGCGCCAAGGCCGGAATTGAAAAAGGCCGAATATAAAAAATTTATTCAGAGCAAAAATTTGCCAAAAAATTTTAAATTTGAAACTGATCTTTTGGTTGCGGGTGATTTAACCGCGCTGATTTCTTTCTCCGCTTTAATCGGAGTGGTGATTGAAGATTCGGCAATTGCTAATCTGCAAAAAAACTTTATAAAATTTATGTGGTAATCGCTAAAATTAGCGGGTTTCTAAAATTGAGATAAAACCCAAAATAAGGTATAATAATATTAAGTTAAAAATCAAAAATAAAACGATTTATCAAAAAATTGATAAATCAAGAAAGGGGAAAAATATGTACATTTCTTATAAAAATATTTTACATAAAGCTGGCCAAATAACCTGGCACAATAAAATATTATGGCTAATGGGTATTTTTGCGTCTTTCATCTCTATGGAGGGGGTATATGAAATTATTTTAAGCCAAATAAATAAGGCTAGGAATATTGAAGCTTTATATATAGAAGTTGCTAATGCTTATCTAAACCAAATAAGCTTTATTCATACTAATGTTTATTTTCTTAATTGGTTGCCAAAAAGCTATTCCGCTTTTTTAATGTTTATACTGCTTGGCTTGTTCCTTGTAATTTTCATTTATTTGGCATACTTATCGCAAATATTCATTATTAAAAGCGCTGCTCTAATATATAGGAATAATAAGCTTGTAAGCGGCAAGGTATTGGCAGAAAGTGTTAAAAAATTCTGGCCGGTCTTTGGCCTAAATATTTTAGCTAAACTAATTCTATATGCTGCCTTTATAGGCCTAAGCTTGCCCATTTTTTATACTCTAATAGCTGGCAGCCAAAATATTCTTAACGCTGCAGATATTTTTTATTTTTTAGCTTTTGCCTGTGTAGCGATATTGATAAGTTTTTTGACTGCCTACGCAACGAATTTTATTGTATTAAAAAATTGTCATTTGATTGAAGCTATTAAAGACGCTTATCATCTATTTACTAAAAATATAATTGTCAGCTTAGAAATAGCGCTAATCTTATTTCTGTTGAAAATTTTAAGCTTAATTATTATTTTTTCTTTATTCTTTTTATTATTAGTGCCATTATCTGTATTGCTATTTATGTTTCTTGCGTATAATTCATTGCTGGGATTAATTATTGTTTTGATTTTGATGATATTCGCCTTCACCCTTTGTTCATTATTGATTAATGCAATATTTACGACTTTTTATCTTTCTTCCTGGACAATAGCTTTTATAAAAATGACAGAAGAAACAATTTTTGCCAAAATTGTTGACTTCATCAGTGGCTTGCCAAATATCTTCAATAAAACAATTAATAAATATGATCTTAAAATAGACAAAGAGCAATTGCAAACTAAAGCTGCTGACTTAGGCCAAAAAATACAAAAAGCTTACAAAGAATACGAACCAGAACTTAAAAAACAAAGCAAAATTGCCGCTAAAAAAGTTACTAAGGCCTATCATGAATTTGAACCAATCATAGAAAAAGAAATAAAAAAAATAATAACCCCGCCCAAGCAAATTAAGGCGAAAAAAACAATTAAATCAAAATACGCAAAAAAAAGAAAATAAATTATGCCTTCAACGGATGATAATAAAAAAGTCAAGGGTTTAAGCGATCTTCTGGCGGAAAGTAAAAAAAATAAGAAAGCGGCTCCAACAATTGCCGAAGAAAAAGTTGCTGAAAAATTTGAAGAAAAAATGGAAGAAATTAGGATAAAAGAACTAGAAGAAGTCGCTCAGAAAGAATCCGCCAAATCTGGATATCCCTATATAAATCTGGTGGGTTTTCCTATCAACAGCGACTCTTTAAATAGCATCCCGCAAGCAGTTGCTTTAGAACAAAAAGTAATCTGTTTTGAAAAGACAGACGAGAAAATTAGAATCGCTTCAACTAATCCCGCTAATCCAAAACTTAAAGACATCTTGAAGCCGTTAACAGAAGAAACTTTTACCGGCAAGGGTGAAATTTATTTAATTTCCGATCATAGTTTTCAAAAATCTTTTAAACTTTATGAGAAATTTCCGCCTCCCAGAGAATTTGTTGCCGGCGTGCAAATTACAGGTGATGAGTTATCGGCCTTAAAGAAAAAAATAAAAAATTTCGGCATTCTCAATGCCAGATTAAATGAAGAAAAAAGCGTTACACAAATAATAAAAATAATGTTGGCAGGGGCCCTACAGGCCGACGCTTCTGATGTTCATATTGAAGCTGAAGAAAATAAAATAAATATTAGATATAGAATTGATGGCGTACTGCATGTCGTGGCAACTATACCAAAAAAACTCTGGGCTCGTCTCGATTCCAGAGTAAAAACTATTGCTGGTTTAAAAATTAATGTAACCGACAAACCTCAAGACGGAAGAATTACTTTATTCATGAAAGAGTTAGGAAAATTGGATATTCGTGTTTCAGCTCTTCCAACCGCTTATGGCGAAAGTATTGTGATGCGCTTACTAAGCTCTAAAGTAACTAGTTTAAAATTTGAGGATTTGGGCTTACGCGGCAAAGCTTATGAAGATTTAAGAAAACAAGTTGAGCGCCCGACAGGCATGATAATTACTACTGGTCCCACGGGTTCAGGTAAAACGACAACACTATATGCCATCTTAAATAAGCTTAATGATCCAGAAACTAAAATTATAACTCTAGAAGATCCTATCGAATATAAACTTGAAGGTATTTCGCAAAGCCAGATTGACCACTCTAAGGGCTATTCTTTCGCTGATGGTTTACGCTCAATTTTAAGGCAAGATCCCGACATAATTATGGTCGGAGAGCTACGCGATTTGGAAACTTGCGAGGTAGCTATTCAAGCCGCTTTAACTGGTCATGAGGTAGTTTCCACCCTGCATACAAATGATGCGGCCGGCGCAATCCCCCGTTTTTTATCAATGGGTGTTAAGTCCTATTTGCTAGCGCCATCATTAAATGCTGTTATTGGCCAACGCTTGGTTAGAAAAATTCATGATAAATGTAAAATAGAAGCAAAGCTAGAACCAGAACAGCTTGCTAAGGTTAAAGAAATTTTGGGCAAGCTGCCCCCCAATTCCGGCTACAATGTCGATATTAATAAATTGAAATTTTATCGCGGCCAAGGATGCGATGAATGCAATCATATTGGCTTAAAAGGTCGAATTGGTATTTATGAAATATTTACCATGAGTCCTGATATAGAAAAAGAAATTTTAGGCGCAAAAACATCTGAATATCGTATGGCAGAATTAGCTTTTAATCAAGGCATGATTACCATGGCGCAAGATGGGCTCTTAAAAGCCCTTGACGGCATAACAGCAGTTGATGAAGTGTTTAGGGTTGCGGAATAAATATTTAAATAAAAAAATAGTCCCATTATCCGAGACTATTTTTTATATCTTAATTATTTTTTGTCCATCCTTATCTTTAAATTTAATCCAAATTATTTTTTTAAACTTTGTTAAATATTTTTTTATCTTATCTGCCCATTCAATAATAACAATGGTATCTGGTCTGTTTATATATTCTTCCAGACCTAAATAAAATAATTCCTGGGGCTCATCAAGACGATAACAATCCACATGCACCAAATTCTTTATTCTAAATTTTTTATTCTGTATTCTATAAATTTTCATTAAAACAAAAGTTGGACTGGTAATGTGTTGTTTTATACTAAATGCCTTACCCAAACCTTTGGTAAAAATTGTTTTACCAACACCTAAATCACCTTCTAAGGCAATAATTTCCCCGCCCCTAAGTTTCTTTGCTAGCTTAGCAGCAATTTGATAAGTATTTTTTTCGTTTTTGGAAATATATGTTGACATAGTTACAAATATACAAATATTGTGGCAAATAAATACAAATTAATATTTAAACAATTCACGAATTTTAATTAAGGGCAGTTCTGCCTCGTTTTCATAAATATTATTATTATCATTTAAAATTCTTATGAATCTAACGCCCTTAAAAGTAAATAAAACCAAAATCGCTAACTTTCTATTAGTGGCCTTAATATAGCTTTTAATTTGTTCAAAATTTTGTTTGGTAAAATATTTCCCTACTTTTATTTCTAAAATAATCTTGTCTTCTATAAGAAAATCTAATCTCGCTTTTCCAATTTTAATATTTTTATATCGTATATCAATCGGGATTTGGCGTTTAAATTTTAAACCTTTTAATTTTAACTCTTTGGCAATGGCTTCTTCGTAATATTTTTCTCTATATCCAAACCCCAATTCATTATATACATCAAATAAAACGCCTACTATTTTATAGCTTAAGTCCCTATATACAACTTTATCTTTTTTCATATTTGTAATAATTTAAATTTGATTTGTATATTTGTATCTAAATTTCCAGGTTCGGTTCCACTTTAATCGAACGCCAAGTTTCATTAAATTTATCCAAATCCGCTCCCACTTCAAAATAAGCCGCCAGAGCAACCATTAGCGCGTTATCGGTTGTCATATGTAAGTCGGGTTGATAAAATTTAACTTTTTCACCAAACTCCGTCTTTGCTTGTCCTTCAAGCTGTTTTCTTAATTCTTTATTAGCTGAAACCCCGCCTCCTAATAAAATGGATTTGGCATTATATTCTCTGCTTGCCAAAATTGTTTTCTTTGTTAGAACATCAATACAAGCCTGCTGAAATGCAGCGCACATTTTTCTGACATTTTCCTTGTCTTTAATTGGCTCCCATTCCCAAACATTTTTTACCGCTGTTTTTAAGCCAGAAAAAGAAAAATCATAATCCCTAGAATTAATCATGGGCCTGGGCAATTTATAAAATTCTTTATCAGCATTTTCCGCTTTTTCCGAAATAATTGGCCCGCCCGGATAACCCAAGCCCAATATCTTAGCCACCTTATCAAAGGCCTCACCCACCGCATCATCGCGTGTTTGGCCAATCACTTTAATATCATTTTCATTTTTTAATAAAGCAAGTATAGTATGCCCGCCAGACACCACCAAACAAATAGCTGGAAATTCAATTTTTTTTAATTGTCCTTTATCACCTTCGATCCAATTGGCTAAAATATGCGCTTTTACATGATTAATTGGTACTAAGGGTTTTTGCCAAATCAAAGATAAGGTTTTAGCTGTCTCAATGCCAACTATCAATGAAGTAATCAAGCCAGGACCATAAACCACACCAATCGCATCTATATCTTTGGTCTCAATTTTTCTCTCTTTCATGACCTTTTCTAAAAGAGGCAAAAGATTTTCCAGATGCTTTCTGGCGGCAATTTCTGGCACGACTCCCCCATATTTCTTGAAAATTTTTACCTGTGAAAAAACTAAATTCGCCAAAACTCTAAACTTATCGCTCATTATTTCCAATAAAGCGACTCCTGTGTCATCGCATGATGTTTCAATCCCTAAAATTAGCATACTTAAATTTAATTACTTATATAAATGATAACTTTTAAATTAAATATTTACAAATGAAAAAGGGCTATTAAATTAGCCCTTAATTGTCAGAGAAATAGACCCATATATCTCCTGGTCTGGAATGAACCTAGAGAAACGGCGCTATCAGTTCTTAAATTGAAATGAGGCAGGATCAGTGCCTTTCCATTGCGGTATATTTTCCCAGCAATAGCGCTAAGCATTTTCACCTGATTTTCTCTTTTCAATCTAATCTGCCTTGCGCCAACCCTGTCTTGTGACGGGCGCCAACATTCCTTGCTATAGCTCTAAAACTCTGACAAAAGCAACTTAACATATATAATTATAAATGTCAAGCTTGACTTTATCAGAATATTCTTGAATAAAGGCAATTTATGTCATAAAATATAGTAAATAACTCATTTCTATACCAAATACGCATTAAAAACGAAATAAAATTGCATAAAAACGAGCTAACTGAAATATATGTTTTTTAAACTATAACGAATTCTTAAAAGTGATTAAGATTAAATTATTTTTAAATTTTATGCTAAATAAGGAAAAGCTGTCATATATAAAACCTAAAATAACAAAGATCGAAAGACCGTTTGAAAAGAAATCTAATATGAAAAAAAACACGGAACAACTGGCTAAAATTGATGCTACAGCAAAAGGTCGCCAAGGCGATCAAGAATTTGCACTTCATAGCGAAGAAATTGACCCCAAAACTATAGATGTTGAAAAACTCATGAACAGAACGACCACTCTCCCTCCATTATCTAAAAAATATAATAATATATTTCAGAATATTTTAGATAAAATTCCTCAGGAAAACGAGTTTATCCACTATTGCACAGTTATTGGTACTGAAGAGAAATTATATCTCAAGGAAGCTTTTGAAGAATATCAAGACGTGCTTGACAAACCTGAAAAAATCCCTTCGGAAGAAATTAAAAAAAAGGACCGGAGAGAATGTTATAAGGAAAAAGCTGTTAAAAGATGGGGGTATCTTAGGGATCTTTTATCGGATAATTCTCCAGGCAATGCAGCCCCAGACAAGGACTATATAAATGAAAGGATTGAACCATATTTCGGTAGAAAATCGACTTTTCGTGCGTTCCTTGAATTAATTAAACAAAAACCAGACGGAGTATTCGCCGTACCAACCGGAGCTATTAATGCAGAAATAATATTCAAAGCCATGATGGAGGGATTTAAATTTGAGACAGAAAAACAAGGATGGGAAGGAGTTGAAATCCCGTATTTTACTTATCCTCATTCAATTATGCTTACTCGTGATCAAAGTCCAGGAAAAGGAAGCTATAAAGAATTAATTGCATCTACGGAACCAGCGATTTTACATATTTATAACAGGCGAGGAGATCCGCAAAAGGTAAAAGTGGCTATTTTTGATGAATGCTCAGAAACAGGAGGAAGTCGAGACAGAGTTAAAAATTTAGTTAAAGAAACATATGCCAAATTGCAGAAAAAAGGTCAAGTCCCCCAAACATGCAAATTAGAGACTAGTTATATCCCTAGAATATACCCAGGCATATCAGAAGCGTACAGATTTTTAAAAGTGGATAAAGATTCTTTAGATCGAAGGCCAGTTAGCATAAAAGATGGTTTGTCTGAATTTCGCAGAGAGCAATTAGCTTTCAAATTGGCAAGCATATATGGTTTTTTTATGGGCAGAAAATATGGAAATATTATTGTAAATTTAGATAAAATACCGAAAAACCAAAATGGAGAATATAAATATGGTTATCATATAGGTTCTGAATTTTATTATCTTATTCAAGAATGCTTAAAACGTAAACTTTGAAACAAAAAGATTATAAAGTATTTGATAGCTTTTGCTTTGCTCAATATTAAAAACAACAAAGATAGGAGAAATTTTTACCTTACAGAGGACTGGTGGTACAAGAAAAAACATCGCATACGCTTAAACGTTAGACAAGAATAAATCCTTGACTTTTATCAATTTTTACTATATAATCACTATAATCCCGTAAGGGATTTTTTTGAGATTTGAGATTAAAGATTTGGGGTTAGGGAGTGGATTAAATTTTTATTCATATACTACTAATCTCTAATATCTAATCTCCAATATCCAACCCGCCGCCATCGTCTAATGGTTAGGACACCGCGCTTTCAATGCGGTAATCGGGGTTCGATTCCCCGTGGCGGTACCAGAAAAAACCCCGCACCACGGGGTTTTTTGTTATACACAAATATTCTTGAAAAAATGACTTGTTTTTGATAAGATAATTGATATTTAATTAGCCGGTCAACCTTGGGCTGATCGGCTTTTATTCTTGACATAATTCAATAAATATGCTATAATTATATTTCAAGAATAAATTAACGTAATTTTATGAATTTAAACCAAATATTGGTAAATTTTACGAAAATTAGCCAAAATTTAATAGAAAAAACAATTGTTATATTAACTATTTTAGCCTTGGTTTGGCAATTTGCCTTTCCTAGGCTTACCTCTTTAGCGGCTTTTACACCAGACGAAATTGTTGATCAGACGATAAAAGGTTTGGTAGAGGAACTTGGCAAACCAAGGGTTATAACAGTACCAGTTACTGCGTATAACAGTGAGGTTGGTCAAACTGATTCTACTCCGTGTATTACTGCTAATGGCTTTAACTTATGTAGGAATAATCAGCAAAATGTTATTGCTGCCAATTTCTTACCCTTTGGTACAAAAGTCAGGTTTCCTGACTATGACCCAAATACTATTTATACTGTCCAAGACAGAATGAATGCGCGCTATGCTTATCGCGCCGATATCTGGATGAAGTCCAAGGGCGAGGCTATAAATTTTGGCTTAAGAAACTTAAAAATGGAAATTTACGAATAAAATAACAAAAAATCACTCTATGTCATCCACAGGGTGATTTTTTGTTTCATGGTATAATACAGATAAATGGGGTTAATAAAACACAATGTTTTAATTTATCTTTTTACTAAAACTTTAAACCACAAAAGTCCCCTATTAATTTTCTTTGCCGTTTTAACGGCAATTTTTTGTTTGCCTGTTGCTCTGACCCATGCTGATTTTTTTCCCGTCGCAGAAAGTTTTTTCACTAAAATGCAAAAGCAAATTTCTCTTGATTTAAAAAAAGAGCCCCAAATTATAAAAATTGTTGTTACTGCTTATTCCAGCAGGCCAGAAGAAACAGACGATACGCCCTGCATTACTGCAACTGGCTATGATTTATGTAAACATAATATTGAAAATGTAGTTGCTTGTAATTTTCTGCCTTTTGGCACGCAAGTAATTTTTCCAGAGCTAGACCCTGATAAAGTTTACACTGTAGTAGATCGTATGCATGAAAGATTTAATAGCCGTATGGATATTTGGATGAAATCTCATAAAAAAGCCCAAAAATTCGGCAAAAAATATTTAACTGTAGAAATATATAGGTAATAACGCATGAAATTTTTTTATAAAAGTCCCACATTTTTAAAAGCAATCATTGTTTTTTTGGCAGTTTTCTTTTTTATATTATCACAGATAATTTCTGTGATTTTTTTGAATAAATCCTTACACGCCGTTTGGATTGACGCTATATTTGCCCTTGTCTCATCATTGATAATCATTGAAATTGCCTTTTATCTTTTTTATAAGAAAGAAAGGCAGCTTGACAAAGAGGTGGAACAGTTAATAGATGCTTATCAATATATAGGTCAAGTAAATAGAAAAATTGATGCATTATTAGATTTGGATATATCAGACTTAGATCGTTCTAAAAATAATTCACGAAATGAATCTGCTGGTAAAATTTTTAATCAACTTACTAATTTGCTTTCTGTCCAATCTGCCTGCTTATGTTTAAATCCTCCAATAAATCTTAAGCTTCATATTGGCAATAAGAATGAAATGGAAATACGCAATGTTTTTGATTTTTTACGGAGCAAAAACGTAAATGAGTTTAAATTTAGCGAATCCCCGGAAAATGAAAAATATTTTCGCGAACTCGGAATAAGTGAAGAATTTTTAAAAAAATATAATTTTGTAGTAAAGCCAGTTTATATGCATGATCAAGATATCGGTCTAATGCTTCTTATGTTTAAAAAAAATCAGCATATTGAGGAAAGGGACTTAAATATTATTCGTTTTTATTCTTTTTATATTGCCCTTAACTATACTTTTAATCCAGATTTTTCTAAAACCAAACCTTGAAATTTTTCTAAAAATAAGTTAAAATAAAGAAAACTTACCAATGGTAAGTTTTTTATATCGGCCACTTAGCCAAGCAGTAAGGCGAGGGTCTGCAAAACCCTTATGCATGGGTGCAACTCCCATAGTGGCCTCAATGCGATAGATAGAATAAAAAAGGGCTCATGTGAGCCCTTTTTTTAGATTCAATTACCAGGAGCGCGAATTGCCCTAATGTATTCTGGTGTAAAATTTGAGTGAGATTCTGCCGGGAAGAAGATTACCTTTTTCTTCTGATCGGGGATCTCTATTTCAGAGATACCATCGTCTTCATTAAAGTTCGCGTTTGACAATGACACGCTAAACTCTAATTCTTTAACTGGCTTCCAGCCGAAATTCATTACGAAGAGCCAAGTAAAGCTAATTCGAAGAATTTCCTTGGCAACTTCGATGCTTTTTATTTCTCCGCGATAAACATCGTCCTTGGCTTGATCCTGAATTGCAGCTTGCGAGCCAATATACTTTTCTAATTGCTTAGAATCCATTATCTCACCTCCTTTCATTTTCAATTATCTAATTGGCAAGAATAACAATTTTATTATAAATTGTCAAGCAACCAAATAAAATTAAATAAAAAATGTATAAATATTTCTTATTAGCAAAAAGCAGATAAAAATGCTAAAATTAATGTAAATATGCCGAAAACAAAGCAAAAATTTATCTTAATCGACGGTAATGCCCTGGTTCATCGCGCCTTCCACGCCTTGCCACCACTTAAGACCAAATCTGGCGAATTGGTTAACGCTGTCTATGGTTTTACTACCATATTTTTAAAGGCGCTTAAAGATATTAAACCCCAATACGCGGCCGTAACTTTTGATAAGGCAAAAATAACTTTTCGTAATGAAATATATCCTGAATATAAAGCAACTAGAGTAAAAGCGCCCCAAGAACTTTATGATCAAATCCCTAAAATTAAGGAACTGCTAAAAATGTTTAATATTCCAATATATGAAACCGAAGGGTATGAAGCCGATGATGTCATTGGCACAATCAGCCATTTAAAAGGCGTTGATCGCCCCGACATTGAAACAATAATTGTTACTGGCGATTTAGATACTTTGCAATTAGTCGATGATAACACAAAAGTTTATTCTTTAAAGCGCGGCATTTCCGATACAATAATTTATGACGAAAAAACTGTGACACAAAGATATGAAGGCCTAAAACCAGATCAACTAATTGATTTTAAAGCTTTGAAGGGTGACCCCTCTGACAATATCCCCGGCGTCAAAGGAATTGGCGATAAAACCGCTATTCAACTTTTAAACCAATTTAAAACACTGGAAAATTTATACAAAAATCTTGATAATAAAAAAATTAGCGAGGCAGTGAGAAAAAAATTAGCAGAGCATAAGGAAGAGGCCTATTTAAGTAAAAAATTAGCTACAATTGTCTTGAATGTTCCGATCAAATTTGATTTACAAGAGGCAAAAATAAAAACCTATGACCGGCAGGGTGTGATGGAACTTTTTCGCGACTTTGCCTTTACCAGCTTGATTAACAAATTGCCAGTAGAATTGGGAGAATCTGAAGCCCCAACTCCAGAAGAAAAAAATGAGCTATTGGAGAAAAAAATTAATTTAACTTATAAACTAATTAAAACCGAACCAGAATTTAATGAACTACTGGAATCTCTAGCCAAACAAAAATTAATTGCTTTTGATACTGAAACAACTGGATTAGATCCTTTTAGCGTTCAAATATTGGGCATCAGTTTCTCTTGGAATGACGGCGAAGCATATTATGTTCCGGTCGCTGAAGTTAAGGGTGAAGGTTTGTTTGAAGATATAAGGATTAAAAAAAATTGGCTACAAAAACTAAAACCAATTTTAGAAGATGAAAAAATAGAAAAAATCGGCTTTAATATAAAATATGATGCTGAAATTTTAAGCAATTATAATATTAAGACAGAACCACTTGTCTTTGATCCGATGATTGCTGATTATTTGCTTGCACCAGGCACTCGTGGCCATAACATTGATAATCTGGCTTTTACGGAATTTGGCCACCAAAAGATAACATTTGCCAATCTTACAGGCGAAGGTAAAAATAAAATTTCTATTACACAAGTACCACTAGAAAAACTATCGCAATACTCTTGCGAAGATGCTGATTTTGCTTGGCGCTTGTATGAGGCACTGGAAAAAAAGCTAAAAAATGAAAACCTCCTAGATTTATTTAATAAAATTGAAATGCCACTAGTGCCAGTTTTAATAGAAATGGAGCAAAATGGCGTTAAAATTGACCCAAACTATCTTAAAAAATTTGATAAAGAGTTAAAGGAAAAAATTAATACTGTTTCCAAAAAAATCTATAAATTAGCAGGCACAAAATTCAATATTTCCTCGCCTAGTCAATTAAAAGAAGTGTTGTTTACCAAAATGCAGATTTCTACCCAAGGCATTGGCAAAACCAAAACTGGCTTTTCCACTGCGGCCGGCGAATTGGAAAAATTAAAGGGCAGGCATGAAATTATTGATTATATTTCCAAATATCGCGAATTAACCAAACTGCAAACAACTTATGTCGATTCTTTACCGCAGTTGATTAATAAAAAAACTGGTCGCGTGCACACCAGTTTTAACCAAACTATCACTGCTACTGGCCGCCTTTCTTCATCTGACCCTAATTTGCAAAATATTCCTATAAAAACAAAATTGGGTAATAAAGTTAGAAAGGCCTTTATAGCAGACAAAGGAAATAAAATTTTATCAGCTGATTATTCGCAAATAGAATTAAGAATCGCCGCCTCCATATCAGGCGATAAGAACATGATCTCTGCTTTTGAGCGTGGCGAAGACATTCATACTATTACCGCAGCCAAAATTAATGATGTTAAGCCCGAAGAAGTGACCAAAGAAATGCGCAATCGTGCCAAGGCAGTCAATTTTGGCGTGCTTTATGGCATGGGTTCAATGGGTTTAGCTCAAAGAACTGGCCTATCACGCGAGCGCGCTCAGGACTTTATTGCCAAATATTTTCAGGCCTTTCCCAAAATCAGAGAATATGTAAATACAACCAAAGATTTTGTAAATAAAAATGGTTATGTGGAAACTTTATTTGGCAGAAAGCGCTATTTGCCAGATATCCATTCAGGCGTACCCAATATTGCCGCTGCCGCGGAGCGCATGGCTATTAATATGCCTATCCAAGGCACTGCCGCGGACTTACTTAAACTGGCCATGATTGAAATTTATAAAAAACTTCCTCAAATATCCCCTAAATCAAAATTGATTTTACAAGTGCATGATGAATTGGTCTTTGAAGTGCCTGAAAAAGAAATAAATAAGGTCGCCACTTTTGTCAAAGAAACTATGGAAAGCATCCATAAATTCAAATGCCCAATTTTAGCAGAAGTGGAAGTTGGAGATAATTGGGGTGAATTAGAAGTAATCTAATTAAAGACAAACCGTCTTAATGTCATTCAGAGCGGAGCGTGGAATCTATGAAGTTCTGGATTCTTCACTGCGTTCTGAATGACGGTTTGTCTTTTTTATTGCCAAAAAGAAAAACCCCTCACCTTTTCAAAGAAAAGGTGAGGGGTAAGTGTCCAAGGATCCGAAAGAACAAAAAGTCCAAGCGTCCAAGA
>JAFGMD010000042.1 GCA_016927685.1 Candidatus Falkowiibacteriota bacterium
GTTAATTATAGCGGGAATTATCTGCTAAAGATAGCATAACAGGTTAATATTTTTATGTCAAGTCTATTATAAATTTTGGCTAATAATAAAATAAAAGAATACTCTTCCCCTTTAACAATAAATGTTATACAATATATTAATCAAAAAAAATAAATAATTATTTCAAAAATATGTCTCAAAGAATAGAAAAAGTCAATGAATTAATTAAAAATCAGCTTGGACAAATAATCATCAAGGAGCTTGAGCTCCCGGAAAATTTAATGATAACCATTACCAAAGTTGAAACAAGCCCCGATTTAAAATCAGCCAAAATTTTTATTTCAGTTCTTCCTGAAAATATGCGCGGTACTGCCTTATTAATATTAACAAAAAACGCCGGCGTACTTCATCGAGCTTTAAATAAATTAATAAAAATAAAGTTTACTCCTAATTTAAAATTTTTTATAGATGAACAAGAAATATTTGCTGAGGAAGTTGAGAAAATACTTGACGAAATAAAACGCTAATGCTATTTTGAGAGATTCCAAAGAAAATATGCATAATGAACACGGCGCAAAACAAATATATAAAGCGATAAATACTGCACGCTACCCTCTTTTAATTTCGCATGAAAATCCAGATGGTGATACGCTTGGGGCAAGTTTGGCATTGTCATATCATCTTAATAATGGCGGCAGGAGTTATGAGCATTTTTGTATTGATAAGCCAGCTTATTATTTCTCTTTTTTGCCGCAAATTGAAAAAATAAATTCAAATCAAAGTAAAGTAAACTTAAAAAATCACGATTTGGTTATAACAATAGATTGCGGTTCAATAAAAAGAACAGGTTTGGGAGATAATTTGGAAAAAATGAAAAACGATTTATCTATTATAAATATTGACCATCACCAAAGCAATGATCTTTTTGGCCATTACAATTTAGTTAATCCAACGGCCTCTTCGACTAGCGAAATAATGTATAAATTTTTTGAAATAAATTCAATAAAAATTGATAAATACATTGCTACAGCATTATTGACTGGAATTTTAAGCGATACTATGAATTTTACCAACGCGGCGACAACAAAAGATAGTTTAAAAATCGCTTCGACATTACTGGAATGCGGAGCCAGAACCAGTCAAATACTTAATAATTTAATGCAAAATCGCAATTTATTTACATTAAAATTTTGGGGTAAAATATTATCCCAAACACAAATACAGCCAGAATATAATTTTGCCTATACTGCCATAGACTATGATGATTTTATAAGTGCAAAAATTGAACGTGAGGATATAGATGGACTGGCAAATTTTTTAAGCACTCTGCAGGATGTTAATTTTATTTTAGTTTTAAGCGAGGAAGAAGATGCTGCTATAAAAGGCAGCCTGAGAACCACGAAAGATAATATCGATGTCTCAAAAATTGCTAAAATATTTGGCGGCGGAGGCCATAAAAAAGCAGCAGGATTTAGAGTTGAAAAAAATGTTATTATCGGCACGTTAGATTGGAAAAAATTCATAATTACTGCTATAATAAATGAACTAAATAAAATATAATTTAATAATAAAAAATATGGTAAAATCAGAAAAAAACGAATCGACAAATTCTTATTTAATTCCCACTGTCATTGAAAAATCAACTTATGGCGAAAGGGCATATGATATTTATTCTCGCTTGTTGAAAGAAAGGATTATTTTTTTAGGTTCCCCCATTGATGATGCGGTAGCTAATACAGTCATCGCCCAAATGCTTTTTTTGGACAGCGAAGACCCTAAAAAGGATATTAAATTGTATATAAACTCGCCAGGAGGTTCTGTTACGGCCGGCTTGGCAATTTACGATACAATGCAATATATTAGGCCAAATGTTTCTACGGTTTGCGTAGGCATTGCCGCTTCAATGGCAGCTGTATTATTAGCTGCGGGAGAAAAAGGCAAAAGATTCGCCTTGCCCAATTCAGAAGTGATGATCCACCAAGTTATGGGCGGTGCCGAAGGTCAAGCCACAGATATTAAAATCAGGGCTGAACATATTCTAAAAATCAAGGATTTGTTGAATAAAATATTAGCCAAGCACACAAATCAGCCGGAAAATAAGATTGAAAAAGATTCTGACAGAGATTACTTTTTAAGTGCCAAAGAAGCTAAAGAATACGGATTGATTGACAAAATTATTGAATAAGGCAAAAATCTCTTGACAAGTTTTTTGTCTTATGATAAGCTTAAATATCGCTCAACTGGTCAAATTGACGACTGCTTTTCTTCCCCCTGAAAACAGTCGGCAATCAGCTGAGCGACTTTAGGGGAATAAATATTCCATTTGTTCCCAGAAACCAGCAGACACGATAAGCATGGGAACGTGAGAAAGGAATCAATCCGGCTTTCAGCTAGATTTCTCCTTACTTACGTTTTCTTGTCTGCTGACTTTTGGGAATTATAAAAATCGGACAGTTATTAAACTGGCCGATTTTTTATTCATAAATAAATTTAATTTATACCATTGATATTCTGATTGCCGCTACTACCTCCTTGCACTGCATTATCAGTAGAGGTTATATCTGTTTCAGCGGCTGGAGTTGTGACTGGCTGAACTCCTATCTCATAAATATTGGGCCAAGGAATATAATGGCTACGGATAATTTCTTCTATTTTTTCGCCTGATGCCAAAGTAATATTGCGATAAAAATAAGCATCAGCCCCGCGTCGCCCTGTTTCCATTAATTTTTTATCGCCGGGCTTTAGCTTGGGATTTTCCACTAATCTATCGGCAGGTATGGAAGTCCAATTATAAAGCACTGGGTCAGTAATTTCAATTTTTCTGCCATCATTAGTTCCCCAAAATTCAAAAGTCAATTTAGTCCCCTCAATTTTAATCTGCAATAAAATATTATAGCCAGTATCATTTAAAAAGCGCAAATCAGGGTGCGGACCGTAAATAGTTGCGTCCATGCCTAACGGCTTATAATAAGAAACAATGTAAGAATGTGGCCTTCTTTCTGTAATTGGTAGGCCACTATAAAGCGCCGCTCTAAACATGGTAGTGCCAATTTGGCATAAACCACCTCCGTATTCAGGAATAGTTCTGTCACCCTTAATAACAAATTCCGGAAAATAACCTGTTGAAGCGTCAACCGGGCCAATTGCATCAATAGTGCTAAATTCACCAGGCGGAATTAAAATCCCATTTAAATGATTAACCGCATTTTTGATATTTTTTATCCTATTAGTATGGCTACCGGAAAAATCTGATACGCCAATACCGATTATTTCCTTAATGCCGAGAGTATTAGCATCAGCGGTCTTAATTTTTGGCTCTGCCTCCTTAACAATCACATTAATTTCAGTCTTCCCTTGACTCAAAAATTCTTGATTTATTTTATCGCAATTTGTTTGAATTTCTAGCTCCAGTCCATTTTGGCTTGGAATAAACTCTACAACTTTGTTATCGGTAATAACAAATTTCGCATCTTGGGGCGATATATTAATGCTTTGTGCAATACTTGCAAGCTTTTGAGTAAGCTGACCTTGGTTAAAAACAATAACGGCTTGATCGTTTAATTTATCAAAAACCAGCCATTTTTTAAATTCGTCTTTATAAATTATCCATTTTTTTTCGCCATAGATAAGCATGATCTTTTCCACGGCAATAATTTCTTTCACTTTGGGTATTAATAGCTCAGCTTCTTTTTTATTTACAGTCGGTTGGTACAGCTTTGTCTTTAATTTAATATCATTAATACTGTTTAAATTTATTTCTTTCTTTAAATCAGCTATTGCTTCATCATAATTTATCGTTAATCCGTAAATTTCCGGATTAATTTCTATTTTATTATCCGATAAATATTTGATAGAGGCGTTATTGCCCGGCTGATCAAAAGATCTGAATCTGTTAATTAGAATATTTCTTAATTCAGTTTCATTAAGCGCGTAATTAACCCTATATGCGGGATTTTGCAAAACAGCTGTAATTTGATTCAATAAATTAGTAAAAAAATCTGACGAACGCCCATGCCTAAAAGCAAGGTCAGCCATGGCGTCAACATCAAAAGATAAAATTGGGAATGCCAAATCTGGGTCTGTCGGCGATAAAGCAGTAAAATCAATATTTAATTTATCATCTTTATAATAAAAATTCAGGCCGCGCATTTTTAAGCTATCAATTCGCTGGTTTAATTTATCTCTGGCTTGTTCTTTGTTTAAACCGCCGACATTTATGCCATCTATGCTGACTCCGAGATAAATTTTATCCTTATAAATATATTGGTAAGCAAAAACAGGAGTAATAATAAGCAAGAGCAAAAAAATAAAAAAAACGGTTAATATTAGTATTAACCTATTGCTTTTCTTTTTTTCCGGCACAAGGCCTAAGATTTCTTTAAGTTTCATTGTCCTAAATAATCAAAATTTATTCTTCGTGAATTTTTACCGGTATCATTTTTGATTTTGGCGCCTTAGGCATGATTATGGTCAAGACGCCATTTTTTAAATTAGCCTGTACTTTATCAACTTGTACTTCAAAAGGCAAAATAATTGAACGGGAAAAACCTCCCCAATAGCATTCTTTATAAAGATAATCGGTTCCCTCATCTTCTATTTTCTGTTCTCTTCTTCCGCGAATAGTTAATAGATCGTTATGAATATAAATTTCTAAATCTTCTGGCTTTACTCCAGCTATAGTGGATTTAACCACTAAATTATCCTTATTTTGATAAACATCTATTGAAAGCTGGCCCTCATAATCTTCGGCAAACCACTGTTCCTCATCCTGCATTTTTGACTTATTAACTAAATTCAAATAATTACGATCATTAGCTTGGTCTCCGTCAAGATCGTTTTTTAAATCATCTAAACTAGTAAAAAAAATTGGTGTTTTGTCTTGAGTCATTATATTTCACGGCTTAATCCTTATATTATTATAATAAAAAAGTTCAAAACAAGCAAATAGTATTTAAGTGTTAATAATATTTAACAGAGTGGGAATATATCCTTATTTTGGGCAAATTTTAAATACATAACTGTTAATATCTTTTAACGATTTTATCAACAGTTACCACAGCGAAAAAGTAAAAAATATGTTATAATATAATTATCAATATAGTTCTTTGTATCTTTTTTAGGTTCGAACCTTAACATATAGGAATCGAGGGAAGCGGAAGAGCAATAAAAAGCAAAAACAAGACAAAAGGAGTTAATTGCAATGCTGGTCTTATTCATTGGCATTCTAACAAACAAACTTGGCAAACAAAAAAATAATTACAACAGGGGGAATTTGCCAAGTTTCATTGTCACGCGCAAATATTTTTTGCGACCGATTGCACATTGTTTTGCTGGCGGATAGAATTACTGATTTATAAAAATACGAAAATATCCGCATAGGCCTAAATATTTATTTGGATAGTGCTAATGTTTATGCAACGCCATAGATTTTCATCACGAATATAATGAAGAGATTTGGAAAAGGATTCTATAATTATTGACTCTTTAAGAAATAAGTTTCTAGGTTTAGCTATATAATTTAGCGCACGACCCTAAAAAAAATCAAGTCCTGACAATGTCAGGACTTTTTATTTTTTTATTTCAGATTCAAGCTTGTATGGTTCTGCGCCCTGCCAAGCCAACTCAAACATTAGCTTAAATCCATTAACAATAGCTTTATTCCCAATTATTAAACCAATTAAATCTTCTTTAAGAGAAACTATTAAGACCTTATTATTAAAAAAAACTATTTCTGCATATAGAGGAAACTTATCGCTAGGTAAGTAGCGCTTTTCTTCATGCCATAGTTGAGGCGATCGCAAAATGGGCTGCTTAGAATCAAAAACGATAAGAGACCTTGTTTTTATTTTTTTTCTATTTAATGCTTTACGGTGATCATTATAAGCAATCGGAAAATACTCCAGGGCAATATTTAGGTTATACATCTCATCAATTCTATCTGGCTTCGAGCTGGCTATTTCCTTTTGAATTAATTGCGCCACTTTATGGCCTTCAAAAAATTTTACATCTGTTCTCTGACTAGTTAATTTCTCTAACATATCTAGCTCTGGCAGAATTACTTTGGCTTGATTTATTCTATCCTCAATTTCTCTTTTCTGTTTTTCTAGCAGATTAATAATTTGCGTAGGGCTTTCAATAATATAATGAAGTTTTTTCTGTTTCATCGCGCTTTTTACTAATCCACGTTTTAATAAATTTTCAAGAATTACATATGAGGTTGCCCTATTTATTCCGGCCCTAATAGCTAACTGCTGAGGGGTGGCCTCTTTGATTTCTGATAAAGAAGCATAGACCTTAGCTTCTTTATCAGTTAAACCAAGATTTTGAAGATTTTTTACTAAAAACATATTTTACTTTATATTTTTAGATAATAATAGATTGAATCCTTGGCTGAAATATGCTGAATCACTTCTCTAAATCCCTGACTATCTTCCAATGGAAACATATAAGAAATTATACGGCTTTCTTGTTTTAATAATTTAAATTTAGGTGTTAATTGGCGCAATGCTTCTGGTGTCAAAAAACAAAAAATCACATCATAAGATGAAATATCTGCATTAAAAAAATCTTGATTTAACACCTGGATCCTTTTATTGATGAAAGGATGAAATAATAAACGAAATTTTGTTATTAACCGGAGAAAAAAAGATTTATCAATACCAATAATTAAATTATTCCTATACTTTTTAGCGGCTGGAATGATAATTCTCCCCGTGCCTGAGCCTAGATCAACAATCCTTTCATTGTCTTTAACTTCAGCTATTTCCAACATTTGTCTTATAATTCTTCTCGGTGAAGGCACATAAGGAACTACATTCCTAAAACTTATTAATATAAATGCTAAATAACCCAATATACCAATAATGGCTGTGAAAAAAATATATTGCAGAATAATCAGAACTATAATAATCATATTCTTTATTAATTTACTTTAATTATAGCAAAAAAAATTTATAATTACGACTAAAAGAGATTGACTAAATAACTATTTTATGATAAAATTTCAATATCTTTAGGCAAAACACCTGCACCTATAGCTCAACTGGATAGAGCGCTTGGCTTCGAACCAAGAGGTTGAGGGTTCGAGTCCTTCTAGGTGCGCAAAGAATACGGGCGCATAGCTCAGTTGGTAGAGCAGTTGCCTCTTAAGCAAACGGTCGCAGGTTCGAGTCCTGCTGCGCCCAAAAAATTAGTCCAATATGATGGATTCAATAAACCAAATCAAAGAAGAAATAAAAAAGCTGATGATAAATGAGGACAGGCGTGATGTTGAATTTCGCTTAAATATTTTACTGTCAGAAATTGGCGATGCTGCTAAATATGTGACTCATGACCAGGAATTGAACCCTAACGCCAGACCGCATGGAAGCAAGGAAGATGAAGTAATGTCTTATGGCCAGGTTTTTATCCAATTAATTGCTTGTGCGCTTTTACGTGGCATAAATTTAGACGAAGCAATATCTAAGGCTTTAAAAAATTGGCAAGAAGCGGATTGGCGCAAATCCAAAGCTAATGGCGATAGTAAAATTTTAGTAGGCATTATGGGCAATGAAGGAGAATTAATTGGTGAAGCTTTTTTAGACCCGGATGCAAATAATTTAGAAAAGATAAATGGCCAAATTCTAGTTACTAAATTTCTCAAACCGGCTCATGCCTCTTTTTTAAAAAAGATTAAAGCGGTTATTACGGACCATGGCGGAATAGCCTCACATTCAGTAATTTTAGCCAGGGAATTTGGCATCCCCTGCGTCGTGGGTACTGGCAATGCGACTGAAAAAATAAAACATGGGCAACAAGTTCAAATAAAAATGAATGGCGATCAAGCTATTATTATAATAATTTAATTAAATAATTTTGAAATATTATGGCTAAAGGAAAAAAACTGACTAAAGGGGTTAAATTGCCAAAACTAAAGTGGCGAGAAAGAAAAGCAGGACGACTAGTGAAACAGCATTAAAAAATTCCGCTCTTGTCTTGGGCGGTTTTTTTATTTATAGTAAATTTATGACTTACAAATTTAACTACAATGTAAATCTTTGCTATCTTCTTAATGATAAAAACCAAGTGCTTTTAATTATGAAAAAACGCGGTTTTGGCGTGGGCAAATGGAATGGACCGGGTGGGAAAATAAAACAAAATGAAACTCCGGAACAAGCCGCTATTCGCGAAGTAGAAGAAGAAACTGGCTATAAGCCTTCAAATTTGTTAAATCTTGGATTTATTGAATTTATTTGGCCACATAAAGAAGAGAATAACCAGGTTTGCCATATTTTCATAACAAAAAATTTTGCTGGCGAATTAAAAGAATCAGACGAATGTTTGCCGCAGTGGTGGAACATTGATAAAATTCCTCTGGAAAAAATGTGGCCAGACGATATTTACTGGCTCAGAGATGCGCTGGCTGGCAAAGAAACTAAATACAGATTCTTTTTTGATGAAAATAATGAGTATCTGAAACACGAATCTTTGAACAAGAATAACGCTAATCAACCGAATTCGTAAAAATTAGTGATTTAAAAATTCGTGTTTCAAAATAAAATCCCCGCCCAGGTATAAACCCGGACGGGGAAAATTTATTTAGATTGCTTTGCGAACGGCCATAAAACGAGTATTTTTTCCGGCCCAATGAGTGCCGTCGTCAACATAAGAACCTCCCAAATGAAGAATAACAAAATCCTGTTCGGCATTAGGGAAGGCATCGCGAAACTCAATGAAATGGTCTGAACAACCAGGTCGGAATCCTTGTGAGGCCATGGATATGATTACCTGCGTCCTTGTCACGCAATCACACAACGCTTGATCGAGAAAATGAATAAACGGCTCAACGATCTCTTTCACGGTAAAAAACCTTACATCCATGCCTTTTTTGCCAAAACACGGAGCCAAAATAGTATTTGGATTGGGGTTTTTAAAGGGACATTTTTCACAGTTGCTTTGACAGGTCTCCTTAACATGATAGATTTCGCTCATTATACGCCTCCTTTTTATTTTCTTTTTTAAAATACTTCTTAATTAAAAAGCATATCGCATTTGTATTATTTTGTCAATATTATTGACCCAAATGTATTTGTTTTATTTTAAAAAAATTCGTATATTAAAATAACATTGCTCAACCGTAGGGGCGAGTTTCAAGCCCGCCCCTACGTAATTTATTTTAATTTATGCGAACAATGTTGTTTTTTATGAAAAGAAAAACCCCTCACCTTTTCAAAGAAAAGGTGAGGGGTAAGTGTCCAAGGATCCGAAAGAACAAAAAGTCCAAGCGTCCAAGA
>JAFGMD010000005.1 GCA_016927685.1 Candidatus Falkowiibacteriota bacterium
ATAACTTCCTTCGGTAAATTATCTAAATGAATCTCAATATGAGCAATTTCTTTTATCTTTTTATCTATTCTGCCTACTAAAAAAATTTCTCTTAAATAATTATTATTGGTAGTAATATTACTTTCTAATACTCTCACATCCATATTTTGTTTATAAAATTTTTCCAATACTAATGTCATTACATCTTCATGATTTAGTAAATTTCTATGTTTTTTGGGTATCCTCTCTTTATTGATTTTATTAACTTTAATATTATTCCAAAACATTTATATAAATAAAAAATTAATTAGTAATTAATTCTTATAGACGAGCTAATCTAAAAATATACATCTATAAATATTATACTATAAAATATGAATATATAAAATGAAATTTTTTGTAAAATTTTACAAAAAACGACTCTGGAGCATAAAAATCCAGAGTCGTTAAAGTTAATATTGTTTTGCAGATTCTATAGCATCAAAGACACTAAATCCGACTGGTACGTTAATTGCTGTCGACACGAGATCATACCAATTTTTTGATAAATATGATGTTAAAATTATTAAAAAAAATAATAATTTTATTGCTAGCATATATTTTATAAAAATAAATCAACAATATATTATAGCACATAGACAAAATATGTCAAGCTTTTTAAGAGAATTTTAATCTAAGGTAATTAAATTTAAGTATATTAAAAAATCGCTAGGTAAGCGATTTTAAAAATTTTCCAGACATCAATTGACTTACATTTATCGGTACTGTTTTATGCCCAACAAGATATTCAAGGTCATACTTATATTGATTCTTTGCATCATACTTTTCGTTTTTCACATAACCATAGATTGTAAAAATGATATTAGTCTTCCTGATATATTTATTTGTAAAAATTATTTGCATGATAATCATTAATTTTTACAATTTTAAAAAGATGCCCAAATTTTTCTTGATCAAGCACTTTCTCGAGCTCACGTATTATCTGATCTCTATAACAAAGTGAATCTTTTAATTTTTTAACTCCAACAAAATCGTAAGCAAATGCTACTCCTATACCAATTTTCTCCCTAGAACACGTTGGTATCTTATTATAAAAAGATAATAAATCACTACATACAATAAAAAAATCAACTTTAAAATACACACCCAGGCTTTATAATTTAATAGGTTTATAATAAAACCTAAGACATTAAAACCTAAAGCTATTCAAGAGACACAGGATACTAATAAAAGAAAAATAAATACCCTGTGTATAGAGCAAAATTCCTATGGTACATCAATTTACGCATATTAAGTCTCGAGCTCCAAATCTCCCCAGCTATATATTTAATTGTTTTGTAGTTGTCTTGTTTTCCAATTTGCTTAATAACCGAATTGGGCTTATTTAACAAATCATTTAGAGTTTATAATAAATGAAAAAATAGCACTAATAGTGCCATTTTTTGACCACTCGGGTCCAGCCTCTCGAGAGAGGCTGGACGGGTCGCTCGATAAAAAAGTCTTGACACGTCAGTTGCGACTGACGTGTCTTGTAGCTGGGGCCAGTGGACGAAGTTCGAACCTTTTTAGACGATCAAGCGTAAATCTTCCACAATCCCGTATCTAAAAGAGTACATTTTTCCACCTAAGATTTAACGCCGCTGCCAGTACATTGATAATTTATTTCTTATCGCTTGTTTTGAGTTTGTCTTTTTTAATAAAAAAAGCCCCCGTCTGACGCGTTGTCTAAACAGAGGCTATGCTGACTAAGCTGACTTAGTCAGGCTGGCTTATCCAGCGAGACCCACCGCGGATGCTGTAGCTCAGAATCATCGGCCGGCCTTTCTCGTCCTTGGGCGGGTAGTCTTGGCTTTTTTCGCCGAAAATGGCGATCAGAAGCAAAGCTACTCCTATTCCACCGATAATCAAAATTGTCGCCATAACATCCTCCTATTGGGTCATCCTTACAACGGTTTTTTATGTGTCCCGCTGCATTGTTCTACCTGATACCTGTTTCTGCCTGCGACATTGTGGGATTTTATCAATCCCTGGCTGTTTAATGCAACAGGCTGTCCGCAATCAGGACATTTTACCTTCTTACTACGTCTGCCTTTTCTTGACATTTCTCCTCCATCTTTTATCCAGTCGTGATATGTAAACAAACTACTCGCTATTCATATCCTCCAAAATCCTTTTAGGTAAGAAGTGGAGTAATTTTTCAAACCACCTACTCGCCCAAAATCTAACTACACCACGGCTTCCCGGCGAGGATGGAGCAAAGCACGATGCGCCTAAGAATGCTATCCAAGAGGTACAAAGCACATAACACCAAACCCATTTCCTCTTCAGATTCATCCGCCTATAGTTCCAATACATTAACGTCGGACTTAAACAACGAATCAGTTTGTTCATTTTCCTTAACTCCTTGTTTGTGAACCTGGTTGGCTTTATGACGGTTTTTTATGCGTCCCGCTACATTGCATTTGCTGATATCTAAATCTGCCACTGACAGTGTGGGCTTTTATCAAACCTTGACTGTTTAAGGCAACCGGCTGTCCGCAATCAGAACATTTCACCTTCTTACTGCGTTTACCTTTTCTGGCCATATGCCATCCTCTTTAACTAGTAGTTAACCAAATTCAAACCAAAAGCCTGGTATATTTTTAGTCTATATGACAATATATCGTTTTGGGCATATTTTGTCAAGATCAAAAAAGACTAAAAAACTTGATCTTAAGGATTACGCTAAGCACATATTAACTGAAGGGGCAAGAATTGAGCAACGAGAATTAGTAATGTACCTGAGGAGTCAGTTGGTATTGAATAACAATGTGGTTAATTTTTAGACGCGCCATTGACAACAGGCATAAAATATGTTAATTTTTCTTATTGACATGTATAATGTCAAAAAGACCAAAACAACCGAACAAGGAGGAAATAAAGTGAATTACCTTTACAGAAAACTTGTACAAATCGGCGAAGACGAGACAAAGGCTCAGGGCATTAGTCTCGAGGATCTTTGCCGTTATTTTCCGCGTCATTTGCAGGTGGATGTCAACTTCAAATCAGGACTCCTGAAATTCAAGTTCATGGAGTTCGTGCTTTTCCTACTGGCTACGGCGGTAAAGACCTTTCTGTTGCCAAGGAAAGAACAGCCTGGCTATCTGGATATTGAAGAAGTTGATAGGGTCTACGATAGAGAGGCACGTCTCTACGATTGGAAGCATCATTTGACCACTCGAGGAATGGACACTGTCTGGAGACGCCAAGCTGGTTATACTGTAGCGACTTATTGTCAAAATAATAACCCTGAACAGGTTAAAGTTTTAGACATCTGCACAGGTACAGGTTTAACCATTTGGGAGATCGCTAAAATACTTGCAGACAGAAACATCAATGCTCGCTTGACTGGACTCGACTACAACAAGAATATGCTTGCGGTCGCACGCAAACGACGTTTCCCTTACGCTGGTATTCAGGTCGAATTCATAAAAGGCAATGCAATGGAACTTTACTTGGATGAAGGCCAGAGCAATGACGAACAAGACAACCTGCGTTTCGACGAAGATTGCTTTGACTGTGCAACTCAAATGTGCGGGATCGGCGGCATACGCAGGCCTAAAAGCGTATTTGAGGGTGTACTAAAAGTCCTTAAACCAGGTGGTTACTACTACCTGGCGGACATGCACCGGCCAATCATTTGCATGACGGGAGAAGTCCCAATTCTCCATAAGTGGATGAGAATGCCTTTGTTTGAAGCCTTGGCTTACGAAAGCACAACTATTCCGCTAGTACTTAATCGTCTTTGGGGATGGCGTGACACAACCCTGGATTTCTACATCCTGCCACTAATCACCTGCTTTGACGGCAAGCATTACTGGGGCTTTGAAACTTTGTCTTTCGAGACAGAATCCCAGCGCTGGTGGTTCAGCCTGCCAGTCATGCCATATGCCAAGCTGGTTGTCAAAAAAATCGAGATCACGCAAGAGGACTATCAAATGAGACAAAAACTTCTAAGCCTGCTCGGCTAAACTAGAGCAAGCCGCGCCCGTGGAATCGTTTCCACGGGCGTTTAATTTATGGTATAATAATGCTAAGCTTATCATTTATTATGACTATTTTCTCCTTATCAGGCATATTCATAGCCATAACTTGCGGGATTACATCCGCAATAGTTTTGATTAAAGGTTATAAAAAAAGTCATTACGTTTGGGGAATTTTTTTGCTATCAGTTTTCGTTTGGGGTGTGGGAGATTTTTTTATCGGCAGAGCCGTTGATGAAACATCTGCATTATTCTGGTGGAAGTTTGCTTATGTTGGAGTTATATTAATTCCAACTTTTTTGTTTCATTTTACTCAGCTTTTTTTAAATAAAGTTAAAGGATACCAGATTGCGATTAATTATATTCTTGGCATAGTCCTCCTATATCTGCTTTTTTATAGCGATTTATTTATTTCAAGTGTCAAGTATAGCTTTAATGAATTTTTCTATTTAACATCACCTTCTCTTGTATATAATTTATTCTTGATATGGTTTGTCTCTGTTTTTCTCTATGTATTAATAAATGCATATCTTGCATTCTCAAAATCGACTGGCATCGAAAAAATCCACACTAAATATTTCTTTGTTGGTATTTTAATTTCAGTTTTTGGCGGACTCTTTGATTTTTTGCCGGTTTACAACTATAATATTTATCCAATATTAAACTTTACTTTGCCGATTGGAGCATCAATCTTCGTATATGCTATTATGCGTCATCGATTTATGGATATTAGGTTCATAATCAAGCGATCGATAATCTTTACCATTTTAGTCTTTGTTATTACTGGATCATACGCATTGCTAACATATATAATTAGTTCTTTATTTCAAGATATTATCGGAACGCGAAGCATGGTTTTCAATGGAGCAATCACCGCAATTGCAATTGTGTTGAGCTTTGAACCCCTTAAAAAATTACTATCCAAATGGACTGATTCTTTTCTTTTTAAAGGATCGTATAACCCACAAGAATTACTTACCGAGATAACAACTGCAATTAGTACGACATTGGACTTAAAAAAGGTTTTAAATACGATAAATCAAAAGTTATTTAATGCTTTTCATTCGACCTTATTTTCAATCTATCTTTATGATGATGATAAAGATTGTTTTGAGGAAGCGGTCTTTATAGGTAAAAGAACGAGTACAGCTCGTTGCTTAACTGCTCAAGAATTGCTTAAATATCAATTGGTACTAAAAAAATATAGCCAATTCCAAAATCTTATAGTTACTGACGAACTAAAAAAAGAAAACGAAACAAAGTCATCACCCCAGCTGGTTACTATAATTAAGGAGCTGGAAAATAATGGTATTGGTGTTACATTACCTGTATTCTTACATAAGAAGCCCATCGGCATCTTCTTCCTGGGCCCTAAAAAATCTGGAGATTACTATAGCCGTGAAGATTTGAATGTTTTGGAAATTGTTGCAGCTCAATCAGCAACAGCTATTGAAAATTCCAGCTTATATAAAGAAGTAAATGATTTGAATGAAAATTTGCAGAAAAAAGTTGACGAACAAACCAAGGACATTGTTGAGAAAAATAAAAAGCTGGAAAGGCTTTTAAAGATTAAATCCGAATTTCTTGATATTGCTTCTCACCAGCTAAGAACGCCAGTTAGTGTCATCTGCGGTATTTTAGATATGTTTAAAAGTGGTACAATGGATAAGTTGCCAAAAGAAAAACAGATGACCTTTATAAGCAATGCTTTCTCAAAAGGCCAAAAGTTAAATGCTGTTATTAATGATATTCTAGATGCCAGTGACTTAGATGAAAAAGAACTAGATTTGAAAAATTCTTTGGAAGATCTTGATTTTTCAGCTTTAGTTAATAATATTGTTACTTATAATCAGCCAGAAGCCGAACAAAAAAAGATTAAAATTAGTGCTGATATTGCCAAAGACATTATGGTTAAAGGCGATAAAAAATATTTAGAACAGGCTGTTGGCAATTTGGTTGACAATGCCGTTAAATACACACCAGAGAATAAAGAAGTATTTATTAAGCTGTCAATAATTGATAAACTCGCCCAATTAGAGATCAAAGATAGCGGTATCGGCATTCCTGAAAAAGAACAAAAAATACTGTTCCAAAAATTCAGCAGAGCTTCTAATGCTAAAGAATTGCATACCGACGGATCTGGTCTAGGTTTATTTATCGTGAAAAAAGTCATAAATGCTCATCCTGGAGCTAAAATATGGTTTGAATCCAAAGAAGGCCAAGGCACAACTTTTTTCGTTCAATTATTAGCAATCTAAATATGGCAAATAAAAAATATAAAATTTTAATGGTTGAGGATGACCCTGATCAAATTCTCATGTATAGAACTCAATTAGAGATAGATGGTTTTAAAGTTTTTGACGCCAAGAAATATGATGATGTCGTAAAAATATTGGTCAAGGAAAAACCCGATATGGTTTTGCTAGATATTGTATTAGGTGCGGAATCTGGTGAAGATATCTTAAAAAAATTAAGTGCTAAACACGTCACAGATGTTATACCCGTTATTGTTTTTTCTAATTTAAAATCGGATAAGGATGAACAGAAATATATCAAATTGGGAGCTAGAGAGTACTGGCCGAAAACCAAGTTTTTACCTCGCCAATTGAGTGATGTAATAATGAGATTTCTAAAATAAAATGGCTCAAACAAAAAATCGCCGTCTAGGCGATTTTTTTGACCACTCGGGTCCAGCCTCTCGAGAGAGGCTGGACGGGTCGCTCGATAAAAAAGTCTTGACACGTTAGTTGCGACTGACGTGTCTTGTGGCTGGGGAGAAGGGATTCGAACCCCTGAATGGCGGCTTCAAAGGCCGCTGCCTTACCACTTGGCGACTCCCCAATATTTATTATTTTTAATTAACTTCACTTGGTCCGGCTTCGGCTCGGCCTAAGCCAGGCGAGCGACTCCCCAAGAATAAAGTAATTATTAATATTTTATCAAAAAAATTGTATCCAGTCAATAATAATTACGCAAAACATAAGATCCTCAAAAGGCAATTCTTTATTTGAAAACTAATAAATTCTTTAATTGACTTGGCGAGTTTTTAGGCGTAAAATGAGAATAAATAAGCATAAATCGCGAACGCACTTAAAGTTTGCGTTGATGATTTAATTAAAAAATAATATGAGCAAAGATATACTTTCATTATTTAATAAAATTAAAGTGGATCCCACATGGTCTTTTTCTGATAAAACTAGAAAAGACACAGCTTATATTTCGCATGGTTTCCATCGCTATCCCGCAAAATTTATTCCCCAAATAGTATCTCGTCTTGCGGAAAAATATACCAAAGTAAATGATCTTATTATTGATCCTTTTGGCGGTTGTGGGACAACTCTTGTAGAATCAAAAGTTATGGGCAGAAGATCAATCGGTGTTGATATTAATCCAGTTGCAGTTTTAATTACCAAAGCAAAAATCACGCCAATTAAACCCTATAAGATAGAAGAAGCATTTAAGAAATTAAAAAACAAGCTTGATTTATACAAAGATACTGCAAAAATTAAAGCCCCAAAACATGAAAGGATTGATTATTGGTTTAATCCTAAAGAAAAACGAAAACTTGCTTTTATTTTTACAACAATTTCTAAAATAAAAGACCGAGATATTAAAGATTTCTTTTTTTGCGGATTTTCAAATATACTTAAAAATTGTTCAATCTGGCTACAAAAAAGCAATAAACCGACTAGAGATTTTGATAAGAAGCCATCTGATCCTTTTAAGTTTTTTTACAAACAAGTTAAAATGATGTTGCGTGGCAATTCTCAATTTTATCTACTCTTAAAAGAAAGAGGATGTTTAAAAACTTCTTGCAGAGTATATTGCGCTGATGCGAGAAAAATCCCTGCTAAAAATAATTCTGCAACATTAATTGTAACATCCCCACCTTATGTTACTTCTTATGAATATGCGGACTTGCATCAATTAACCGCATTATGGCTTGAGTATACTAGAGACCTTAGTGACTTTAGAAAGAGATTTATTGGTACATCGTACCATAATCAAAAATATTTAAAGTTAAATAGCACTTTGGCAGAAGAAATAAAATCAAACCTTGCGAAAAAAGACAAAAAAACAGCGGAAGAAGTTGCTAATTATTTTGGCGAAATGAATCAAGTATTCAAAGAAATGAAAAGAATACTTAAAAAAGGCGGACGAACTTGCATTGTGATAGGTAATACAAGTTTAAAAAGCGTAGAAATTTTAAACGCTGAAGTTTTTACAGAACAAATGCAGAATTTAGGATTTAAAATAGACAATATTATCAAACGGGAAATTCCGTCAAAAAACTTACCATCTTTGAGAGATGAAAAAACAGGTAAATTTGCCAAGGCAGGCGACAAAAATAAAATTTTTATATATCCAACTGAATACATTTTAATAATGAAAAAAATATGACAATTAATGACTTAATAAAAATTTACGAGACAAAGAAAAGGAAATTTGGAGCGGATGCTTATAGACACGTTTCTAATGTTCTAAAAGAAGCAAAAGAAAAGCATAAGAAAGATTTTACAGGTGACGATCATGAGCAATCATGGCGGGCTTTTAAGGGGAAAAATTTAGAAAAGCTTATTGAATACATTATCACTGATGAAGTCAAAGCTTTAGGATTAGAAGTCGTGAATGGCAATAGTCTTGAAAGGACTAATGGATCGAATTTATCAAAAGAGTTAAGCCAAGTAAAAAGAAATTTAATAGTTGATTATGGCGAATTTGGCTCACATTTGCCGGATGTTGATTTAATTATTTATGATCCCAAAACAAGCAAAGTTGTAGCAGTTTTATCAAGCAAGGTTACTTTAAGAGAAAGAATTGCTCAAACTGGCTATTGGAAAATAAAGCTTGCTTCTGATGAAGCAACAAAACATATTAAAGTATATTTTGTAACACCAGATGAAGACGAGACGTTAACTATAAAAAAACCGGCAAAAAAGGGCAGAGCAATTGTAGAGGTGGATACTGACGGTAGTTACGTTTTAAGCGAAACAGATATTGAAGAAAGTGACAAAGTGAAAATGTTTGATAAATTTATTAATGACTTGAAAGAATTATTAAAGTAATTATGCTAGATCAAATTTTTTCATACCGAGAAATGTGCGATATTGAAAAGGTACAAACTTTGCAAAGGGGAATGAATTTCCATATGAATCCTAACTATTCTGTAATTCTTATGTCTAGACGTTCTAATGCCCCATATGCTGATAGAATTCTTGGAGATGGTATAACTATTGAATACGAAGGACATGATGAACCAAAAACATCATACGAAATTAACCCGAAAACTCTTGATCAGCCAAAATTAACCAGAAATGGCACTTTAACACAAAATGGAAAATTCATTAGGGCGATAGAATTATTTAAAAGGGGATCTGCCGATGCAGAGCTTGTAAAAGTTTATGAAAAAATCCTTCCCGGGGTTTGGTCATTAAAAGGATTTTTTAACTTGATTGATTATCAGATTAAATATGATGGAAAAAGAAATGTATATGTTTTCTTACTAAAACTTTCTGATAAACAAGACATTAAAACAAATACTCCTCTTGACTTACAACACACAAGATTGATCTCGAGTGAAATAAAAAAGGAAGTATGGAAAAGGGATAAGGGGAAATGTGTAATTTGCGGTTCAATAAAAAATTTACATTTTGATCATGATTTGCCATTCTCAAAAGGAGGAACAAGTTTGATTGTCCAAAATATTAGGTTATTATGTGCTAAATGTAATTTAGCAAAATCAAATAAAATAGAATAATCTATGCAAGATAATATTATTGAATCGACAACACTGTGGGATTTCCCAAAACAAAATTACGGAGATAAACTCCATGGGAGTAATAAATATAGCGGAGTTACTCCTGCGCTGGTTATTTGGAATTTATTACAAAGATATACTAAGGAAGGTGATTTAGTAGTTGATCCAATGGCGGGAAGCGGAACGACAATTGATGTGGCAAAAGAGATTAACCGAAAGGTTATCGGGTATGATATAAATATTGTAAGACCCGATGTTATCAAAAATGACGCGCGCAGTATACCCCTTGAAAACGATTCCGTAGATTTTGTTTTCATAGATTCCCCATATTCGGATAATCTCAATTATTCTGATTCGCCAAAATGTATCGGGAAAATATCTTGTGAAGATATTAAGTTTTATGATGAATTGGAAAAAGTGGCAAAGGAAATCGTTAGGATATTAAAACCAGAAAAGGCAATGGGTTGGGTGATTGGCGACCAATGGATTAAAAAGAAATTTACACCAACAGGATTTTTACTTTGGCAAAGATTAGAAAAGTATTTTGAACCAATAGATATTGTCTGCCTTACTCGCCATAATCAAACTTCAAATACGGGTCTGTGGCATAATCGTGCAAGACGATTCAACTTTTATTTAAGGGGATTCAAATATTTGTTTATAATGAAAAAATCAAATAAAGAATTTGCCGCCAACTGAGCGAAGCTCAGGCGAGCTGTAGCTCGCAGAAAAACTTGCCTGCCCGCCATAGTGTAAGCGAAGGCGGGAAATCGCTAAAAAGGCGGCTGCCTGCGGGTGCGGGCGCAGGCAGCCCTATCCGTATTTAGACCTAAAATCTGTCCGAATTTGCGCACATATCTTCAGATAAAAAATAATTTAATTTTTAAATTTATGGATGACGCAAACGCAACAAGAATTTTAGAAGCACTTAGCCACATTCATGAAAGATTAGAATCAATTTCAGAAGCAGTTAAATATATTAGGGAATATGGTGCAAAAAAAGAAGACTTGCATAAATTAGAATCTATCTCAGAAGCAGTTAATTATATTAAGGAATATGGGGCGAAAAAATCTTAATTGTTATAATAAAAAATCGCCCGTCTAAAGCCGAGGCGATTTTTTTATTTAAGTAATTTTTAGAAAAAATTGCAGTTACAAACTTTTTCTCCGCAGACATGGCATTTTTCCGGCATTAGCTTGTAAAAAGAATCTGTAAAATCCATATTAATTGAATTAGCCACTCCCATAATGCAGGAAAAAAAATCAGCCGCTTCAATTTCCAATTGCGTAAAATATTTTTTCTTATGCGTGCCGCCAAAAAGATGTAGGGCTTCGCTAAGTTCTCCAAGCTCTTCAGCTAAGTGTACGCCCGCGTGTTCAAGTGTGCGTTTTTCGGGAGGATATATTTTTCTAAACATTTCCTGATACTGTGCCATTGTTTTTGGTTGATTCTTATCGTCGCTATTTACTCTTTCAAATTTTTTATCCTTCCAGGTTTCGCATGCGCAAGGCATTTGCTTGCAATAGGAACACATATTTGGGAAGCGCTGCCATAATTCTTTTTCTAAATCAATATGCAAGCGGTTCATTAAAGCAAAAAACCAGGCAGTGGCCACAATTAAATTAAATTGAATGCCAGCAGTTGAATAAATATGAGAAAATGATTCTGATGCATTTTCAGGCCGATCATTTGATAAAGTTATATTTAAATCTCCAATTTTGCCCTTGCGGATGCCTTTGAGCGCCCACATGGTGAATCTTTCCATATTACTCAAAAGATCCCAGTTGCTATAAAGCCGGTCGTCGGGAATACCATAAATATCCCAAACCATTTGTTGGAATTTACTGACTGATTCGTTGGGAAATGCCATATTTAATAAGTTAATTACAGTTTAATCTTATAGTTTTTTTAGGAAATTAGCAAATTATTGCTATAATTAAACTATGCGGAAATTTATTAAAAATAATAAAGTTCACTTGTTGGTTTTATTGGGCCTAATTATTCTTAATTTGGTATTTTTTGGCTTTAATTTAAACAATTTTTTCCTGTCAGATGATTTTGATTGGCTTAATATTACCAAAAATACAAAAAGCTTGGGCGATTATTTTACTGGCAACTATTATGGCATTAGCGGTGAGGGTGGAGCTTATCGGCCGATTGTCAATCTTGTTTTTTGGATTAATTATAAAATAAGCGGACTTAATCCCTTGCCATTTCATTTATTTAGCCTAGTCTTTCATATAGGCGTTTGTTATCTAATCTATTTACTATGCTTGTTAATATTTGAAGATAGTAAAGAAAAAAATAGAATTGCGATCTTAGCTTCGGTTATTTTTAGCATATTACCAAATCACAGCGAACCAGTTATTTGGATCGCAGCCATAGGCGATCCCATTTGCGCTTTTTTCTATGTATTATCCCTTTATTTATATTTGCTATTTAGAAAAAATAATAGATTGTATTTTATTATATTTTCGTTGCTAAGCTTTATAATCGCATTACTAGCTAAAGAAATGGCAGTTACGCTTCCTTTACTGATATTGGTATTTGAAATATTTTCTTGCCACGAGAAGAAAAAGCTAAAAATGAAAAGTTTATTTTTAGACATACTTCCTTTCTGGCTGCTTTCTTTTTCTTATTTTATTGTACGCTATCGGGTAATCGGTTTATTTTTTGGCTATTATGCTAGAAATACATTTATCTTTAATGCATCAAAAATCTATAAAATGATAATTTCCTTAATTACTGATCTCTTTTTTTACGGAAAAATAAGAGTATGTTTGACTGATTATTTTTTTATAAATCCATTATTTTTTATATTATTATTTATACTATTATTTGTTTTAATATTTTATTTCTTGAAAGAAAATAAAAGACAAGCCGTTTTTTTGTTAGTTTCATATTTCATTTTGATTTTGCCAGTCATATTTTTGGCTATGAATAATTTAAGCGATGAAGGGGAGAGATATAATTATTTACCTTCAGTAGTATTTTGCATATTATTAAGTTTAATTTTATGGCAGATTAAGTCAGATAAATATTTGAGGAATTTAATATATATTGCCCTAGCAATTTATTTTGCATTCTTTTTAATAAATAAAAATCAGACCTGGGCCATTGCCTCGCAAATTACGCAAAAAATAGTTCTACATGATTTTCCGCAAGTCGTAGATATAAATAAGGACAATGAAAAATTACTATTTATTTCTTTGCCAGATAAAATTGAAGGTGCTCAAGTTTTTGGCAACGGCATTAAACAGGCGATCAATCTTTATTATCCAAATTATAAGCTTGATGCCCAGTTGGCTATGGCGTATGTGCTGATAAGCCGCCAAAATTATAATAAACAAATTTTAAAATGGACTACATATCCGACAGGCGGATATATTGCCAAAACAGTTGATGGTAAATTTTGGACAACAGGATATGACCGCCGAGAAACTGAAGATTATGTTTTTGAGCTCTGGAATTATAATTACAATAATTATACTTCTGATACGATTAGATTAATTATAAAAAATGATATTTTTAAAATTTTAATCTACAATAACGGACAATTAGAAATTTTAAATAAATAAAAAAGGGCTTTTAGCCCTTTTCATTTAAATTCACGCCAAGATATTATGCCAACTGATATACCCTCGGCATTTGGGGCAAAAGAAGCATTTCTGGCTCTGCACGATTTGCATAGATGATATCCATCCCTTACATCTTGCTTGGTTAATTTATGGCCATCATTTCCCCCCAAGCATTCTTTGTCTGATAAAGATCCGTCTGTCCATTTTCTTTGTTTATTTTTCATTTTTTACCTCCTTTAGTAATTAATAATATCAATCAATTAATTGGAAATCAAGTATTTTATTAATAAAGATAATAAAAAAATTATGTCATGCGGAAAATGCGGCAGAAAAAAAGCCGCCAAAAAGAAAAAGAGAAAATAGAATTACCCCCTCATAGCAGGGGATTTTTCTATTGTGGATAAGTATCTTGACATTCGGTTTTTGTTCGGTTATACTTTGAATATAGTTCGGTGTTTGTTCGTAATTTAGTGGATTTAAGAATTAAGATTTAAGAATTAAGATTTGGCCGATGCAAAAAATATTAACGTTTAAAGATTTAAAAGTGTGGCAGTCCGCCCACAAACTGATTTTATCAGTTTATAAGATTACAATTAAATTTCCAAAAGATGAACAATATGGATTGATTTCGCAGATGAGAAGATGTGGAGTATCAATACCATCAAATATTTCCGAAGGATTTAAAAGAAGGGGGAGGGATAAATTCCAATTCTATTCTTATTCCGAGGCTTCTCTTGAAGAATTAAAATACCAAATTTTATTAAGTTACGAATTAAATTACATAAGTGAAGATGAATATAATGGATTAATGAATCTAGCTGAAGAAACGGGTAAACTTTTGAATGGTTGGATAAAATCCGTCAAATAATCTTACATCTTATATCTTAAATCTTATATCAAAACTATGTCATTAACAAAACGCCAAAAAGAAATCTTAGATTTCATTAACCAATATACAGAAGAAAATGGCTATGCGCCAAGTTACAGGGAAATAGCTAAAAAATTAGGGCTTTCTTCAGTCTCGACAGTTTGCGAACACATTCAAGCATTAGAATCAAAGGGTTATTTAAAAATGGAGCCAAATGAAGCCAGATCTATTGAAGTGATTGATGAAGATTTCAGCAAAGCCCTGAATTTACCGCTTTTGGGCTTAATCACTGCTGGTCAGCCCATTGAAGCAGTTGAACAAAAGGAAAAAATTAGTGTTCCTATTGATTTGGTTAAGGATTCTGCAAAGGCCTATGTTTTAAAAGTAAAAGGCGAATCAATGATTGAAGAGGGGATTTATGATGGGGATTTTGTGGTAGTTGAAGAAAATCCCAGCCCAAAAGATGGTCAGGTAGTAGTTGCTTTGATTGATAATACAATGGCGACTTTGAAAAAGTTTTATAAAGAGGCAAATAGAATTAGATTGCAACCGGCCAATTCCAGTATGAAGCCGATTTTTGCTAAAAATGTTTTGGTTCAGGGCATTGTCAAAGCTGTTATTAGAAAATATAGTTACGTTTAAAACAAAACTCGCCCCTAGTTTGGAGACGCGGAGCGAGCTTTGCTTAGAGAAATTTATTTTGCAACAAACTCTCTTTTATTTATTATA
>JAFGMD010000006.1 GCA_016927685.1 Candidatus Falkowiibacteriota bacterium
ATAACGTGAATGTCATAAACGGTATATATTATTATAAATATTTAGAATTATTAAATTCTGCAGATATGTGCCTGATTCCATTGCAAAAAGTAAACAACCATTCGGGTTTAATAAATATTACAATTTCATTCTTATTAGGAAAAATATGTATGATAACTAAACACAGAAAATCAAGATATTATATTAAATCAGGATATAATGGTTTTTTGATCTCTTCAGTCAAGGATGCGGAAAAAATAATTAAGCAAAGCTTAAATAATCCCGATAAATTTAATAAAATAGGACTGAATGCTCATGAAACATTTAATAAAGAACATAGATTAGAAAGCTTAGTAGAAAAAATATTTTCCTGCCTTAAAATATAATTATGTTAATTTTTTTCTATATTATTTACTATATCTTGCCAATTTTAATCCAAAAATAAAAGATGATTTGGTGCTTTGGAAAAATAATTTATTAGAAAAAGTGATGCAATATGAAATTAAAAATACTGATGGTTTTTGGATGAATAATGGTTACGCTATGAAAGATAAGGATAAAGTTGTTGTTCTGAAATATTTAAGAGCAATTATTTAGTTATATTCTTTAAAAGTATGTCCCGTCTTAATTCTTAAGAAATTTTTTTTAATCTAAATATTAAGAAGGATGCAAATTCTTCTAAAAAGTTTTATCGCAAATTATCGAGAATAAGCTAATAAATATAAACAATTAATAGAATAATAATGAAAAATAATGCTGTAATACTTATAGTCACCGGCATGCCCCGCTCCGGAACATCATTAATTATGCAAATAATGAAGATTTTAAATTATCCAATCATTGGCTACAAATTTCCCCTACTTAATAAATATAAAAAAGTGAAAAATAATATATCATCAGAAAATTTTAAAAAAATAAAAAAATATATTAATGGAAATCCGCGTGGATATTACGAATTACCAAAGATTACGCTACCAGAAGTTGAATACTGCGATATTATAAAATATAGAGGATCGGTTATAAAAATACCTATAGATAAAATTCTTTTTAGTAATTTTATTAATTTTATTCCGAAATATAGAGATAAATTAATATATTGTCTAAGAAATCCCGTGCAAACAATAAATAGCCAAAATAATCTTGATCCACCCATCGATAATAATGAGATAAAAAAAAGATTTATGCGTTACATTTATATTTTAAATGAAATTTGTGAAGTTTTGGTTCAAAAGAAAATCAGAGAAAAAGACTTCTTAATTATAGATTATGATAATTTAATAGAAAATTCTCAAGAATCATTGAAGCAAATAATTAAATTTATCAATATACCACTAAATGATTCTATGATTCAAGATGCAAAAAATAATATAACGAAAAACCTTCGGAGGGCATCCCAAAAATGGCCTATTAATAATGACATAATTGATATAGCTTTAAATATGTATAAGTCTTTTCAGAAATATAATTTCGGTAAAGTTAATCAAATCTATTTGGAAAATAATTTGGATAAAAATACATTAATAAATACTAAAAAAGAGTTTAATTGGTATAACTAAATTTTATTTGTAAATATGAAAAATATATTAATTATTTTACCTATCGTAATTATTTTATTCATAGGATGCATAATAAGTATCGAAGATTTTAAAATTAGTAAAATTCGCAACAAATGGATAAAACTTGGCGTTTATCTGGGTTTATTTTATTATTTTATTTTATTTCTTTTGGCGATATTGAATAAATTTGAAATAATTAATTTATTCAGCATTAAGCCAGAATACTTTTTGTATATTCTTATTTATACCTTAATTGCTTTTATATTAAGTTATTTGCTCTGGTACTTTAAACTTTGGGCTGGCGGAGACGCCAAACTCTTTACGCTTTATGTATTTTTGGTGCCATTAGCATTTTATAGCAATTCTTATTTTAAATATTTTCCCCAGCTAAATTTATTAATAAATATTTTTATCCCGATTTTTTTATATTTAATAATTAAAATGTTAATTTATCCGGTGCAATTGGCAATGAATTATCTGAAAAATCCCGCCTTACTTAAAGAATATTATAAAAAATATAAGGAAAAAAATAAGGAAAAATTTACTAAAAATAAATTTAAAGAATATGCCGTGGTCTGCGTTAGTTTTTTGATTATCATGATTGTATTTCAGATTTTAAGAAGCAGGGTCAATGAATTATTAGCGCCAAGTTTGGGCCATTTGATTACCCCTTCTTACTATTTGCTTTCCATAGCCGTATTTAATCCCTTGCGCAATTTATTAAAAAAACAATTAGTCCTTGCTTCAATACTTATATTTATTTATTTTATTGTTTCTTTTATTTTTTTTAGAGATGTCGCTTATAAAGACATACATAGAGTTTTTGCCATTCAGATGCTTTTAATGAGTTCGTATTTTTATATTTATAAATTTGGCAAATCAGCCGGATCATTTTTATATAATTCAGCAGAAGTAAAAGTGGTTCAAATAGAGAATATTGGGCCAGGCCTTTATATTAATAAAGAATATATTAGAAAATTAATGGGTGACAGGACTAATTTAAATAAGTTAAGAGGAGAGTTGAATTCTATTCTGGATAAAGAAGAAAAAAAAGAGTTTGATGATATAGTTAAAGAAAAGACAGATGCGGTTAAAAAAGAAAGAATGTATTATAGTATTTTTATGCTTTTTCGCGGCTTTGGTCTTAATACATTGCCAAATACCATTAAGCAAGTTTATCAATTGATTAAGAAAAGGGGACAGGAAAAGAAAATTTTTGAAAAAATATACCCCAAACTTAATAATGAACAAAAAAAAGAGTTTGATAATATTATTAATAATACTGATGATGTTAAGAAATTTTTAAAATCAATTTCTGGTAAATTGACCGAAGAACAAGCGCAAAAATTAAAAGAAATGATTCAGGAACGAAATGCTGAAATTAAGGCAAGGGGCTTACAGCCCATTAATCATATTATTTTGCATAAAACCTTCTCCTTTGCGCCGTTTATGCTGTTAGGGGTGATTATTACCTTAGCGACTAAAAGCTCGCTTATACATCTTTTTTATCAATACATCTTGAGAAGATAGACAAAGAGCGGGTTTGAAGTTATAATTTTTATATGATTAAGCTTTACAACACTTATTCTAAAAAGATTGAGGAATTTAAACCCCTAAAGGGCAATAAAGTGGGCATGTACACATGCGGGCCCACTGTTTATGATTATGACCATATTGGCCATGCCTGGAACTATACTACTGCTGATTTATTGCGCCGTATGCTTGAATATAGCGGTTTTAAGGTCAAACAGGTCATAAATATCACAGATGTGGGACATTTAACAAGTGACGCTGATACAGGCGAGGATAAACTGGAAAAAAGCTCTAGGGAACTGGGCAAGACCGCGCAGGAAATTGCGGTTTATTTTACTAAGATTTATTTTGAAAATAGAAAAAAGCTAAATTTAGAAAAGCCCTGGAAAATTGCCAAGGCAACCGGCCATATTAAGGAAATGATAAAGTTGGTGCAAGTTTTAATAGATAAAGGCTTTGCTTATCAAATAAGTGATGGAATTTATTTTGATACTTCTAAATTTCCAGATTATGGAAAATTGTCAGGTAATACTTTAGAAAGTTTAATGGAGGGCGCACGCGTAGAAATAAACCCGGAAAAGAAAAATCCTACTGATTTTGCGGTTTGGAAATTTTCTGCAGAAAATTCTAAAAGACAGATGGAATGGGATGCTTTTGGTAAGAAAGGTTTTCCGGGCTGGCACATTGAATGCTCAGCCATGAGTATGAAATATCTGGGTCCGACTTTTGATATTCATACTGGCGGTGAAGATAATATTTTCCCGCACCATGAAAGCGAGATAGCTCAATCAGAATGCGCGACAGGTCAGCCCCTTGCTAATTATTGGTTTCACACCCGCTTTTTAATGGTTGATGGCATGAAAATGTCCAAGTCATTGAAAAATTTTTATACTTTAAAAGATTTGGAGGAAAAAGGATATTCAGCCATGGATTTGCGCTATTTATTTTTACAAGCGCATTATGCCACGCCCATAAATTTTACTTGGGAGAGTTTAGAAGCTGCTAAAATTGCTAGAAGAAAATTAAATGATTTTGTTGCCGGTATAAAAAGCAAGGGTAAAGTTAATAATAATTATAAAGATAAGTTTTTGGAAAAAATAAATGATGATTTGGATTTGCCAGGCGCTTTAGCGCTGGTTTGGATAATGATTAAGGACAATAGGGTGAGCGATTTTGATAAAAAAACAACTTTATTGGATTTTGACAGAGTTTTAGGGTTGAACTTGGCCAAACAGAAAAAAGAAAAAATTCCAGCTAATGTTTTAAAGTTAGTTCAGGATAGGGAAGTTGCCCGAAAAGAAAAGAATTGGCAAAAATCAGATGAGTTGAGGAATGAAATTGATAAATTGGACTATATTGTTGAAGATACTAATCAAGGCTCAATAGTAAGAAAAAAATAAAAAAATTTGCGGACGACTCGTTCCATGTTATTTTTAACGAAGCTACAGATGTCCGCAAAAAATAGGGCGAGACGAAAGGGCAAAATGTTTTTTAAAACGATTCCTGCCTTGTCTCGCCCTTTTTTTTGGGTAAGGTAAAGCTAAGGCTTTATAATCCGATAGGGAAAGTGGAATATTAAGCTTTAGTTTTATCAAACACACTTGACTAAATCATTTTTTCATGTTAATTTTAAACAAATGCTGACGACTTGGGGAGTGTCCTATTTGGACAAATGACGATATGTTCGCAAAAATTACTAAAGAGGCGAGACGATTCAGCCCTTGTCTATATTGACTAAAGGGAAAGATGTCTCGCCTTTTCTTATTGACTAATATTAGTTGACATGTTAAGTTATAACAAATGCGGACGATCCGATGGGTGTTTAAAACGACTCAGAGAGTGTCCGCAAAAAATTAAAGGTGAGACTAGCCGCCCTTTGCTCAAAAGAGCGTAACAAGACCTGTCTCACCTTTTTCTTTTTTTGTAAAACAAGTTAAAATGAGGATATGAAAAATTTTTGGCCCGGCCTTGCGGCCGAGGCACGCTCAAAACTAAAGAAACCTATAATTGCTTTAGCGCCCATGGCTGGGATTACTGATTCCGCTTTCCGACAAATCTGCAAAGATTTTGGCGCTGATTTGGTTTATTCAGAAATGGTTTGTGTTGATGGTTTGCATTATAAATCAAAGAAAACCTTTGAGCTTTTAAAATTTAGTAAAAAAGAAAAGCCGATTGTTATTCAACTTTTTGGGTCCAAACCCCAGTTGTTTATTGAAGCTGCTAAAATCGTGGAAAAGTTAGGAGCTGATGGTATTGATATTAATTTTGGCTGTCCAGCGCCTAAAATTTATAAAAGTGGCGGGGGAGTGAAGTTAATGCGCGATTTAGATTTATGCTATCAAATTATTAAGGCAATTTGCGATGCAGTAAAAATACCAGTTTCCGTAAAAATTAGGAGCTCAATTAATTCTTTAGACGGTAAAAAGATTACGGCTTTAGATTTTATTAAAAAAATAAAAGATTTGCCGATTTCCGCTATTATGGTCCATGGGCGCAGTTATGAAAAGGGTTTTGGCGGACCTGTTGATTTGGAAATTATAAAAAAAGTTAAGGAAAATTTTTCAGGCCTGGTTTTGGGCAATGGCGGCATTACAACTCCGGAAAAAGCCAGGGAAATGCTGGATATTACTGGCGTTGATGGCATTGGTCTAGCACAGGGTGTTTTGGGCAAACCCTGGTTATTTGAACAAGTAAAAGAATATTTAAAATCTGGAAAATATAAAGAATATATTTTTCCTCAAATAAAAAAAGTCGCACTTAAACATGCGCAATTAAATTTTAAATTAAAAAGCAAGCAAGGAATTTTAGAAATGCGCAAGCATTTGGCTTGGTATGCGCACGGTTTTCAGGGTGCAAGCGCCTTGCGACAAAAATTGATTAGAGTTGAAAATTTTAGAGAAATAAAAAAAATCTTTGGGTTTATTAAATAAACGTAGGGACCCCGCGGCGCGGGGTCCCTACATAAAATATATTTTATCCAAAGATTTTTTTATATCCATTTTTTATAGCGGAAATAGGAGTACATGCCAATTGAAGCAACCAACATAATTCCCATTATTTTATAAAAATCGTTTTCTCCTCCCACAATCGGTATGTTGCTTACATTCATGCCAAATATCGCAGCTAAAAGTGTCAGTGGAAAGACAATAACTGAAAAAATCGTCAGAGTGCGCATAATGTCATTAATTTTGAAACTTACCTGCGTAGTATTTGTATCTTCCAGCGCATCAATGGTTTGCTGGTAATTTTCTAAAATATCCCAAATAGAATGAACATGGTCAAATAAATCATTGTAATAAGTGTCAATTTTGGGTTCATGCTTGCTAAACATTTTTAACTGTATTTTTATGAAATTTCTTAAAATATTTCTATGAAATTGCATGATTTTTCGAAAATAGACAATGTTTCTTTTTACCACCAAGATTTCCTTGACCATTTCTCGTTCTTTACCCGTAAAAATATTTTTTTCAATTTCATTGATATCTTCGCTGATATGGTCAGTCATGGGAAAGAGCGAAATATACAAGCGTTCTAAAATTTCATGAAGCAGCATGGCCGGGTTTTCTGATACATATAAATCCCGTTCATTTTTATTATTCAAGCAGCCTTCAAAAAAATCCTTAAGCGGTGTTAATTGGTTATAATGAATTGTTATCAAATGATCTTTGGTTAAAAAAATATCAATTTCAGCAGGCTTTATTTCCCTGGCTTTGCGATTATAAACGGGAAAAAGCAAAACCATAAAAATATAGTTTGATTGAACATTTATTTTGGGGCGCTGGGCATGTTTATGGGCTGAAGCATCATTAAGATCTAATTGGTGGAACTTGAATTTTTTCTTAAGATAATCAAGCTCTTTTTCAGAAGCATTGATAATATTTAGCCAGCTAAATTTTGAGCTTTTAACTATTTGTGTTTGAGGCATTTTATTTTGATTTTTATTTGGTAGTATTTTAGAGTTTTTTGTTTTAGAGTTATAGTACTAAAATGCTATAATTCTAAAATTCTATAATTCTCAACATAATTATAACACAAAAATGCCTTTTTTGCGAAATCCACTGGCCTAGCTTTAATTTTTGGCTTAAATATGCTATATTTATTCTAAGGGAAACTGATTTTTAATTTGTTAAAAATGGCTAATAAAGACGCAAATATTAAGAAAATCCAAGAAATGAAAAAAGAAGAAATAAGGCCGGAAGCAGTAGAAGTGCCGGTCAGAGTTGAAGTTACGCCGTCTCCAGAAATTCCTAAACCCATAGAAGCGCCAGTTGAAAAAGCTGAAGAAGGCATGGTCGCTCCAGAATTGCCATCTGCGCCCGTAGTGACTGTGCCAGCTGCCTTACCTAAAAGTCCTGTTTTGGAAGAAATTGAGGATGTATTAGAAGAAGATTTACAGGACATATATTTTCAATTGCCTCCGGAAAAACAGGCAGAATTTGCGCAAAGGGGCGAGGAAACTGCCACTAAAATTGAACTTCTTTTAGGTCAGGTAAAGGTAAAAGTAAATAAAATTTTAGAGCTGATAAAAAAATGGCTTAAATTAATACCAGGCGTGAATAAATATTTTTTAGAACAGGAAGCCAAGATAAAGACAGATAAAATTTTAAGAATAAAAGAAGAAGGCGAGCAGAGTGACAGCAAACAAAATAAGACTTAAAAATAAAAAACAAAAATGCAAAATTTGCTACAACAATTAGATTTGTTTGGCATACAGGGATCTAAAGAGTATATCTTTTTGGGTCTTATTTTAGTTATAGCAATAGTTATTATTTATTTAGTGTTATTATCGGTGAAATTTATTTTACGTTTATATTACAAGAATTCGTCATCTTTTAGGCTCGTGGTTCTGTCAGTTCTTTTGCCAAAATATGAGGTGGTGGAAAATAAAGAAGCGCCTAAGCCAAAATCACAGCAGGAATTGGCAGAAAAAATCAGTGCTATGGAAACTTTTTTTGCCAATATAGCGGGGATGCGCGCCCAGCGAGGTTTTAAATATTTTTTCGTGCCCAGAAACGACCATATGGGTTTTGAAATAGTTTTGAAAAATGGCTTGATATATTTTTATGTAGTAGTCCCAATAAATTTGAAGCAATTTATTGAACAGCAGATAGCTGCCCAATTTCCTCATGCTGTTATTGAAGAAGTTGAGGATTATAATATTTTTAATCCCCAAGGCGTGATTTCGGGTGCTATGCTTAAATTTAAAAAAGAATATATTTATCCGATAAAAACTTATCGCAAGTCAGACACTGATACTTTAAGCGCTCTAACAAGTGCCTTAAGTAAATTAGATCCGACTTCTGGTGCCGCTATTCAGATTATTGCCCGCTCCTCTACTCCAGATTGGCATAAATGGGGGCAAAAGACCGCTTCTATGGCCCATCAGGGCAAAAAGGTAAGCCAGGCAATCGCCGAAAGCCGAGGTTCTTGGCAGGGTAAAATGCAAGATTTTGTTAAATATTCAGGATTGAGCGGTGAAAAGAAAAAAGAAGGAGCAGAGCCGCCTAAACAATACCAGCTTTCAGCAATGGAACAGGAGATTCTTAAAGGGATTGAAGAGAAAGCGGCTAAGGGGGGATTGGATATAAATATTAGAGTTTTGGTTTCATCAGATACGCAGGAAAAAGCCAATTTATATTTGGAAAATATTTTAAATAGTTTTGCTCAATTTAATATTTATGAGTATGGCAACGCTTTTAAGCGCTATTCGCCTTCTTCCAACAAATTGATAAATGATTTTATTTATCGAGAATTTGATGAGTCAGCTAAGATGATCATGAATACCGAAGAAACAACTTCCATTTTTCATTTTCCCTTAGGTCATATTGAGACGCCAAATATTGTCTGGCTAGCAGCCCGCAAAGCAGCGCCTCCCACAAACATGCCTAAAGAAGGTATTCTTTTGGGTATTAATGAATACAGGGCAATTGAGACAGAGGTGCGCATAAAACGAGAGGATCGTCGCCGCCATCTTTACATTATTGGTATGACAGGCACTGGCAAGACATTTTTCCAAAATAATCTTATTATTCAGGATATTATAAATGGGGAGGGCGTGTGCGTCATTGATCCGCATGGGGATTTAGTTGAAGAAATTATCAATTATATGCCCAAAGAACGAGCTGAAGATGTGATTTATTTTAATCCCTCTGATACGGAAAGGCCCATGGCTTTGAATATGCTGGAATTTTATACGCCAGAGCAAAAAACTTTTGTTATTAACGAAATGATGAATATTTTTGATAAATTGTATGATTTGAAAGCAACGGGTGGCCCGATTTTTGAACAGTATATGAGAAATGCCATGTTGCTTATTATGGAAGATCCAGAATCTGGCAATACTTTAATGGAAATACCTAAAGTTTTATCAGATGAAGAATTTAGAAAATATAAATTATCAAAAACTAAAACAGCGGTAGTTAAAGATTTTTGGATTAAAGAGGCAGAGAAAGCCGGCGGTGAAGCAGCCTTGGCTAATGTTGTTCCTTATATCACTTCAAAACTGACTTCATTTATCGCTAATGATATTATGAGGCCGATTATTGCCCAGCAAAAAAGCGCTTTTAATTTCAGGCAGGCCATGGATGAGAAAAAAATAATTTTGGTAAATTTGGCCAAGGGTAAATTAGGCGATATAAATTCTAATTTATTAGGAATGGTTATAATAGGAAAAATACTAATGGCCGCCTTGTCGCGCGTTGATATGCCTGAGCAGGAAAGAAAAGATTTTTATCTATATATAGATGAGTTTCAGAATTTTTTGACCGAAGGCATTCAAGTTATTCTATCAGAAGCCAGAAAATACCGATTATGCTTAACTATAGCGCACCAATTTATTGGGCAATTAGTAAAGCCTAATGATACCAGGATCAAGGATGCAATTTTTGGCAATGTGGGCACTAAAATTGCTTTTAGAATCGGCGTTGATGATGCAGAAATCATGGCTAAAGAATTTGCGCCTATTTTTAACGAATATGATGTTATGAACGTGCCAAAGTACAACGCTTTTACTAAAATTTTAATTGACAATGCTAATCCGCCGCCTTTTAATATGAAAGTATTGGGTTCTGAAAGTAGGCCAGTCAAAAATCCAGAATTGGCATCAGCTATTAAAGAATTATCGCGCTTAAAATATGGTAGGCCGCGGGAAATTGTTGAAGCAGAGATAATAGAGCGCGCAAAAATAGGTTCTGGCCGCGATATTTTAAGCGAAGCAGAAAAAAAATTGACAGAAGAAGAGGAAGAATTTATATTTAAATAATTTATGAAAAACAAAAACCAAAATCTTGATACTGTTAATATTGCGCAAAGCAAATACCAGCTAATCAAGAAAATTTTAAGGAACATCCACGACAATCTCGGCAAGATTATCCAAATCTTAGAAGAGGAGCCAGAGCAGGCAGAAAATTTTGAAAATACTTTTGCCAATATTGCTCAAGATTTAAAAACAGCAGAAAAAGATTTGGAAGTGATGGGAGAAGAAAGAATAATTGAAGGTGTTTTTGACGGGGAAAAAATGATTGCCTATGATGGTCAAATTTACACTATTCCGCCTAACTATGCCTCTAAATCAAAGCTAGTTGAGGGTGATATATTAAAATTAACTATTACCAAACGAGGTGACTTTTTATATAAACAAATAGGTCCTATTGACAGGAAGCGTTTGATCGGCGAACTTTTATTGGATAAAAGCGGCAATTATCAAGTTTTATCTGAAAAGAAGAAATATAAAGTTTTGCCAGCATCAGTTACTTATTTCAAGGGACAGCCTGGCGATGAAGCGATTATTTTAGTGCCTAAAGAAGCGCCTAGTAAATGGGCAGCAGTGGAAAATATTGTGAAGAAATAGGGCTGAACCACGAATTTTTTACCACAAAAATCACTGAAAATCACTAATTTTTGGAATTTGTATTTTATAATTTGGAATTTAAATTTTATGCCCGGGGAAACCGGGTTTTTCATTATAAATTGTATATTATTATTTAGAATTTAGAATTTGGAATTTACATTTTTTATATATAATTTATTCACTTGCTTTTTAATGTTTATTAGCTTAAAATGTTTTATATGTCTTTAGCATTATATAGAAAATATAGACCGCAAACATGGGCAGAATTGACAGGACAAAATCATGTCAAGGTTACTCTGCAGCATGAATTAGAAGGCAATAAAATTGCTCATGCTTATTTATTTACTGGGTCACGCGGCATTGGCAAAACAACGGCAGCGCGGCTTTTTGCCAAGTCAGTTAATTGCGAAAATAGAAAAGACGGCTCGCCTCGCGAAGCGGGGCAAAGCGAGCCGTGTAATAAATGTTCGTCTTGTACAGAATTGGTTGCTGGTCGTGATATGGATATTTTGGAAATTGATGCGGCTTCGCAAACCGGGGTTGATAATGTACGGGAAAATATTATTGCTAATGCGCGTTTCACGCCGTTAAAGCGCAAATTTAAGGTTTTTATTATTGATGAAGTGCACATGCTTTCCATTCCCGCTTTTAATGCACTTTTAAAAATAATGGAAGAACCTCCGGTACATGCCATTTTTATTTTATGTACAACTGAAGTTCATAAAGTTCCAGCCACTATTATTTCTCGCTGTCAGAGATTTGATTTTAGAAAAGTAAATAGTGAAGATCTATTGAATCGTCTTGATTGGATTTGTAATCAAGAGGGTATTAAAGTTGATCGTCGGGTTTTGCTTGATATAGCGCGGGTTTCTGAAGGATGCTTACGTGATGCTGAAAGTTTGCTCGGCCAAATTTTAGCTTTAGGCGAGAAAGAAATTAGTCCAGAAGAAGCCAGCTTGATAATTCCTAACACAAATTATAATTTGGTTTTAGAGCTTGTGCAAAACTTAGTTTATAAAAACGCAGAAGCTTCAATTAGCTTAGTTAATCGTTTGGTGCAGGAAGGCGTTGATCTAGTCAGATACGCCGATGATTTAATAGAATTTTTACGCAAACTTCTTTTAGCCAAAATTAGCAAGGGTTTAAAAGATTTTGCTTTTGACTTAGACAAAGAAACAGAAAAGCAAATTATTGATTTGTCAGCCCAATTTGAAGTTTCTGATTTATTATTCTTAATCAATCTATTTTCTGCAAAAAAATTTGAAATAAAGACAGTGCCTATTGCTCAGTTGCCGTTGGAAATTGCCATTATAGAGTATTGTGATAGATACGGAAGAGAAAACGGAGAGGGACCTAAAAATTCTCCTCCAGATTTAAAAGAAGATGGGAATAAGTGGGCGGATAGTGGAGTAAAAAACTCCACTTTAAAAAATTCAGAAAGTGCTATCAAAACAGATATAAACAAAAAGTTGAATATTACTATTGACGAAATTCGTTCAAAATGGCATAATTTTTTAGTTCAGCTTCAAAATTTTAATACTTCATTAGTTTTTATTTTAAAAACTGCAGAACCCTTAGGGTTAATTGGTAACGTTTTGAAGATTGGCTTTAAATATTCTTTTCATCAGCAAAGAGTTAATCAGGCCAGAGTAAAGCAAGTTATTGAAAAAGTATTGTCAGAATTTTTTGGTGAAGATTTAATAATTGAAACTTCATTATTACCGAAAAATAGTGAAAGCGAATTTATTAAGCAGGAGACAAAAAATGATGAAGTTGAGTTAATTAAGGAATTACCCGACCCAAATAATGGCAAGCAACAGGAAATGATTGATTTATTGGTGAATACTTTAGGGGGTAAGATTATAGAATAATATCCAATACCTAATTACCAGTCATTGGGGAGTAGCCCCGCCTTCACTTTGTTTCGGCGGGCAGGCAAGCGGTGTTAATTAAAACAAAATATTATTGGGGAGTAGCCAAGCGGTAAGGCATCTGCCTCTGAAGCAGACATTCGTAGGTTCGATCCCTACCTCCCCAGAATTCTAATATTAATATATTTATTCTATGAAAAACAAAAATTTATTAGTTATCCTTATTATTGTTGTAGTAGTTATTGTGGCTTTCGTGGTGTATTTTTCCATTAATTCAGTGAGCAAAATTGAGAATGCCAATGTTAATGAGCCAATGTTGATCGGCGGGCAAAAGGATGCCCATGGTTGTTTAATAGCAGCCGGCTATTCCTGGTGTGAGCCAAAACAAAAATGTCTGAGAATGTGGGAAGAAGACTGTTATGGCCAAGATTTAATTGATTTGACTGCTGTTTTCGCTAAAGAGCACAATCAAATCCCTGAGAATGTTTTTATTACAATTATGAAAAATAATGAAAATTATTTTTCTGGCACAATAAGAATAGGTGCTCAGGAAGTCGAAGGTGGAGGATTTTTAGTCCGTAAATTAGAAAATAATTGGCAAATTGATTATGAAGGTAACGGTTCTATTGATTGCGTGAAAATAAAAGGCCTGGGTTATCCTGAGGAGGTTTTAGAGGGCTATTGCGATTAATTCTTTAAAAAAATTAGATAAAAACGTTCCCTTATCCGGGACGTTTTTTTTATCCTTTATTTAATATATAATATAAGCATATATTATGACTATAAATACCCACTTAAAATACGCGCAAATGAACACGGAGGATGTTTTTTATTCTGCCAAAACTAAGGCGGAGGGCTTGACTTCTAAAGAAGCGTATAAGCGTTTAAAAGAATATGGCCATAATGAAATTAGCGCTCAAAAGAAGAGGAAAATATCAGAGATTCTAATATCCCAATTTAAAAATCCACTTATTATAATTTTGTTATTCGCTACTTTAATTTCAGGGTTTTTGGGCGAATATATCTCGGCCTTGATTATTATTTTAATGATTGTACTCTCTGCAATTTTATCATTTATTCAGGAATATCGATCAGAAGAAACAGTAGCGGCTTTAAGAAACAAAGTAGCACTTAAATCATGGGTTTTGCGCGATAAAAAAATAATGCAAATAAATGCCACCGATTTAGTAGTCGGTGATATTGTTATTTTGGAAGTTGGCAAGATAATACCGGCTGATTTGCGTTTGATAGAAACAAATGATTTGGCCGTTAATCAGGCGGTTTTGACCGGCGAAACTTTTCCGGCCGAAAAGTTTCCTGAAAATAAAAAAGACGAGAAAGAGTCACTGCAAGCTCAAAATTTGGTTTTTTCGGGCACTCATATAGTGCAAGGGTTTGGCAAGGGCGTTGTAATAGCAACTGGTAAAAATACTTTTTTGGGTCAGACCGCTAAATTAATAGCCGCTAAAGAACCTTTTTCTCAATTTCAAAAAGGCATTTCAGATTTTGGGTATTTTTTATTTAGAATAATTATTGTCTTTTCATTGGCTGTTTTTATTTTTTTAGCTTTGTTTAAGGGCAACTGGTTAGAGTCATTGCTTTTTTCCTTAGCTATAGCAGTTGGTATTTCACCTGAGCTTTTGCCATTGATTATTACAATAAATTTATCTCGCGGTGCCCGTAAAATGGCTGAAAATAAAGTTATTGTTAAGCGCTTGATGTCTATTGAAAATTTAGGTAATGCTGATGTACTTTGTACAGATAAAACAGGAACCCTGACTGAAGGTCAGGTAATTTTAAATAATTATTTTGATCTTGACCATAACAAATCAGAACAAGTTTTACTATTATCAAGATTATGTAATGCCTATGCTATTGATCCTGATACAGCCGCTAATCCCTTGGATTTAGCTATTATGGATTACGCTAATAGTTCAAAAATCAAAACTAATGGTTATAAAATTATTGAAAGTATTGCATTTGATTTTTATCGCCGCCGCATGAGTGTAATTGTGCAAAAAAATAGTGAAATTATTATGATCTGTAAAGGAGCTGTTGAAGAAATTTTAAAAGTATGCAGTAAAGTTAACAGGGCTGGGCAATCCGTGGAAATTCAGGAACATCTATCCGAAATAAAAAAATATATAAATGAATTTGAAGATAACGGATACCGCCTTATTTTAATTGCCCAAAAAGCAATTATTAAAAAAGAAAAATACTCCGTCAAGGACGAAAAAGATCTGACCTTGCTTGGATTTTTAGCATTTTTAGATCCGCCAAAATTTACGGCAGCAAAAACCTTAAAGAATTTCATGGATTTGGGAGTTAAAATCAAAATTCTGACTGGTGATAATGAAATTGCTACAAAACGGCTTTGTCAGGAAATAAATTATGAATGCAAGAAAATCGTTTTAGGATCGCAATTAGATAAATTAAGCCCTATTAAATTAAGGAAAGTAGTGGAAGGAGCTGATATTTTTACTAAAGTGACCCCAGAGCATAAATTAAAAATAGTTAAAGCGCTGGGCGAAGCCGGACATTCTGTTGCCTTTTTGGGCGACGGAGTTAATGATGCGCCAGCACTTAAAGCTGCTGATGTGGGTATTTCAGTTGATAAGGCAGTTGATGTGGCACGCGAGGCAGCGGATGTAATTTTATTAAAAAAGAGCTTGTCAGTGCTAATTGATGGCATCAAAGAGGGTCGTAAGACATTTGGCAATACTTTAAAATATATTTTATGCACCGTAAGCTCTAATTATGGCAATATGTTTTCTGTCACTGGCGCCGCCCTGATCTTACCATTCATTCCCATGTTGCCCGTACAAGTAATTTTACTGAATTTTTTTTCAGACGCGCCCATGTTAGCTATTGCCACTGATAATGTTGATGAAGATTATCTGAAAAAGCCAAAACGTTGGGATATAAAGAAAATTAGGCAATCCATGAATTATTTCGGGCTAATTTCATCATTATTTGATTTTATTACTTTTGGCTTTTTACTGTTGATTGTTGGCGCTAGTATGCAGGTTTTTCAAGCGGGTTGGTTTTTTCAATCTTTTTTAACTGAAGTACTTTTTATTTTTGTGATTAGGACAAAGAAATGGATTTGGCAAAGTAAGCCCAGTAAGCTATTAATTTTTTCATCTATAATAACGACAATTGTAATATTAATTTTGCTCTATTCTTCATTACGCCAATATTTTGGCTTTGGCCTGCTCCCGCTTAATGTATTATTAGTAATAGTCGGAATTGCTTTGGTCTATTATATTTTGGGAGAATTCTTTAAAAAGTTTATTTATAAAAAATTTGAAATATAAGAATTTTAAAAAAGTTCTTATATTATTGTGGTAGGCTTATATTTTTTTAAAAAGTAATTTATATGCGTAAAAAAGTTGTTGTTAATGATAAAATGCAAAAAAAGTATGTTTATTATTTAACAGAACCAGTTGGTAAAAATTTTAATCCAGAATTTAAACCAGAATTGACGCCTAAGCAGATGTTAGAGCTTGGTGTTTTTGGCGGCAAATATATGACTGACTGCCAAAAAGAATTTCCCAGAGATTGGTATAAAAGAGCTAAATTAAATCCCAAGCTTCACGATCCAAAAATGAATTATTTTGGCATTAATGCCAGCCAGCCGCTTGCCATTTGGCGCCAAAAGGGCTGGATATACAGAGAAGATCCGCGCGGCTGGTTCCAGTGGTATTGTCGATATTATTTGGGTCGTCGTTGCCCTGATGATGAGCGCCAGATTAAAAGATGGAAGATGATAAAGCGTCATATTGCCCAAATCAGGAAAAATTGCGGTAAAAAGGATTTATACTGCCGGCGCAAGCAAAGGCAGGCAGTTTTGCACTGGGCTTATGATTCTAGAAATATATAATTATCTTATTTGCAATTGGCTAAGATAAAATATAAGATGCTTAAAAAGGAGGTGATTGAGTTGAGTTTAACGCCAGAGCACATTAAAAAATCCCTTGAGGAAATTGAAAAAAATCAACCAGAATTTTTTGCACAAAATAAGGAGACAATTAAAAAATTGATTACAGAATTGCACATTTGGTTTGATTTATTTTCTCTTTCGCCATTCGCTGAATTATATGGCTATACTGAAGATAATGATTTGAGGCATAGGGAACAAAGACATCATTTTAAGGGTATTGAAGCAGCTGAGTGGGTTTTTACGAAAAAATATGGCAAGATTTATGCGCCGATTATCTTAAGCGAAAGCTGTCAGCATATCAAGGATGATTTTCCACATCTTGATGATATTGATAAGATACCTCTAATGGAAGATTGGCTGAACTCAGATTTTAGAAAAAAAGCTATAGGATTTTAAAACACCCCAGCAAAAGGGGTGTTTTTCTTTCATTTGATTTCAGTTAATAAATGGCGTAAAATTAAGATATAAATAATTAATGTATTTTTATGAAAAAAATTCTTTTTTTGGTTTTAATTCTAAGTCTTTTTATTTTGGCGGGTTGTACACCAAAGACTGATAATCAGATGCCTATTGGCACAAATGACAATAATCAAACAGTAGCGGGCAAGTGTACACCAGGCCCAGTTGATTTGGTTAATTATGGAGATAAAGGAAAACGATTGGCTAATTGTTTTGTGGAATATCCAGGCGAACCAACCAGACAGGATAAAAGTTACTATATTATAGAAGATATTTGCGGGCAGTTTACTAAAGAATTTATGGAGAATTTGTTAGGTTTGCCGATTGTAAAAATTGAACCGCCAAAAATTTCTTCACTTTATAATTGCAGATATTATTTTAATGAGACAGATTATATTTGGTTGAATATGGATTATTTGTCTGTTGAAAATCAGAAAAAGGGGCATGAAATGATGGGCAGAACAATAAAAATAGACGATAGAATTAATATGAACCATTTTGTTGTTTGGCAATCTGACGGATTAATAAATGAGATATATCTAGTGTTAGATGACAATAAATTTATTAGTATTAACAGGAGTTCTGGTAAAGTGTTAGATAATGATAAAATTTTAGATTTTGCCATTAAATTGGCAAATGAGATAAAAAGTTATAAATAATTAATATAAAAATTATGAAAAAACTTTTAGTAGTATTTTTTGCCCTAGCTTTACTAGCTGGTTGCGGTGGTGGCAATCAAGCAGCCAAGAAGGATGTATTTACATCAATTCGCGATGCAATTACTAAAAATATTGCCTTGCGTTGCGAATATACCGATGAAAGCGGCAATACCTCAATTAATTATATTAAGGGCAATATGATCAGGGTTGATAATGAGGTTGAGGGCAAGATAATGCACGCCTTAATGAGAGATGAAAAAGTTTATATTTGGTCTGACGATTCAACGGATGGGTTTTTAATGGATATGAGGGGCTTAGAAACTTCTGATGATTTTAAAATGGGGGAAGATGTTGTGCATGATACTGAAGACATAATTGCTAAGTTAGAATCTCAAAATAAGTGCAAAGCTGAAGGCGTTCCTGATTCATATTTTGAAGTGCCAAACGGAATAAATTTTGTCGATTGGTCAAAACTTTTCCAGCAAATGGGCCAATAAAATTAGATAAAGATAAATAATTTTAAAAAATGCCTTAACAGGCATTTTTTGATATAATTAAGGCATGCAAAAAGGATTAACAGAAAAAAAGGCAAAACAGCTTTATGGACAATTTGGCCCTAATATAATGGCTGTAAGAGAGACACCGTCATGGCTGTATATTTTATGGTCGCAATTAAGAAATCCACTGATTTACATTTTGATTTCTGTGGGCATTATATCAATTTTTTTAAATGAATATATCGATGCATTATTGATTCTTATTGTGACGGTTTTAAATGTAATTATTGGTTTTATTCAGGAATATAAAGCTCAAAAAACTTTAACTGCTCTGCGTACCTATCTTAAGCCGATGGCCACAGTTATACGCGAAGGCATAAAAAAAGAGATAGAAGCTAGGTATTTGGTGCCTGGAGATATTGTTATGTTAAATCTCGGCGATAAGGTGCCGGCTGACGGTTTCTTGCTGGAATGCAACAATTTATTAATTAATGAAGCTATATTAACTGGAGAATCAGAGCCCATAGGAAAGGATTTAAGCGCAGAAAATAATCAGATATTTATGGGGACAACTATCGTGTTAGGGCATGGTTTAATGCAGGTATCAAAAACCGGTTTAGCTACTGAAATAGGGAAAATCGGCAAATCCTTGGCAGAAATTAAAGAAGTCAAAACCCCGATACAAATGCGTTTGGAAAAATTTTCCAAGACATTGGCAAAATTTGTTTTGCTTATTTGTGCCATAATTTTTATCGTAGGTTTGGTTTATGGACAAGATTTTTTTCAGATGTTGGGAATTTCTATTGTGCTGTCTGTTTCAGCCATTCCTGAAGCCATGCCGGTTGCCATAACTGTTATTTTGGCTTTAGGCATGAAGCGTATTTTGCAAAAAAATGGCTTGGTTAAAAAATTAATCTCTATAGAAACTCTGGGCTCGACTTCTATTATTTGCACAGATAAGACTGGCACGCTTACAGAGGGGAGCATGAAAATAGTAAAAGGCGAAATGACAGATAAAAATTTAGCTCATCTTGGTTTAATTTTAACAAATAATCAAAAAAGCAATGTAGAAGTGGCGATTTGGGATTATTTAAAGGATAAAATCACAGAGGATTTATTTGAAATCACAGAAAAATACCCGCGTCTTAATGAAGAGGCATTTGATTCGGCAAAAAAATATTCAGGAGTTACAATTAATTTAAACGGCAAAGAAACTTCGTTCATATTAGGCGCTCCTGATATTATTTTAAATTTTTGCCATATTCATTCAGAAGAAAAAAAATTATTAATTAAAAAATTTGAGGATTGGGCAAGTAGAGGTTTGAAATTAATAGGCCTAGTATATAAAACAGACGGTAATTTGCAGGACAAAGAAAGTTACAAATGGCTGGGATTTTGGGGCATTGAAGATCCTATTCGGCCCGAAGCTAAAGAAATGATAAGCGTAGCTAATAAAGCCGGTATTGAGGTAAAAATCGTCACAGGTGATTATCGAAAAACAGCAGAATTTGTAGCAAAAAATTTAGGCATGAAAATAACTGGTCATAATGTGCTGGAAGGCAAGGAATTCGAAATTCTTTCTGGCTCACGTCTGGTCGAGGCAGTTAAGCAATCAACAATTTTTACCAGAGTAACACCACAGCAAAAATTAAAAATTGTGGAGATTTTGCAAAATGAAGGAGAAATTATTGCTATGACTGGCGATGGAGTTAATGATGCGCCTGCTTTGAAGAAGGCCAATATTGGCGTTGTTGTGGGTAATGCGACTGAGGTGGCTAAGGAAACGGCTGATTTAATTTTGCTTGATTCAAATTTTAAAACAATTATATCAGCAATTGAAGAAGGCCGTTTAATTTTATCCAATATTAAAAAAGTTGTTGGATATGTTCTTTCCAATTCATTTGAGGAAATAGTCATTATTTTTTCGGCCATGCTTTTGAATTTGCCCACGCCCCTAACTATCGCACAGATTTTATGGATAAATTTGATTTGCGATGGTCCGCCTGATTTAGCTTTAGGTTTTGAGCCCAAAGAAAAAGGCTTAATGCTTATAAAATCTAAGGAGATTAAGGAAGAAACATTTTTAAGCAACTATATGAAATTTTTAATAATAGCAATAAGTTTAACTATAGGATTAATGACATTGGGAATTTTTTATTATTTTTATAAGATTAGTAATAATTTGCCCCTGGCTCGCACCATTACCTTTGCTTCATTTTCGGCAGTTAGTTTATTTTATATTTTTTCTTTTAAAAATCTGAAAAAATTTGTTTTAGCAAGTGAAAATCTATTTGCCAATCCATATTTATATTTTTCCTTGTTGTACGGCATTATTTTAATTATTGCTTCAGTATATTTGCCCATCTTGAACAAGGTTTTAGAAACAGTGCCGCTTAAATTAGAACATTGGTTCTGGGTTATTACAATCGGCCTAACTGCAACTGCCTGGGTAGAAATAGTTAAATATTTTAGCCATAAGAGATTATGATTTTTATAGAAAATTTGATATAATTAATTCAGTTAATTTATAATATTTTAGTATCAATTGCCAATTAAATATGGTTATTGATAATGAGGAAAATAGCAAGCTTTGTACCTGCCCAAATTGCCCAAGTTATGATGCTTGCATGAAGGGCGATCAGGAAACGCTTTATTGCGGGAGGGCTATGTCTGGCTGCGAAGTATCGCCAAAGGGCTGTATTTGTCAGAGCTGTCCCGTATACGAGGAAAACGGTTTGACTGATTCATACTATTGTATTAACGGTAAGGCATAAAGCAAATTTATCTTATTTGTGAGTTTAATAATATTCTTATAATCATAAGATTAATTTCTTTATTTTTTATTTTTTAAAATATGCAAAAAATTATTATAGAAGTATCAGCCCGCCATTGCCATTTAAGTCAAAAGGACTTAGAAAAGCTTTTCGGCAAAGGGTATAAATTGAATGTCTTGAATGAAATTTCACAGCCCGATCAATTTGCGGCTGAAGAAGAAATAAAAATTGTTGGCAGAAAAGGAGAGATGAAATTACGAGTTGTTGGTCCAGTACGTGAAAGAACGCAGGTTGAATTGCCCGCAACTGATTGTTATAGGTTTTTAGGGATCGAGCCAGTGCTGCGCGTTTCTGGTGATATCAAGGGTACGCCAGGCGCACTTTTAATCGGACCAAAGGGCAGGGTTACAATCAAAGAGGGAGTTATAGTGGCACAACGCCATTTACATGTATCTGAAAAAGAAGCAAAGGAGCTCGGAGTAAAAAATGGCGACATTATTTCAGTTAAAGTGGATGGTGTACGCGCCTTGACTTTTGATAAAGTGATTGTTCGTTCAGGCAAGGGTCATAAAAAATCATTTCAAATTGACACTGACGAAGGCAATGCTTGCGGTTGGATGCCTGGCATGACCGGGGAATTAGTAATTAGAAATTAGAGAAATGAATTTATTTTGAATTTTTTATATTATATATGCCTAAAAAGCAAAATTTGGCTACGGTTAAGATTTTAGTCAGAGGATATTTTAAGTGGCTAAATGAGGAGCACAATCAATTCAAGGCCAGTTCAACCGTTACTTTGATTAAAGATGGGCCTGTTAATATTTTAGTTGATACTGGTAACTATGAAATTGAAAAAAAATTATTATCAGCCCTAAAAAAAGAAGGCTTGAAAACTTCTGATATTAATTATGTGATTATTACGCATCATCACGCTGATCATGTGGCTAATAAGCATCTTTTTAAAAATGCGATTTTCACTGACTGGCTGACCAGCTATAAAAACAATAAATTTGTAGTGGATTTTGACATCGTTGCCAAGGGTAAAAATGTTATTTCGCCAAATGTTTATTTAATCCCTACGCCAGGCCATTCTGATGATGCTTGCACTGTAATTGTTAATACAGCCAAAGGAATCGTGGCAATTGCCGGAGATTTATTCGTGTCTAAGCAGGTGGAAAAAAATATTTATGTAACTAATAAAAAAGAATATCAAAAAAGCGCTAAAAAGATTTTAGCGCTAGCTGATTATATTATCCCAGGACATGGTGATTTATTTAAAGTAAAAAAATAATATGGAACAAAAATATATATTAGTAATTAATGCCGGTAGTGCTACGTTGAAATTTAAAATTTTTGATTTTGGAGACTTAAAATTGGTTAAGGAAGGAATAGTTGAACGCATTGGTTTAATGGGTTCGTTTATTGAATTTGACGGTAAAAAGGAATTTGCAGAAGTAGAAAAGCATGATGAAGCTTTTAAATTAATACTTTCAAAAATTGGAAATTTTAGAGAAAAGATTGTTTTAGTGGGGCATCGGGTAGTTCATGGCGGGGGTAAATTAAATGAGCCAATTATTGTAAATAAAAGTGTGATAAAAACATTAAAAAAATTTAATAATTTGGCTCCTTTGCATAATCCGGTTAATTTAAAATGTATTTTGGCTAGCAATAAATATTTGCCAGGCATACCAGATGTGGCAGTTTTTGACACGGCTTTTTATAAAACACTGCCTGCTTATGCCTATATTTATGCCATTCCCTTAAAATTCTATAAAAAATATAAGATAAGACGCTATGGTTTTCACGGCATTTCGCATCAGTACGTTGCTGAGCAATCAGCTTTAAAATTGAAAAAGCCCTTAAGCAAGTTGAATTTGATCACTTGCCATTTGGGTTCTGGATGCAGTATCACGGCAATTAAAAATGGCGAGGCAATTGACACTTCGTTGGGCTTTACTCCATTAGAGGGTTTAGTAATGTCAACAAGAAGCGGCAGCATTGATCCGGCTATTCCACTTTATATGGTTAATAAATTGAAAATGAGCGGTGAGGAAGTTGATGCGCTTTTAAATAAAAGGTCTGGTTTATTTGGTCTTTCTGGCTCTATGGATATGCGTGAAATTTTGGTAAAAGCCGGTTTTAGTGTATCTGGATTTAAATATAAGGGCAGAATAACTGCCAAAGAAAAAGAAATAGCTAAGTTGACATTAGACATTTTTATCTATAATATTAAGAAATACATAGGTGCTTACAGTATGATTTTGGGAAAAGTTGATGCTTTAGTTTTTACCGCAGGGATAGGCGAACGCAGTGCCGTAATTCGCAGGTTAATTTTGAAAGATTTGCCTAAATTCAGGGTCGTAGTCGTACCAACTAATGAAGAATTTTTAATTGCTTCGTTAGCTAAGAAATTATTATAATAAATAAAAGCAATATAGTTATGAAAAAAAGATATTTGTTAGTATTTTTTCTTTGCCTGGCTATAGGCGTTTTTTTATTTGGTAATTTTGTTTTGGCTCAAGAGAATGGCGAACAATGTATTATTGGTAATAATGGCTGTACGCCACAAGGTTTGCAATTAGCAGCTATGTTAGAAAATCGGGGACTTAGTTTTTCTTTAGTAGTGATAGCTGGTTTATTGGATGGCATAAATCCTTGCGCTATTGGTATGCTAATTTTGCTCTTGGGATATTTAATGGTTTTTGCGCATCATCCAGAACGCATGGGTAAAATTGGCGCGCTGTATATTGCGACTATTTATGTAACTTATTTTTTAATTGGTTTGCTTTTTTCCCAGGTAGTTTATCAATTACTATCCCAAAGCTGGTATCAGGAAGTGAGTCATATCATTAAATACATAATTATCGGTCTGATCTGGGTAATTGCCCTAATTAATATTAAAGATTTTTTCTGGTATGGCAAGGGCATTACTTTAGGCGTGACAAAAGGCGAAGTGCCGATTTTAATGCGTTTGATTCAAAAGGTTGATATGCCTACAACGATTTTACTTGGCATGACTGTTACAATTTTCGAATTGCCATGTTCCTTGCCTTTGTATGTTGGCGCAATCGCGCTTTTAACTCAAGCATTTCATTTTGCCAAAACTGCCTTTTATCTTTTGATATATAACGCCATGTTTGTATTGCCCCTGATAGTTGTCTATGCAGTTTTACTCAAAACTAGACATATATTTGAGGCAAAGGAAATTCAGGAGCGAACTAATCGTTATATGAAATTATCAATGGGCATTGCTCAAATTTTAATCGGTATTATTTTACTTTTTCTATAATAATAAAATAGGGGAATATGTTTAACAAATTGTTAAACGGCGAATCAAAAACTATTACGAGCGCAGCAATTATAGTGGCGGCGGCATCATTAGCCAGCCGCTTTTTGGGTATTTTTAGGGATCGTATCTTGGCTGGAGAATTTGGCGCTGGAGATATTTTAGATACTTATTACGCGGCTTTCCGAATTCCGGACTTGGTTTTTAATTTATTGGTTTTAGGGGCATTATCAGCCGGTTTCATACCAATTTTTACCAAATATTTGCAAACCAAAGGCGAGCACAGCGCTTGGAAACTAGTTAGTGATGTTATAAATATTTTAGTTATAAGCTTATTGATTGTTTGCGGAATTTTATTTATTTTTGCTCCACAGATTATGCAATTTATAACTCCTGGTTTTAGTGCTGAAAAAATGACAACAACAGTATTATTGACCCGCATTATGTTTTTAAGTCCTTTGCTCTTGGGCATTAGCAGTGTTTTTGGCGGTATCTTGCAGTCATTTAAAAGGTTCGTGGTATATTCTTTTGCTCCCATATTTTATAATTTAGGTATTATTTTCGGTGCTTTGGTCTTTGTTAAATATTGGGGAATAGTTGGTTTGGCTTATGGTGTAGTTTTAGGTGCATTTTTGCATATGATAGTGCAAATTCCTTCGTGCAAATTATTGGGCTTTAAATATTCCTTAAAATTAGATTTTAAAGAAACGGGCATTAAGGAATTATTAAAAATGATGATACCCAGAACTCTAACTTTGGGCATTAATCAGATAAATTTAGTTGTGGTGACAATTATTGCTTCAACTCTGGCTTCCGGCTCTTTGGCCGTGTTTAATCTGGCCAATAATTTACAATCTTTTCCCATTGGCATTTTCGGAGTTTCTTTTGCCATTGCCGCTTTTCCAACTCTATCAGCTTTGGCGCTTAAAGAAGATAAAAAAGAATTTGTGCATAGCTTTTCCAATACCACACGCGAAATTTTATTCTTTTTAATACCGGCCTCGGCTTTATTATTAGTTTTACGCGCTCAAATCGTCCGTGTAATTTTAGGCAGCGGCGCTTTTACCTGGGAAGACACTCAATTGACTATGGAAGCCTTGGCCATGTTTTCTTTTGGGCTTTTTGCTCAGGCTATGATTCCGCTTTTAATCCGCGGTTTTTATGCCTTTGCTAATTCAGCCACACCTTTTGCTCTGGGTTTGATTTCAGTAGTTATCAATATCTTTTTAAGTATATTTCTAACAAAACCGTTCACCATTTATAATTACAATTTTGACTTTGGGGTTTCTGGCTTGGCTTTAGCATTTTCCATTTCCTCAATTTTAAATTTTGTATTGCTCTGGCTGGCTTTGCGCACTAAAACAGATGGCTTAGACGAAAAAAATATTATTTTATCTGTATTAAAAATTTCTTTAGCCACTTTAGCTATGGCCATTACTACCCAATTCATGAAATTTGGTATTGAGCCGTTTTTTGGCACGCAAACATTCTTAGGTATTTTTTTACAGGGCTTTATAGCGGGCTTAGTGGGTATCGCTGTGTTTGTCGTAATAGCAATGCTTTTAAAATCGCCAGAAATGTTTACATTTGCCAGTGCATTGAGAAAAAGATTATTTAGAGAAAGAGAAAATTATCCGAAGGCCTCTATGGATGAGAATATTGAAGGTGGGAATCTATAAATATTTTTTAATATTTATTAGGGGCACTAACGCCCTTTTTATATTTGACTTTTTTATTTTTCTGTGGTAATTTTATTTATTAATAAGAATTCGCACTTTTAAATAAGCCGACGGGCTTAAAACGTAAGGAGGACTGACCATGACAAAAGAAAAAATGGTCGGTGATGTGCCGGGCAATGTGCTTGGTATGTTGGCGGATTTAGCTCACAAATTACAACACAGGAAAATTACGCCGGAAGAATTAGGACTTTTTCTGCAAAGAAAAAATCCTTATGACCCCAGGCTAGTATGGAAGAGATTTTACCGAGAAGTTTTTGGAATGGTGGATGATTTTTCTGATATTATTTTGCCGCGAAAACAGAAGGGATTTGAACGGCTGATTATAGTTCGTGTGAATATGATGCCAGATCGTCTTTATAGCAAGTGCGTAGAGCGCTTTGCATCTTTTAAAACTATAGACGATCTCGCTGCCGTAAAGTCAACTCGTGAGACTGATAAGACATATGCTATTTGGGTGAGTGACAATGAAGAAGCAGATGAAGAGAATAGGGATCTCTCGGCAAATGAGTGCGAAGGGCATAATATTATCGGCATCACTTTGGAAGAGCGTCTTTTGTTGGAGCTTTTCTATTATTGGCAAACAGATAAACATCTTGACAATAACAATATAACCCTTTGCTCAGGCTCTCGTTATTCAGACGGTTCTGTGCCATTAGTGCGCTGTCTAGATGGCCAGGTGTGCATTGGTAGAAGTGACCCCGCTAATGCTTCTGATTTTATACGCACTCGTTCTGTAATTGTGTAATATATTTTAAAAAAAATTTACCCCGCGTCGTCTCATGAAGGCGCGGGGTTTTCTTTTTAACAATTGATTAATTCTTATTTTTTTGATAGAATTTTTGTATATGAATCAACAAAATATCAGAAATTTCTGCATTATTGCTCACATAGATCACGGTAAGTCCACGCTGGCTGACCGTTTTTTGGAATTGACTGGCACAGTGGAAAAAAGACAGATGAAAGAACAGATTTTAGATTCCATGGATCTGGAAAGAGAAAGGGGAATTACTATTAAATTGACGCCAGTGCAAATGGATTACAAAGATTATACTTTGAATTTAATTGATACGCCTGGCCATGTTGATTTTACTTATGAAGTTTCACGCTCGTTAGCTTGCGTAGAAGGTGCGATTCTTTTGGTTGATGCGACGCAAGGAATTCAGGCCCAGACCATTGCCAATTTATATTTGGCTATGGAACAGGATTTAGTTGTGATTCCGGTTATTAATAAAATTGATTTGCCGGCTGCGCAGGTGGAAAAAACCAAATTGGAAATTATTGATTTGCTTGGCTGTAAAGACGAAGATATTTTATTATGTTCTGCCAAGACAGGCGAGGGTGTACTGGAAATTTTAGATGAAGTTGTTAAAAAAGTTCCGGCACCGCTTGGCATTAAAGATAATCCCTTCCGTGCTTTAATTTTTGATTCTTTTTACGATGAGTTTAAAGGCGTGATTGTTTATGTGCGCGTGATTGACGGGTCGCTAAAAAAAACTCAAAAAATATATATGATGGCTAGTCAGACCCAGGCAGATTGTTTAGACGTAGGCGTTTTGAAGCCAAAACTAGAACCACGAGAAAATTTAGAAGCAGGTACTATAGGTTATATTGTCAGTGGTTTAAAAGATGTTGAACTTTGTCGTGTAGGTGACACTATAACTTTAAGTGAGCGTAACGTCGAACCATTACCTGGTTATAAAGAAGTTAGGCCCATGGTTTTTGCTGGTATTTTTTGCAAAGAAGGAAGTGAGTTTAATAGATTAAGAGAAGCCATCGCCAAATTAAAACTTAATGACGCCGCTTTGTTTTTTGAGCCAGAACATTCCACGGCCTTGGGTTTTGGTTTTCGCTGCGGGTTTTTGGGCTTACTGCATTTAGAAATTTTTCAGGAAAGATTAAAAAGAGAATTTAATTTGGATTTAGTGGTTACAGTACCAAGCGTAGCTTATAAAGTTACTTTGAGGTCTAAAGGGCTAAAAAAAGAATTAGAAGCCAAATTAAAATCACGTGATCGTTTGGCTTTAGAAAAGTTGGAAGAAAATCAGATTATCATTAAAAGTCCGCTGGATTTGCCAGACCAGAATTATCTGGAAAAAATTGAAGAACCAATGATTAAAGCCGATATTATTGCGCCAGAAGAGTTTTTGGGCGCAATCATGCAGTTGGTAACGGAAAAAAGAGGGGAATATATTAATACGGAATATTTAGCGGCCAAATCAGAAGTTGAGCGCCGAATTATTTTACATTATAAAATGCCTTTAGCTTCAATTTTGACTGATTTTTATGATAAATTAAAAAGCGTCAGCTCTGGCTATGCATCTTTGAATTATGAATTTGTGGGTTATCAAGCCGCCGATGTGATTCGACTGGATATTTTGGTTGCTGAAGAGCCAGTTGAAGCCTTGGCAATTTTGGTTTATCGCGATGAGGCATATAGAGTTGGTAAAAGAATAGTAGAAACACTTAAAGACTCTTTGCCCAAGCAATGGTTTGTAGTTAAATTGCAAGCCGCCATTGGCGGCAAAATAATTGCTGGCGAAAGATTAGCTGCCTTAAGAAAAGATGTGACTGCCAAGCTTTATGGCGGCGATGTGACTAGAAAGAATAAGTTATTAGAAAAGCAGAAAAAAGGTAAAAAGAAAATGGCTAAATTAGGCGCTGGCAAAGTTGATATTCCGACTGAGACATTTTTGAAAGTTCTTAAACGGTAGTTACTGATTGTTATAAATTGTTATATAATGTTATATATTGTTATAATTAAAATATGAAATTCAAGATAAAAAAACATGGGTTTAGGCTTATTTGGATAATATTTGCATTATTCATGATTTTGTCTATGATTATTTGGACACTAGGACCATTATTTTATTAATTATTTTTTTAAATAGATGAATAAAGAGTGGGCTTTGAAGGAACCAGTTTCTTTGGAATCAAAAAAGCAATTTGCTGAAATTCAGCCTTTGATTTTGCAGTTGCTGATTAACCGTGGTTTAAATACTCAGGACAAAATTGATGAGTTTTTGCATCCTGATTATGGTCAAGATATTCTTGACCCTTTTTTATTTCCAGATATGGCCAAAGCCGTAGCTCGGATTTATAAGGCAGTTGAGAAAAAGGAAAAAATATATATTTATGGGGATTATGATGCTGATGGTGTAACTAGTACGGTTTTAATTGCTAATGTTTTGCAAACAATGGGCGCTCGTTATGATGTTTATATTCCGCATAGGGAAAAAGAAGGTTATGGTTTGAATTTAAAAGCCATTAAATATTTAGTGCGCAAAAAAGCTAAATTGATTATTACTGTTGATTGCGGTATTAGTAATAAAAAAGAAATTGCTTTAGCTAATAAAAAGAAAATTGACGTGATCGTAACAGACCATCATCATGAGCCTTTAGAATTGCCAGAAGCATATGCCATTATTAATCCCAAAGTAAAAAAATGCAATTATCCATATTATGAATTAGCAGGTGTGGGTGTAGCCTTTAAATTGGCTCAAGGCATTATTTCGAGCGATAAAAAAAATATTTTCAGCCCGGGGTATGAAAAATGGCTTTTAGATTTAGTAGCAATTGGCACTGTGACTGATGTGATGCCACTGATAGGAGAAAATCGCACTCTTTTAAAATTCGGTTTAATTGTTTTGAATAAAACCAAGCGTCAGGGCTTAAAAATGCTAGCCCAGAAAGCTGATATTTGGCCTATAACCGAAGAAGAGCTGATGAATTCGGAAAATATTGGTTTTGTTTTGGGTCCGCGCTTGAACGCAGCCGGTCGCATGGATCATGCCAATGTTTCTTATGAGCTTTTAACATCTGAAAAAGATAAAGAGCTGGAAAAATTAGTTAATAATTTAGAAAAAAATAATCAAAAGCGGCAATCAGAAGTGGAAAAAATAATTAATGAAATAAAATTAAAAGCTAAATACTTGGATAAAAGGTTATTAATTCTAGAAAGCGGCAAATGGCCAGTTGGCATAATTGGTTTAGTTAGCGGCAAGCTAAAAGATCAATTTAATCGGCCGGCTATTGTTATTGGCAAAGCAGGGCGCCGCCTGATTGGATCAGGACGCAGCATAAAAGAATTTAATTTAATAGAAGCTTTAAAAACAATGCCAGAATTATTTACTGTTTTTGGCGGACATGCGGCTGCAGCTGGCTTTACTTTAAAAAATAAAAAAGCTTTGCCTGAATTTGAAAAAAGAATCACAGAATTGGCTGAACGACAGCTAAAGGGCAAAAATTTATTGCCTAAAATTGATATTGATGCAGAATTAAATTTGGCAGATTTAAATTGGGAGCTTTTTGACCAGATTCAGGAATTTGAGCCATTTGGCCAGGCCAATCCCAAGCCGTTATTTTTGATTAAAAATTTAATTGTAGAAAGCGTTAGAACAGTTGGTAATGGCAATAAACATTTGAAATTATATTTAAAGCATGAAGAGATGACCAAATCTTTTGAAGCTATTGGCTTTGGTATGGGTGAACATATTGAAAAGATTAAAATAGGCGATAAGATGGACATTGTTTGCGAAATCAATTTAAATCAGTTTAATGGTAATAGAAAATTGGAATTAAAAATTGTTGATTGGCAGCCGATTATTAGTTTAAGCGATAAAGATAGTTTGAAATCAAAAATATAATATAAAATCAAAATATCATAATAGAGTAATAAAATCAGGAGATTTTTAATCTGCTGGTTTTTTTATTCACATCATTATTCACACCTTTCCCACATTTAACCCTTGATTTTTGGCTAACATTTGCTAAGATTAATAATACGCAGCATAAAATTATTTTGAAAAATGGAAAGGGGGATAAAATGGCTGAAAACGCGCGTCGATTTCTAAGAGTCAGGCCAGCAACAGAAATTAGCGTATTGTCACTTAATGGCGTCATACTTATTGGCAGATTGGTTGATATTTCTGAGGGTGGGGCAAGATTGGCAAGCGATCTGGGCTGGCATCATAATATTGGCGATGAAATAAGCATTGCCTTTATGCTCAGCGATCCGACGCAAGATAAGCGCAATCCGGTTTTCGCCAGAACCAGAGTGGTCTGGAATTTTCATCCGAAATATCCAAGACAGCTGGGTGTGAAATTTGAAGAAATCTTGCCAAGCCACAGGTATAATATCAGACAATTTGTCGGAAAATCAATTGCTCCTAATTAACATGCTGCGTAAGCCCAGGGGGAAGGTGCTCTGGGCTTTTTATTTAGGAAATCCCGCGAAGAAGGGATTTTTTTATTTTAAAATAAAAAGCCCTGACTTTTTGTCAGGGCTTAAGTTTTAATGTGAAAGAGCGTAATCAAATGCTTCTGTCAAATTATCGCTGAAAATATTTTTTTTAGGCAGAGAATGCGTTTCTAGGCCAAGTTTTTTCAGTAGGTCAATAAACTCACCTTGTTTTTGGGGACTTCCGCCATAAACCAGTCCGATTCTAGACCGCCTTTCAGCCATTTCATTTTCCATTATTTTTCTGGTGTATTCCCAGGTTGGAGTATGGCGTATGGCACAGAAGTATTTGCGTAAAGAAGAAATTTCCTTGAATTTGGCAATTAGATCTTTTTCAATTTCCGTGATGACTTCTAATCCTGAGTATTTTTCCAGTGCAAGCTGAACGCTTTTAGCTATTTGCTTGATCGACTTATCAATTTTTTCATTCATCTTGTCGTACAAAGATAATTTTTGCAGAATAAGATAAGGCCAGTTCGTCTGTTCGATCAATTCCCGAAGGCGTTGGATTTCGTCAGATTGTTGGCTGGTTTCCAAAAGCTCTTTAAAGTCATCATCATCAGGCAGAGCCAGATGCATCTGGTAAGCAAAAACATTAGCTAAATGGTCAGGCTCATTTTCTTCAAGCCATTTGACATAATTGCGTAAAGTTTTTTCCTTGGCAGCAATATTAAATTCCAGCTTAGTTGCCAGATTATGATTGCCTAAAGTTATTTGCTCACCGCGTTCATGAACAGCCCAGTATTCCAAAAATTTTTCCGGAACATTTTTATAGTCCTTGGCCGCAAAGAGCAGCCAGCTGCCGCGACTAAGGGCCCTTTTTGTGCCTAAAAATAACGCTTCAAAACCAGAAAAGAGTACGTGGCTGAAAGCCGGACCGCAATCTTCCAGTATTTCAGGAGGTATTTCTTTTTGCAAAACCAGGGCGATTTCAAATTTTAGGCCATGCTTGTCATAAAGACGAACATCGCCTCTGGCTAAAGCTTTTTTGTAAAGAGCAACCAGCTCATCTTCTCTTTTCTGATAAAGAGCTAAAGCTATCATTTGTTTTTGAACGACCGCAAGATTCTGTGAAAGCGAACACTCAATGCTTTGTCTAAGCTGCAGGGCCTGGCTTTGCACCAAGCTCATGCCTAGTCCCATTCCTGTCATGTATATCCTCCTTATTTTAATTATTAATATTATCAAAATTTATAGGCAAAGTCAAGGTTTGAGATTTTGGCTTAATCATAGTAAAATAATTATATATGGCAAAAAAAATAAAAATTTTTACAGATGGCGGGGCGCGGGGTAATCCTGGCCCGGCAGCTATTGGAGTAGTTATTAAAGATGAAAGCGATAAAATTTTAAAAGAGCACGCCGAATATATTGGGACTGCCACTAATAATCAGGCAGAATATAAGGCATTGCTGCAGGGCCTGGAATTAGCTAAAAAATTTAAACCTTCTGAAATAAATTGCTATTTAGACAGTGAATTAGTGGTTAAACAGATGAAACAGGAATATCGGGTTAAGGACAAAGATTTACAGCCGCTTTTTATTAAAGTTTGGAATCTGTCTTTAAGCTATAAAAAGGTTAATTTTCACCATATTTCTCGGGAATTTAATCATGAGGCAGATGCGCTTTTAAACCAGAAACTAGATAAACACGGCAAATAGCATTGACGCTTATTTTGTGCTATAATTAAGATAGAATTATAGAGTTATAGAATTATAGAGTTTTAGTGCTATAATTCTAAAAAACTAAAACACTAAAATATTAACAAAAAAATGGCTAAACAAAATAGCTATCTTGGTGTTGATTTATCGCCAGATTCCATAAAAATTGTGGAATTGCGCGAAGAAAAAGGCAAACCGCAATTAGTCACTTATGGCTATACAGAAGCAAAAAGTGATGTTTTGCGTGGCGATTTTATTAATAATAAAAATTTAACATCAACTTTGCTAAAAGAAGTTTCTGACCGGTCAAAGGTTACGACAAATTTAGTGGCAGCAGCGCTACCTATTGCTTCTGTTTTTTCAACTGTTATTAAATTATCTAATTTACAGAAACGCGAATTAGATAATAGGCCAAAAATAAAAGCTATGCTGGCCGAAGAAGTAAAAAAAATAATTCCGCGCCCTCTAGAAGAAATGGTTTTTGATTTTAATTTAATACCGACTGAAGAAATTGAAAAAGCAGGCGCTGGCCAAAAAATCGAAGCAGTCAGATATTTGATTACAGCCGCTCCCAATGAAGCAGTCAAGGATTATGTGGATATTTTTAAACAAGCAAATTTTAATTTAAATAGTTTGGATATTGAACCTTTCGCTTTGGTGCGCTCCTTAATCGGTCCTGATAAATCATTGATTATGATTGTTGATATTGGCGAAAACAGAACAACTTTGTCTATTATCAATTTAACAATGCCGGTTTTGAACAGGACGATTCAAGTAGGCAGTTCGGTTGTGACTAAATCAATTGCTGATAATTTAAGGATTACCGTTGCTGAAGCAGAAAATTATAAATTGGATCTTGGTATTATGATGGCTCAGGAAAGAATGGAGAGTTACCCAAGAGTCGTGGAAGATGCGTTATCGCCAATCGTAACAGAGATAAAATATTTATTGAAGAGTTATTATGACCAAACCGGCCGAGAGAAAATGCTTGATAAAATTATTTTAACAGGCGGTGGCTCTTTACTGGGAGGTTTTTTAGATAAATATTTAGCTAAAGCATTAGATATTAGGACATATTTGGGCGATCCTTGGGCAAGAGTTGTCTATCCGGAAGAGTTAGCGCCTGTTTTGAGGGAAATCGGTCCGCGTTTTTCAGTTGCTCTTGGACTGGCCATGAGAGAAATTTTATAAAAAATATGGCTATTGATTTTTTAGGCAAACCAAAGCCAGTTAAAAAAAAGATCGGTCCTGAAGTTAAATATCATGTTCCTGAAAAAGAAAAAGCTCCAAAAACAGAGGCAACAAAAAAAGAGGCGCCAGCACCCGCTGTAAAGAAAGTAGAAGCGCCAAAACCTCAAGAATTGAGCGAAGCCGATTTGATAACGGCTTTTAAAAAGAAAATGAGGAGAAAAAAACTAATTATTGCTTGTCTAATAATTCTTATTTGTTTAGGCGGAATTATTGGCGGATATTTTTTGTATAATTATATTATAAATTTGCCGCCGCCACCGCCGCCCCCTGTTGTTAAATATTTATGCAATTCCACAACTGGCCAATGCTCTTTAGATGAAAGTGGCACTTATGACAGTTTAAGTGCTTGCCAGGCAAGTTGCTTTGCCCCGCCGCCTATTCCTGTTTGCGGAAACGGAATTTGTGAAACAAATGAAAATTCGGAAAATTGCGCCTCAGATTGTCCCGCTTCAGTTGTAGTAAAATATTCCTGCAATACAACTAGCGGTCAATGTTTTGCAGATGCCAATGGCACATACACTACTTTAAGTGCTTGCCAGGCAAGTTGCTTTGCCCCGC
>JAFGMD010000007.1 GCA_016927685.1 Candidatus Falkowiibacteriota bacterium
ATTAATTTCAATAAATTTTCTAGTAATTTCTTGGGATAAAATTACTTATATTGATTTTTTCAAATGGCTGATAATTTCCTTACTAGTGAATATTATTATTTATCGGCTTTTTAGATTCAAAATAAATATTTCTGATTTGTATAAAGAATTGCCAATAATAATTTACTTAATTATTTATTGTACCAATGCCTTAAAGCTAATGCAGCCATTTAATTTAATAATTGCCGCATTTTTAGCGATTGTATATCTTTTACTTCTATATAATGAATATAAATTTAAAAAAATTAGCTCAATAATTTAGATCTAAATTTGTTAAATAACTTATAGATTAAAAGAGATAAGCAAGTGAAAATTATTAATAAGCTAGTAATTTGCGCTACTCGCATCCCCAAAAAATAAGGACTAAAATCAATTCTTAAAAATTCGTTAAAAAATCGGCCGATCGAATATAAGATAAAATAAGCAAGGGCGATATAACCATAATCCAGTTTTATTTCTGGATTATTTTTTATTATGGCAATAGGCACTCGGTGTATTAAATATAAAACAAAGAAAATAAAAAAATCCCACATGCTTTCATATAAAAAAGTAGGGTGAAAATATGAAAAATTCATATAATTAGGCGGCCGATGCTCTGGCAAGATGGGAATGCCCCAGGGCAAATTCGTGGGTAAACCAAAGAGTTCTTGATTAAAATAATTTCCCCATCTGCCAATAGACATGGCTAGGGCAAAGCCCACAATTGAAATATCTGCCAAAAGCCAGGGATTTATTTTATGCTTCTTGCCAAAAAAATACATAACCATAACACCGCCAATTATAGCGCCATGAATAGCCAAACCGCCTTGCCATATTTTAAAAATATCCAGCAAGTTTTGAGAATAATAATCCCAGGCATAAATAACATAATATAGCCGATCGCAAATTAAACCGACAATCACCAAATAAAAAATGTAGTTATATATTTCTTCTTTTTTTAATTTATATTCTTTAGCCAAATGCAAAATAACTAAAAAACCTAAAATCGCGCCCATGGCAATTAAAAAGCCATACCAGTGGATTTTTAAAAAACCTATTTGCAGTAAAATAGGTTGAGGCGAATATGTATGCAGTAAAGTTGAAATGATATTTATCATATAATAATTATATAAAATTTTTGCCATAAAAAGAAGAGAGCTCTCATGGGAGCTCTCTTTTGTGTTGGAGGGGCCTTTTATTTAGCGCCCCAATTTTTTTTGAATATTTCTTTCGCATCCTGCTCATGATAAGCAGGGTTTGTTTCGGCGCGATATAAAATCACGCCTACCACAACCATTAGCGCAAAAGCGCCAATGGGCTTCCAGAGGGGCGCATTGGCCCACTCCGTAACTTTCAGGGAATCCATTAAATAATTTATCCCCCAAAAGTAGAGTGAAAAGAACATTGTGCAAAACAGCGTAACCAGCAGCATCTCCCACGCAGAATTCATCAGCTTTTTCATCTTCCGCTTCATTTTCCACCTCCCTTTAATAAATCCATTATAGCATATTTGAAGTAAAAAGTCAAGGGTTTTTTTATCTAATTTTAGCCAATCTTTGGCTATTGACGAACCAAATATATCCTCGTTTTAATAATAGTGTCTGGATTTAGTGAAATACTATCAATTCCCTCTTTAGCAATAAACTTGGCAAACTCTGGAAAATCACTTGGCGCCTGGCCACAGATGCCAACTTTAATTCTATTTTTCTTAGCGATTTTTATGACTTGGTTTATTAATTTTTTAACTGCCTCATTTCTTTCATCACCGACTTTTGCAATAATTTCAGAATCACGATCAAGGCCTAATATTAATTGCGTTAAATCATTTGACCCTATAGAAAAGCCGTCAAATATTTTCGCAAATTCATCTGCCAGTATTACATTTGAGGGAATTTCAACCATTACATATATTTCCAACCCATTTTGGCCTTTTCTCAAACCATTTTGATTTAAAATTTTAATAACTTTTTTGCCCTCATCAATAGTTCTACAAAAAGGAATCATAACTTTAACATTTGTTAGGCCCATTTCATTTCTCACTTTTTTAATAGCCTGGCATTCCAAATCAAAAGCTGGCCTAAATTTTGGGTCATAATAGCGCGAAGCTCCCCGCCAGCCAATCATAGGATTAGATTCTTTGGGCTCATATAAACTGCCTCCTAATAGACTGGCATATTCATTTGATTTAAAATCTGAAAAGCGCACGATTACATCCTTGGGATAAAAGGCAGCGGCAATTTGTGCTATGCCAAAAACCAAATTATCAATATAAAATTGTTTTTTGTCTTTATAATTAAAAGTTAAATTTATAATCTTATTTTTTAGTACCCTGTCTTGAATTTTATTGAAATTAATTAACGCTAATGGATGAACTTTGATAAAATTGGATATAATAAATTCCAATCTAGCCAGACCAATTCCCTCGTTGGGTAAAAAAGAATATTTAAAAGCCAAAAGTGGGTCTCCTAAATTCATCATAATATCAACCTTGGGTTTTGGAACTCTCTTTAGATTTGTTTTTCTGATTTTAAAAGGTAAAATTTCGTTATAAACATGCCCATCTTCGCCTTCAGAGCAAGAAACTGTAACTTTTTGGTTATTTTTAATCACACTTGTACTTTTTTGCGTTCCAACCACGCATGGTACGCCCAGTTCTCGAGAAACTATAGCGGCATGGCTTGTTCTGCCGCCCAAATCCGTAACAATAGCTGCTGCATTTTTCATTATCGGCTCCCAATCAGGATCAGTCATCTTTGTTACCAGAACTTCGCCTGGCTCAAATTGATTGATTTGTTTAACATTCTTAATAATTCGCGCTCTGCCCTGTCCTATTTTCTTCCCAATAGCCTCACCTTCGCATAAAATTTTTCCTTTTTTTAATAAAAGATATTCTTCTAAAACATTAAAAATCTTTGAACCATAAATTGTTTCGGGCCTAGCCTGCACAATATATAATTTATTATCTCGACCATCTTTAGCCCATTCAATATCCATAGGTTTTTTATATAATTTTTCTATAAGCACTGCCCATTTTGCCAATTGCGTAATTTCTTTATCGCTTAAAATAAATTTCTTTCTATCATCAGGGCTGACAAAAATATTAGTTGTAGTATTATTACCCTCAAAATCATAAATAAGCTTTTTATTTTTAGTTCCGATTTTCTTGGAAATAATTGCGTTTAAATTTTTAGCTAAAGTTGGCTTAAAAACAATGTATTGGTCGGGATTAATTCTGCCCTTAACTACATTTTCGCCCAAACCATATCCTCCTGTTACCATAACAATATCTTTAAAACCCGTTTCCGTATCTATGGTAAAAATAACTCCAGCACTAGCCAAATCACTACGCACCATTTTTTGAACACCGACTGATAAAAGTAAATTTTTATAAGAAAATCCCTGATCTTTTACATAAGAAATAGTTCTATCCCCATAAAGAGAACTAAAGCATTTTTTAGTAGTATCTAAAAGTTGTTTTTCACCCCTAATATTTAAATATGATTCAAGCTGTCCGGCAAACGAAGCAACTGGCAGATCTTCAGCCGTGGCTGATGACCTGACTGCAACATCTAAATTAGCTTTTCTATATTCCTCGCCTAAATTCTGATAAGCTTTTATTATTTGTTTATTTAAATCTTCTGGAAAAATTGATTTTAATATTAAATGTCTGATAATCGATGCTTTTTTCTTTAAATCATTAATATTGTTATAGTTTATGCTTTTTATTAATTTTAAAATTTGCTTATCGATTTGGTTATATTCCAAAAAATGCTTAAAACCCTCTGCCGTAATAGCAAAACCATCGGGAATTTTTATTCCTTTTTTAGTCAATTTATTATACATTTCACCAAGCGATGCATTTTTACCGCCAACCAATGGCACGTCTTTAATTTCAATTTGTGAGAATTTGAGAATGTATTTAATCATATTATTATATGTTTAGAGTTAGGGGTTAGGAGTTAGGTGTTTAGATATTAGAAATTGGCATTCGCAAAAATTAGTTGGCTGTGACCAATGCAGATTAGATATTAAATATATTATTTTAAAATCCCTACTTCTTGTCATCACTCCTCACTCCCCACCCTCAGCGCCTAACAACAAATTAAGTATAACAAAAAGAGGCCAGTACTCCCAGCCTCTTTTTATTTTATATTATCTTATTCTATATCTCTTTTTATTTCATCTATTAAATCCTTAGCCGCATCTTTGCCACCCAAGCCAAAGGCCAAAGCAGCTGCTAAGGCAATGGCAAAGGCAATGGTAGTAAATAATGTATTAATCAAATAAGGAGCAACATTTAATTGAGTTAAAGCAGCCAAAATTGCAAAAATAACGATTGCCCATTTGGCTATCCTAGCGACTAAATTAGCTAGTTTTGCTCTTGCACCTTTTAAAATCTTAATTATTAAATCCTCTAGGAAAGAACCGAGTATTAAACCGACAACTAGAATCAAAACAGCAATTATAACATTTGGCAAATATAAGGCCACATCGCTTAAAAAAGTGGTAAATTGCCCTAATTGCAATATTTCAGAAACCGCAACCAAGATGACAATGTATAAAAACCACTTAACTAACCAAGCCAAAATTTGTGAAAAAGTTACCTTAGTACCTGATTCTTCAATATGCCTGACAATATTAATCTTTTTAATTAAATCATCGACCTTTATTGCCTCTACTATTTTCTGAACAAGCTTTTCTATGGCTTTGGCAACTAAAATACCGACAATCAGAATGATAATTGCGGCAATGAGGTTTGGCAGATAAGTTACTAGCTTATCCCACAAAGTTACCAAAGCAACCCAAATAGCATCGCCAATAGAAGTTAAAAACTCCATACTTTTTTTAAATTAATGATTAATTATATTTAAATATTTTTGTCAAAATTAATGCTGGTGACGGCATTGGCAACTTCTATGGGATTAAAATCAGCTAAGGAATAAATATTGTCGCCCAAAACATAATTAACAAAGAAGGCATCACTCAAATCATCAATTTTCGTGTTCCAATCCGGTCCATATAATGCCCTGGCCGCATCTTCATTAACAACCCAGCGCAAGGTGCCATGCTGATCAACAGCATAAACATCGGGCAAGGATTGAATCTTAAGCATTCTGACGCCTGGCTTATAAGTAACATTAAATGCGCCCAGCGGTATTTTGGCAAGCTGTGAATCTCCAATATGTTTAACACCTGAAAAATCAGGATACCAGCTCATATATGTTCCACGACTGGGAAAGATATATCTTTTGCCGTCTGCGCCATAATAATAAACCGTATCAAGAGAACCTTTAATTAAATCGCCGCTTTTTAATGCCACTTCGGCTGAACAGAGTTCAGTATATGTACCAAGATCTATAACACTAATTTGTCCTATGGCAATTTTAGAATTTGACCAAAGTAAAATATCATCTAGCGCAAAAGCGTTGTAAAACAACCTTATTTTTACCTGATGAGTCCAGGCAGAATTTTCACTCAAAACCGTAACAATTATTTTATTACAATCACTTTTATCAACCCTAATATTAACATCATTGTAATCAAGAATCCCGCCGTCATCCTCATAGCTATATATATAAACATTTTCTGCGATTTTGTTTACCTTTACAAAATCACTGCCCAAATGCCGCTCACTGCCATCGGGATTAATAATATATAAATCATAAGTCACTCCACTGCAATCTATAGCGCATTGACTGCCCGTAGGAGGCACAACCGGCGGTATAACCGGCGGTATAACCGGCGGTGTCACCGGCGGGGGCGTTATTTCACCCTCTATAACTTCAATAGAATCTGAAATTACATTTGAAAGATCGCCAGTTGAACTTTTAAATAAGGCATACACTGTTTTTGTACCACTTCCTGATTCTAAAGTCCAGCTTTTTGTCATAGGACTAGTAAATGGTTCCCAAACCGCGCCTATAAACCCCGAATCATTACTAATTGCCACTTGCACAGCATTTTGTACATCCATACTTATGGTTACACTATTACTTGAAGTGGTCGAAACATTATTATTTATAACAAAAGAATTAATGCTTGGATAAATAGCAGTGCGGCCACCTCCGCCGCCGGGACATGGCGTATAGGTAGTGATCACCTGAACTCTAACAATGATTTGCGCTCCCAGGCCAGTTAAAACTAAATTGGTTGGCGGACAATTTAAAGTAGCTGAATATCTTATGTCAGGAGCCGTAACAACATTAAAGTAATTTCCTGCTCCAGTTGTGGCCAAGGTAATCGTAGAAGTATTATCAAGCGTTATATCAAGATAATTTGATTGTACGTCAATACTTGTTACCAATCCGCCCGCTGAAGCAACGACATTAGTCAAAACAGCAGTATCAGCGGTTAATAGTTCAAAATTTATCAAACCATTTATGGAAACATCGTTAATAGCCATGATCGAAAATGGCATTGATATCAAGGCAACTATTGCAAGTATTTTTAATGTTGTTTTTAACATAACTTTGAACTAACTTAGAACTAATAACTCATAACTCAAATCTATAATTTTAAATTCTCAATTATTAATTTTCATTGAATTTTCAATTGAACAATTTTCAATAATACAATTATGGCTTGTTCTTCCGAAGAGAATTGGTAATTTTCTGAAATATTAAAGTCAATTCCTGAGCTTCCTGCCAAAAAATATTTATTTCATCCTTCCTGTCGAGTAAGGCTGTTTTTAACATTCGTAACCAATGTTTCGTCTCCTGTGCTTCCTTTTTGCAAATAAATATTTTATTCTGAAAAATCCTTTTTAGAACAAGCGCCATTTGCCTCCATATAGTTTGCGCCAATACTTGTACTCGAACGTACTAACTGACTCACAATCGGATGCGTGATAGTATCAAGCTTTATGGTTTTACAAAATATTATAACATTCTCGCCAAACTTACCCGTTCTTTCTTCCAAATCATAATTAATTTTAGATAACTCCCCCATTTAAATTTGCTAAATTATAAATTGTAAATTGATTGTAAATTAAAAATTTAAAATTGAAAATTATTCAATATCATTTTTCCAGTTTTGAGATCTAACATTTGAGTTTTAAGCTAACCATTACTTCCCACAATAATTAAGAAATCAACTCCTTCGGGCGCTTTTTCGTTTAAAGGCGGGCCAGAGATCTTGGCATTCAAAGAATTGGCCAAATCTTGAAATATATCTTTATTCTTACCAGAGACATCAATAATCATAGTTTCATTATAGACACCAACGGCATTGCCCCTGCTTATTATCTGCGCATTTTTAACGGCATTTAATACTTTCTTTTCATAATTTGTAACTGCATTGGCGTCGTTAGTGCCATTGTAAATGGCAAAGCTAAGAGAAGAGGTTTGGGTAAATTGTACAGGGCCAACCTGAATAATTTTATTAGCCGCCACATCAAATAAAATGGCTTTGTCCGGATAAATTATTAATCTATCTCCATTTTTTGCGTTATTAAAAAATCCTGGCTGAACTTTTTTTAAGGCCTCTACATCTGTTACTACTGCCATGGTCGGCATAATATCTTTTGGTAATAAAATGATTTTTCCTAATTGTTCTAAAATAGCCCTATCTTCAGCAGAAATCTGCTGCTGTTGTTTTATTTTATAAGCCATTTTTATCACATCAACATAGCCCGTCTTTTGTAAAACAACACAGGTAATAGCTGTTAAGATAATTACAGCAAATAAAGCCCAAAGAACGATTTTTAGCCACTTTGGGCAACATTTTTTTCCGGGAAATTTAATCCCGCGTTTCCAAAATTTTAAACTCATAAAATTTTATTTATTTAATTTATAAATTAATGTTTCCAGACGTCAAATCTCCAAGTTTGGTTATCCGGATCCCAATTTGAAGTAGAATGATTACATGCTCTTATTATTACCGTATCAATAGCTGAAATATAATAATTCCACTGTAAAAGAGAATATGTTTCAATGCCATTAATTACAGGTGTCGGTGAAGCTATAATAGTATCCCCTAATGCTGCACCTGTTACGGTAACAGATGTATCAAGACAAGTGTTTTTAGTAACTGTTCCAATATCAACAGCGGCAGCAACTGAAAGATGATTGATGATTGGCGTAGCTGTACTATCACCTATTTTAACGCCACCTGTACCCGCATCTAAAATTAAAGCTGTTGTGGTTGTTGAATTACCAATTGTTATTGTTTTGGCATTAGCGCCCGTACCAATATTTAAGGCACCAGTTGTGCCAGAATCAACTGTTAAGGTGCTTGCTGCAGCAGATGATAAAGTTACTGCGCCAGCGCCTGTGTACGCTAAACCCGCAGCTAGTTGAATTGAATCTGTTGAAGTTAAGTAATCATTTGCAATATCAAAGCCCAAGGTTACATCATCACCATCATTGCCAATATGCAATGAACCACCTTTTACATAAATGTCCTGCCAACGTTGAGTTGATGTGCCTAAATCATAAGTATTATCAGCATCAGGAATAATATCTGACTGAACTTCAGCTACATAAACAACATTATCAGTATTGGCATTGCCTAAGGTTATAGTCGTACCATTAGCAGTGAAGTTTTCACTGACAGTTAAAGCACCGTTATTTGTTGTCGTAATTCCTGACCTGCCTAATGAAACTGAGGTCGCATTGGCAGAGCCCAAATTCAGGGCGGCTGCGGAATCGACTGTCAGGGCGCCTGCGGAAGTTGACCAGACCGAAGCGGCTCCGGCA
>JAFGMD010000008.1 GCA_016927685.1 Candidatus Falkowiibacteriota bacterium
ATAAATAAAAATACTAATTTTGAGTAATAATAAAAATATGCTACAATATTAAATACTAATAAATTAATTTAAAAATATGACGGAAAATATTCGAGATGAATTTGTATTTAAACCTGAACCAAGCCTAATCTGCCGAAGGTGCGGCGGTAAAGGTGGAAAACATACAACGACCTGCCCCGAGTATCCTAAAAGCTTAATAAAAAGTATTGATATTTTTGTCACATCTAATGCCCCGTATTTGCAGGAAAGCGGTAAAAAAATGGATAAACTTATAGAAAACCTTGAGGGTGAATGTTCAAAACTATCAATAGAAGAGCGCTGGAACGCGCTAGAAAGAATGAAGCTTAATAGAGAAAATTTGATGAAAAAATTCCGCAAACCGCCAAAAGATCTACAAAATGAGCTAGCGTTAATTGAAAGAATATTAGATAAATGGCATATAAAATATTAATATAAAAAGAGGCCCTGATTTTCAGCGCCTCTTTTAGTTTAATTGATAGCATCATCTCTCAACAAATTTATCTACATCAAACCACTTTTGCATGTAAAAATCAAAATAATAGCAAATAATAGGTGCGAGAGTGTGCCAAAGAAACCACAAAAATGCTACGACTACCCCAACTAGAATAAATTGGCCTGCCAGTTTTGCGATTTCCCAATGCATTTTGCCTCCTTTGAAAGTAATAGACGAATGATACCGTAAAATTATGATTTTGTCAATAAAAACCCCGCATCATTATGACGCGGGGTTTCGAATTCATTTTTTAGACTTGGAAGATTTTAATTTCTTTTTCTCAAGCTTCTTGCGCATCTGTTCATATTTTTGGCGCAAAATTTTGTTTTCCTCTTCGAGCGATTTAATACGCTCGATTTGACTCTTCTTCTCTTGCTCCTCTTCGGAAATTGGCGGTAATTCTATTGGTATTTCTGGAATTTCTTCTACCACCGGAGGCTTGGGCGGCTGAGCGAGCAAGCTTTGTACTTCAATGATTTTGTTATAGACATCTCTATGCCCAGGTAAAATAATACAGCATGTCTGGAAAGCTTCCAAGGACTTCTTGTAATCGCCGGATTCTTTTAAAACTATCCCGAGCTCATAATTTAGATTGCCCTTTTGATCATTGGTAAGATCGGGAAGCTTTAAGCCCGCATTAAAAGATTTTATGGCTTCTTTATAATTTTTTGCATCATAATAGCATAAGCCCATCATAGTATAACAATCGGCTGGTCTATATCCGGCATTTAGCGCAAGGTGCAATTCGTGAATAGCATCATTAAAAAGATCCATCTCTTTATAAGCAAGGCTTAAATCATAATGAACTGATGCATCTTTTTCAGTGAATATTTTTGCTACACCTTCCCTGAACGATGCAATTATATCTTCGAAGGATTCCTTTTTTTCGGCCAGATATTTAATGAAAGAATAGGTAGATTTCACCTTTTCGAGACTCAATGACGAAATTTCTTGCAGCAATGTTTTCAGCGGAGGCAAATCCAGCTGTTTAGCATTTACGGGATCGCTGACCAAAATATTGAACAACTGCAAATAAGCTTTTTTGGCTGCTTCAAGCGCATTAGTTGTTTCAGCTAGTTTGGCGAGCTTAATCAACAATTCGATATTTAATGGTTCAAGTTCGGCCATTTTTTTGTAGATATCCAGGGCTTCATTTAGCCTGCCGTCTTTTTCATAGCCAATCTCTACCTTTGTATATTGGCTCATAGCATCGCCAATCATACCCAGGCGCGAGTAAAGGTCAGCCAGGGCAAGCGTGTGAAGATAGATATTGGCCATATTTTCTTCAAGAAGAAGCATTTCTTTATACACGGCAATGGCCTTGGAGTAAAAGCCATCACGAGTATAAAGTTCGGCTGCTTTACAATAAGCCTCAATTGCTTCATTGATTTTATTGATTCTTTTGCAAAGGTCGCCTATGCGCAGCCAGACTTTCGCATCTTTTTGATCAATTTCAAGGGCTTTTCGAAAATATCCGAGTGCCTCAGACGGCTTGCCTCTTTTTACGAAATTATTTGCGGTAATCAATAATTTTTCCTTTTCCTTAGGCATTTTTCCTCCTTTTCGGTTTAGAAAAACAAGATTTGATCGCTCGGTAATTTTATTTTAAAGGTACAATAACCTGCTAAAAACTTATCAAAAAATTGATTTTTTGTAAAGAAATACCCCGCATCATTATGACGCGGGGTTTTATTGTTTTAGTTTCTTATTCCCAACTGATACTCAGGGTCAGGGTAGTTAGATTCTTAAAATTGGCAAGTCCATCTTCCATACAGATTACGATTACTTTCTTTCCCTCACTTTCTTCAGTTAAGCGCTTTAAAAAACCACGGGACATAGGCACAAAACATTCTGGAATGGGAACGCCATCAGGATGAGTGATTTTGAAAATGCCAGAATTTTTTTTAGATTCGAATTCGGCAGAACCAAAATTATACCAAACAGTGCCGTAAAGCGTAGCAATTTTAGTTAATAAAGCAATTGGCTCTTCAATTCGTAAGGGTCCCTTATAAACCTTCAAGAGAGTCTCTGCTAAAATACCATAACCAAATTGATAAGCATTTTCTGGCTGGCTATTGCCTATCAGTTTAAAAACAGCTATGCCCATGCGCTCCCAAGCCGTAGCATCATACCATCTTGAAGATAAAATACCTTCACGAATAAGATTCATATCAGCTTGAGTCAATCCCCCTCGTTCAAGCCAATCCAGGTCTTTCATACTTCTAACCATCATGGCCAAAGCGACCATCAGGGCTCCTTTAACTTTGCGCTCTTTTGCGTCCATTTTTTCCTCCCTTTTTAGCTTTTATTTCCCAGATTTAAACTTAATAAAAAGATCATTTTATGACCAAAACTTAACAAAAATAAATTTAAATGTCAAGATAAAACCCCGCGTCACTTAACGCGGGGTTTAAAAATTAATTAGACAAAAGGCGGCCAAATAGAATTGAGTTTGCCTTCAAGAAGTTCAAAATCTTTTGGCGAAATTTTTTTCCCAATATTTTCCTTCAATACTATGGAAAAATTGGCGATTACATTACGAAGCCCTTCTTTTCCTCTTTCGGTTAGACATACGCAGCCAGCTCTTAAAATATAGAAAATGTTTTCCAGATTACGAGCTAGCTTGCTAAGCCCCTTAAATCCAGATATAAAACAGATGCTTTTTAGACTATGAGCTGCTCGAAAAGCTTCATCATAACAATCAAAATCGTTTCCTGCTACACCATTAATCTTCTCCATTGACTTCTTAATTCTCTCAAGATCTCCTTGACATTCAAGTGAAAAATCATCTGGCACAATAATTTTGCAATCAACAGCAGGCATCTTTTCTGCCATAGCTATTTGATTTGCAATTTTCTCTAACCCCTTTTTTGAAAGCTCGATCGGCAATTCTTGCTTCTTTTTACGTGGCATTTTTCCTCCTTTTTTAAAGTTCAATTTTATTTCTCCTGCCGATTTATATAAATAATTTATCAATAATTTTACTTTTTTGTCAACATGCCAATCAATCCAAAATCTTTTGCTTCAATTATGTTAATATTAATAAATTTTCCTAATAAATTTTTTTCTGATTTAAATTTCACCATTTTGGATGTTCTGGTCTCTCCAATCCAATCTCCTTTTCTTCCCCTACTAATAACTAAAACATCTAAAGTTTTACCAACTAATTTTTTATTATTTTCTAAAGCTCCAGAACTCAAAACTTTGGTTAAAGCCGCGGCGCGTTTAACTTTTTCGGCCTTTGAAATATTATCTTTTAGTCGCGCCGCGGCAGTTTCCTCTCGCGGCGAATATTTGTTGATATAGGCCATGTCAAATTTCACTTCTTTGAATAATTTAGCTGTATTTCCAAATTGTTTTTTAGTTTCTTCCGGAAATCCAACAATTACATCTGTAGAAATCGCAATACCAGGAATATTTTTTCTTAATTTTCTAACTAAATATTTATAATGGGCCACAGTATAATGGCGGTTCATTTTTTTTAGAATAACATTATCACCTGATTGAATCGGCAAATTTATTTGCTCACAAATCTTTTTATTTTTAGCCATTACCCTGATTAACTTGTCCGATAAATCTTTGGGATGACTCGTGATAAAACGCAACCAAAAATTACCCGGTAGTTTGGCAATGTATTCTAATAAATCGGGAAAGTCCTTAATTTTGAGCTTTGAGCTTTGAGCTCTGAGCTCAGGGCTATAAGAATTAACATTCTGTCCGAGTAAAATAATTTCTTTGTAACCATTTCTGATCAAATCTTTAACTTCATTAATAATTTCTTGCGGCTGACGCGAAATTTCTCGCCCACGTACATAGGGTACAATACAATAGGAGCAAAAATTATTACAGCCAGTCATAATCGGCACATAAGCCATAAATTTACTGGCATACTTTGGCTTAATTGAAAAATATTCTCCTATTTCAAGGGACTTAGCTTTTTGTTTCAATAGCTGAGGTAAAACTTTGAGATCTTTAATGTCCATAAAAATATCGGCTTTGTCAGTTTTTTTTAAAACTTCAGAACGCAAAGCCATGCAACCGCTTAAAATAATCTTCTTAACTTTTGGATAGAGTTTTTTCTTGCGGTAATTATTAATAGCGCCATAAACTCTGTCCTCAGCTGATTTACGCACAGAACATGTTATAAGCACGATTAAGTCGGCCTCCTTATCATTTGCAGTTTCCTTATAACCGAGCTCATCTAGCTTAGCTGCAAAACGCTCAGCATCTGAATAATTCATCTGGCAACCGAAAATTTTTATATAATATTTCATAGATGAAATAAAGGGTAGCGGAGAATTAATTCTCCGCTACCAGTATTATATTGAAGTTATTTTTTTTCAGCAATTTCTTTTTTAATCATATCAACAAATTTCTCCAAATCCTGCGGTCCCTTATCACCCTCGCCTCTTTTTCTGACTGCCACTGCTTTAGCCGCAATTTCTTTGTCGCCGACAACCAAAATAAAGGGAATTTTTTCCTTTTCTGCTTTTCTAATTTTATTGCCGACTGTTTCATTTAATATATCCAATTCAGATCTTATCCCATCTTTTAATAATCTTTCATGCACCTCTTGACAGTATTTTTCGTGAGCAGAACCGACATTAATTATGCGCGCCTGGATTGGAGATAACCACAATGGCAAGGCACCGGCATAATGCTCTATTAAAACGCCTATAAAACGCTCAAAAGAGCCAAATAAGGCGCGATGTAGCATATAAGGCCTTTCCTCCTTACCCTGATCGTTAACAAACTTCATATCAAAGCGTTCTGGTAAATTAAAATCAAATTGCAAGGTTGAACATTGCCATTCTCGACCCAGACAATCCTTAATTTTATAATCTAATTTCGGCCCATAAAAAGCCGCCTCGCCTAATTCTTTCTTATAATTCAACTTTTTCTCATCAGCGACCTCTTCCATGATTTTTTCTGTAAACTCCCAACCCTCATCATTGCCAGCATATTTTTCTTTATTCCTTGGATCTCGCAAAGAAAGATAGACATTATAATCTTTAAAGCCAAAGGTGCTTAACATATGAGTAATAAAATCAGCGACTCGCAATAACTCAGTCTTCACTTGTTTTTTCGAACATATTATATGAGCATCATCCTGAGTAAAACCGCGCACGCGGGTTAAACCCGATAATTCACCAGCCTTTTCATATCTATACACAGTACCGCATTCTGCCCAGCGCAAGGGCAATTCCCGATAAGAGCGCGGCCTAGCTTTGTATAAAATAACATGAAAGGGGCAATTCATGGGTTTCAATAAATATTCCTCCTTAACTTCGGCTTTTTTGGCGGCTTTAGCATCTTCTAGAGTTTGCCCAACTTCCAGCGACGGGTACATGTTTTGGCTAAAAAATCCCCAATGCCCAGAAGTTTCCCATAAATTGCGACTGCCGATATGCGGGCTGCGCACCAGCTCATAGCCGTTTTTCAAATGCTCCTGATACCAAAATTCTTCCATAACTCTCCAAATTAAAGCTCCCTTAGGAAACCACATAGGCAAGCCCAAGCCGACCGTTTTATCTATTAAAAATAATTCTTGTTCCTTGCCAATCTTTCTATGATCTCTCTTTTCTGCTTCCTCTAACATCTTCAAATAATTATCTAAATCCTTTTGTTTCTCAAAAGCTGTACCATAAATTCTTTGCAACATTTTGTTTCTTTCATCACCGCGCCAATAAGCGCCTGAAACGCGTAAAAGCTTAAAAACTCCAATTTCTTTTGTAGATTTAATATGAGGACCTTTGCATAAATCCTCAAAAATATTGCCAAGCTTATAAAAGCTGACTTTTTTCTCACCTTCTTTTTCTAAATCCTTAATCAATTCTTGTTTATATGGCTGATCATTAACTTTTTTTAAAGCATCGGCTATTTTAAGCTCCTCTCTTTCAAATTTTAAATTTTGCTTGGCAATTTCTTTCATTTTTTCTTCTATTTTTGGCAAATCTTGTTCAGATAAAGTTTTTTTGCCCAAATCAAAATCATAATAAAACCCGTCTTCAATGGTTGGCCCAATGGCAAATTTAACATCTCCGTAAAGCTCCTTAACTGCTGCGGCCATCAAATGTGAAACAGAATGTCGCATTATGTCTAATTTTTCTCTGTCCATAAATTTATTGTTACTGAACCACTAAAATAATTCGCAAAAATTCACGTAATTTTCGTGTATTTAGTGATAAAAATTTCGTGGTTCATTATTCATATTAATTAAAAATCCCGTCTCAAAATATATTAAAAATACATCTTGGGACGGGACTTTTCCCGCGGTTCCACCCAAGTTCACGCCAAAAGTGGCGAGCCCTTGATTATTATCTTTAAATACTTAGCAATCCTTGGGGATTGAGATGCTTATCTAAGCGGTTGGTAACCGCTTCAATCATATTCAAAGATAAATAAATAATATTATATTAGTTTAATCTTGTCAAAAAAATTATGCGCGACCGCCTTTATTTCGCATTAAATAAATATCTTTTTCTCCTCTTGATGTTTTAGACAGGGTTTCATTAAAAGCATCCATCTCCACCAGCTTCCCTTTATTGTCAAAATAATATATTGCCTCTCTTCTTGCCTTTTTATCTTTTACTTCAAGCGCATATCCTCCGCTAACACGAACAATATCGCTTGGTCTAATTTCTTCCATTTTGGGGCATGACTTTCTTATTTCCTCAATCACAAATGGGTCTATCATTTGCCTTGCTTCTTTTATTTGCTCCATGTTATTTATTTATTTGAATAATTATATGATCAGTAAAAGAGGGCATCTTATTCATCAATGAAGGGAAAAAGTTAATATCAACGTTTTGAATATCTTCAAAATTTTCTAAATAGGCTTTTATTTCATCACTATTTAATTTAATCAAATTTTCTTTATCTAAAATCGGGCTGTTTTCGCCTAAAATCATCTGACCCCTAATATTACTCTTAATTTGAGCTGATTTATTTTCCAAATCGTATTTTTCAACTTCATATATCAAATTTTCACTGTTTGTATTGACGACTTGCATATCTTCTTCGGCCATTCCTTCTAATACTTTGACGGCAAAATCTTTTACCGGCTTATCATCAAAGATGACTCCGACTACTTTCATCTTCAAGCTAACTGTAAATTTATCGCTGATATCGCCGACATTATTACTGAATTTTTTTTCTAAAACTTCCTTGCCTAAAATTTTTGTTCCGCTCTCAAAATCATTAATCAGGTTCTGCGCTAATTCATCAGACAATTCTGCTAAGCCATTATTTAAGTCTTCTTGCGTAACTACATTAAGCAGCTGACCTGGGGCTTTAAAATCATTCACAGCTTCTGCATATACTACTTTTTGTATGCTCTCGCTTAAGCCGGGAATAGTGAATTTTGTACCTGCCGTAACCAATGGCACATCAACATTGTCGGGATACACTTCAGTTTGAATACTGCTTTTAGCTGGAATAACTACTCTGTTTTTTATTCTATATAAAGCATTATCCGCAGTAAGTAGTCTTGTTGTGGCAATCAACGTTTGTGCTTTTGACTGATCATTAATTAATTTAACAATACCGACTACTTCGCCAGAAACAGGCTTTGAACCCGTTGAATTAAAAGTTTTTTCCCCGCTGACTTCCTGATCGATTATTTTACCTAAAAATATACCCTCATCAACATTTACCGCCGCCGTATCCTCCACGACAATAAAATTAAAATCCGTAGTCACATCTTCAATTTTAGGTGTTATGGTAATATAGGCATAACTAAAAGTAAAATAGAATATTACGCCTAATAAAATAACCGTTAAAATAATAAAGCTTAAAGCAAGCTTCTTGTAAATATTTAACGGTGGATTAATAGCGTGTCTTCTTCTTAGCATATTTATTTTTATTTTAATAATTATCCCCCTTTTTATGTATATATTATAACCAATTTACATTAATTTAACAAATCTAACTTCGGCCAAACTATTTAATTCCTTTTGCAGATTTTGATCCTCAAAATTTGCAGTAAAATTAGTCTCAATCTTACGAAAACGACCTTCGTCTATGGGCACGGCTAAATATACTTTATTTTTGCCAGAAACAGAGCTTAAAATCTGATTTAATCTTGCTATTGTTTCGGCATTCATCATACGCTTGAAAAAAATGTATAAATTTTTTGCCTCAGTTTGAATTTTTAAGTTCAATTTTTTCAACTTAGTTTTTAAATCAGAAAGAATTTCTAAGCTCAGAGATTTTACTTCGTTGCAAATAACCTTAAACTCTCCGTCTTTATTAGAAATAATTCCATTGATAATGACAATATTCCCCTCAACCCAATTTTCTTTGCTAGTATTATAAACGCTTGGAAAGACAATTGCCTCTACGCTATCGTAAGTGTCTTCAATTTTCACAAAAAGCATAACTTCACCCTTTTGTGTAATTATTTTTTTTATGGTATTAACCACTCCAGCAATTCTGATATTGCCGGCACCCATGCCCAGACCTCTTTTTATATGCATTGTATTTAAAATATAGCCCTCTAATTCGGCTTGAAACTCAGAGAATGGATGCTCTGAAATATATAAACCCAAAAGCTCCTTTTCCCAAGATAATTTTTCACGCTTTGATACGGGCTTATATTTTTCCAATTGCAAATTATGTTTTATTTTCTCCTCAGCCAAAGCAAAAAGGCTATCTTGACAGCTTATTTTCTCATTATGTATTTCTTTAATAAAGGCCAACAATTTATCAATGTTCATCAGCATCTCATAACGATCTCCAAACTGATCCAAAGCTCCGCATTTAATCAAACTTTCTAAAGATTTTTTGTTTAAATCCTTATCTTTAACACGGCTTAGAAAATCAGATAATGATTGATATGGCCCACCAGCCTTACGTTCATGAATAATAGCTTTGGTTAAATTTATTCCGACATTTTTAATGGCAGAAAGTCCGAATCTGATTCTTGGCTTATTTTCCTTTAACGACTCTGCTACAACAGTAAAGCGCGTAAAACTTTCATTAATATCTGGTGCCAACACTTCAATACCCATATTCCTGCACTCTGCTACCTCTAACGCTATCCTATCAATATCATTCAGATCAGAAGTTAATAAAGAGGCCATAAATTCAGCTGGATAATTGGCTTTTAAATAAGCTGTTTGATAAGCGATCATGGCATAGCAAGCAGCATGAGATCGATTAAAACCATATCCTGCAAATGGCTCAATAAAAGCAAAAACTTGTTCAGCTGTTTTTTTATCAATATTATTTTTAACGCAATTTTTTACAAATTTTGCTTTTTGCTCTGCTAAAAGAGTTTTTATTTTCTTACCAACTGCTTTTCTTAAAACATCAGCCTCGCCCAAAGTAAATCCGGCTAAAGAGCGAGCAATCTCCATTAATTGTTCCTGATAAATAGCCACGCCATTTGTCTTGCTTAAAATTGGCTCAAGCAGGGGGTGCAAATAAAATGGTTTTGTTTCACCATGCTTATTGCTTATGTATTGCGGAATAAGCTCCATTGGACCCGGTCGATATAATGCCACCATGGCAATAATATCTTCCATATTATTGGGCTTTAAAAGTTTCAAATATCTTTTCATGCCGCCTGATTCAAACTGGAATACGCCAGTTGTCTCACCTTTTTGAAAAAGCTCAAAAACTTTTTTATTGTCTAGGGGTAATTTATCAATGTCAATTTTAACGCCATGAATCTTTTCCACCGCTTCAATAGTATTCTCAATAATTGTTAAGTTACTAAGCCCTAAAAAATCCATCTTTAAAAGACCCAGGTCCTCAATGGGATGTAATGAATATTGGGCTACAATTTCATTATCGTCGCCAGTACCATATTGCAAAGGCATATATTCGTTTAACGGCTCTGGGGTAATAACAACGCCGCAAGCATGGGTTGAAGCATGACGGCAGACACCTTCCAGCTTCATGGCATTATCAATTAATTCTTTGCAATCAGGGCTATTTTTATATTCTTCTTTAAGATCTGATACTGTTTCTAGACACTCTTTTAGTTCAGAATTCATGGGAATCATTTTAGCGATTTTATCACAATAACTATAGGGTAAGCCCAAAGCCCTGCCCGTATCGCGTATTGCGGCACGCGCTGCCATTGTGCCAAAAGTAATAATCTGCGCCACATGGTCTTTGCCATATTTTTGTTCAACATAGCGAATAACATCATCGCGTCTTGTATCGGCAAAATCAGTATCAATATCAGGCATGGAAATTCTTTCGGGATTTAAAAACCTTTCAAACAGTAAATCATATACTAATGGATCCAAATTGGTAATTCTCGTCAAATAAGCGACCAAGCTACCGGCAGCCGAACCTCGTCCCGGACCGACTACAATGCCATTATTTTTAGCCCAATTTATAAAATCTGCTACTATTAAAAAATATGGAGCAAAACCAGTTTTTTCAATGACTCCCAACTCGTAAGATAAACGGTCTAATATATCTTTTTTAACAAATTTTTTATTTTTATTGCTTACAATAACATTATTTTCATTATAAACCCATTGATTGTTGTACAATTCTCCTCCATAACGATAAAGCAAACCCTGGTAGCATAGTTTTTCCAAATACTGATTTGGCGTTAAATTATCAGGAACGTCAAATTTTGGCAAAATATTTTTATTAAATTCCAGTTCTACATTGCACAATTCAGCAATTCTGCTTGTATTACTAATGGCTTCTGGATAATCACTAAACTCTTCTATCATTTGTTTAGTGGTTTTTAAGGAAAAATCTTCTCCCATCATAGATAAACGATTTTCTTCTGTTATTTTGTGATTCGTCTGAACACACAATAATATATCTTGAGCTTTAGCATCTTCGGTGTTTAAATAATGAGTATCATTGGTTGCGACTACATTTACTTGGTATTTTTTAGCCAACTTAATCAATCCTTCATTAACAATTTTTTGCTTGTCTAGATTTGGATGCGATTGAAGCTCTATATAAAAATTTTCTTTGCCAAAAACATTTATATATTTTTCTAAAACTTTACCAGCCCTGTCAAGATCTTTATGGGCTAAAATTGCATTTGGAATTTCCCCCTCTAAACATGCCGATAAACCAATTAGGCCCTCTTTGTATTTTTCTAAAATTTCAAAATCAATCCTTGGACGGTAATAAAATCCTTCTAAATGCGCAATAGTCACTAATTTTATCAAATTTTTATAGCCAATATTATTTTTAGCTAATAAAATCAAATGGTAACGTTCCTCATCTATTTTTGTACGCTTGTTATGGCGTCCATATGGCGCGACATAAGCTTCTACACCAATAATTGGCTTAAGTCCGGCCTTTTTGGCTTTTTGATAAAACTCAATAATGCCGTACATGGCTCCATGGTCTGTTAAGGCTATGGCTTCCATGCCGTCTGCTTTAGCTTTAGCTACTAAATCTTCAATTTTTGTTAATCCATCAAGCAAGCTGTAATCGCTATGTATATGCAATGGGACAAATTTCATAAAAAGCCCAAATATTTAATATTGAGAATTAAATTCACACTCCTATTTTAATACAAAGGAGCTAAGAAAACAAATAATTTGAGAATATTTAATATTATAAGTCAAGAGCTAACCCTTAACCACGCCTAAAGGTAATAACTTAGCAACTTTTTTTGCTAAATTCGCTTTAGTCACAACATTAATTACTTCATCAATATCTTTATACGCCAAAGGAGCTTCTTCTGCTATTTCGCCATAAGAAGCGCAGCGTATCATGATGCCTCTTTTTTCCAAAGCTTCCTTTATTTGCTTGCCAGTAATCTGTCTTTTTGCCGAAGCGCGAGACATACTTCTTCCTGCCCCATGACAAACAGAGCCAAAAGTCTCTTCTTCTGCCGCTTTAGTGCCCGCTAAAATATAGGAGGCTGTGCCCATGCTGCCTGGTATTAGTACTGGCTGGCCAACCTTTCTGTAATTTTCAGGTATATTTTTATTGCCAGGCCCAAATGCTCGCGTCGCACCTTTGCGGTGCATACATACCTCTATTTCCTTGCCGTCAATTTCATAAATTTCCTTTTTAGCTATATTATGAGCCACATCATAAAGTAATTTTAATTCTGCTTGCCTGCCTAATACCTTTTTAAAAACATTTCTTGTTAAATATGTTAAATATTGCCGGTTTACCCAGGCAAAATTGGCTGCCGCGCTCATGGCGCTAAAATAATCCTGACCCTCTCTGGAATCTAATGGCGCATATATTAATTCCCTATCAGGAAGTTTCAGCCCCCACTCATAAATTTTTTTATTTAAAATTCTAATATAATCTGTGCATGTTTGATGGCCTAAACCCCTTGAACCCGTATGAATCATCACTGTTATCTGATTAGGAAAAAGGCCGAATGCCTTAGCAATTTTCTGGTCAAAAATTTCTGATACAAATTGTAGTTCTAAAAAATGATTACCAGAACCTAGTGTGCCAATTTGGTCCTGACCCCTGCCCTTAGCAGAGTCGCTAACTTTATCTGCTTTAGCGGCTGAAATTTTACCGCTTTCTTCGCAATTTTGTTTGTCTTCAGTATTCGCATAGCCTTTTAAGATTGCCCAATCCATGCCCTGCTCTAGAACTTTATTTAACTCTTGTTTGGTTAAAATAAGTTTCCCAGTGCTACCTACGCCGCTTGGAATGGCATCAAATAAAGCGTCCATTAATTTACTCGCTTTATTGTTTAAATCAGGCCTGGATAATTGACTTGCCAATAATAATCTAACGCCGCAATTTATATCATAGCCAACTCCACCCGGAGAAATAACTCCGCCATCCCACCTTATTGCGGCTACTCCGCCAATAGGAAAACCATAACCCTGATGAATGTCTGGCATAGCCAAGGAATACTTTAAAATCCCAGGTAAAGTAGCCACATTAACTGCCTGTTCCAACGAACGGTCCTCTAAAATAGCGATTAAAAGTTTTTCATCCGCATAGATCCTGGCCGGTACGCACATATCAGAGCGAAATCCTTTGGGAATTTCGTAAAGGTAGTCAGCAATCTTTTTTAAATTTTCTTTTGTTATCATGGCTTAATTATAATACTTTTATTATCTTTTTCCAAAGAAAAAACCCGTGTTATTTCTAACGCGGGTTTATGTATCAGCTACCCTCTACTGATACTTGATTGATAGGACGGTGTTGAAAATAATTCGTCCATCTGGCAATACACAAGCGCACGTAAAAGGCCTTTGCTCAATTACGTTAGTGCCTGGTCTTGCCTCCAGCCAAACTTTCAGTTTTTTGCTGGCATCCTCCCTGCCCCTGCTACCCCTGCCAAAACCAACCACCGATCCAACTTGAACCGCTCCGCTTTCCGCCATTTCCGCCTCCTTTGGAATAAGATACTGGCATTATACAAAATTTTCTGAATTTGTCAAGATCAGATATCAAAAACAACCTCTGCTACCCAATTGCCTTCGCGCTCATTTATTATTAACTCATTATAGGTCACAGCTTTGATTTCCATTTTAAAACCTTTAACTTTATAACCTGTCGCCCGCCCCTTTAAGCTCCAATTTTCATTGCCAACCTGCATAATGCCTAATTCAAAATTATTATAAATCTCATTACTCTCATCGCTAAATAAAATTAATTGACTTAAATAATCAACTATTAAAGAAGGCAAATCAATTGAATTAATCTCAAAGTCTTGAATGGCAGCTTCGTCTTTTTCAACTAGCTTTTCATCTTTAATTGCTTCAAACATTGCCAAGCCCATATTAGAAAAAACCTCTTCTAGCGATTTGCCATATGCTCTTATTTTTAAATCAGCAGTGTGCTCTAAATATTCATATTGCATAAATTTATATTAAAAATGATATTAAATACCCCAATAAACAACCCAAAATTATGGGCGGTAAGCCTGGCATAGGCACCCTTTCTTTCTGGGTAATAAAAAGAATATATAAAAAAATAAAGCCAAGAACAGCTCCTAAACCAACGCACAAACTAGTTAAAAAACTGGTCTTGAGGCAAGCAATAATAAATATGGCCGGAATAGCTAAATCACCAGTACCTAAAAACATAAATTCTGTCTGTGGACTGACTTCATTTATTTTCTTAAAAAGCCCTTTAAATCTTTGTGGAATAATCAAAGAAAAATATACTTTATTCTCAGCCAAACCCTTAAACATGGAAACCATGTGCTTAGTTTGTAAAACAGCAATATAATCATAAAAACCCAATATTACTAAAATAACAATAGCTGAACTGGGCATTAAATTTTGTCCAAACAGCACGGCAATTGCACTAACAGCCATTACTAATACAATATTATGCATAAAAACATTGCGGTAAAAAAGCCATAGCAACAAAACACCAGCTAAAAAATATAAAACATCTGGCCAATCAAAATAAGCAGAACCAAAAATCCACAAACCTTCTAAAATCGCAAAATAAAACAGAACTTGAATAAGCCAGGGCTTTTTAAAATACTTTAATATAATTAACAAAATCGTAGTGGCAATTATAAAAGCTAAGATAAATTGCCAGGCAGGCAAGGCAGAGGACTTAAGTGCTTGTTCCTTATATTTTAAGGCATAACTTAAAGCTACGCCCAATGCTAAATATTGAGTAAAAATAAATAAAAAAAGCTCAAATAAAAAACTGAAGGTAAAAAAATGTTTGATATGTAATTTCATATATTAATTATAACATCAAAATGGTGGTATAATAAAACTATGAAAATAATATTCTTGGGCACAGGCCCAGTTAAGTCAATACCTCGCTTGGGTTGTAAATGCCCTGTCTGCCAAGATGCTAGAAAACTGCATAGCAAATCTAAAAGAACAAGAAGTTCAATTATTTTAACATACAGTAATCTTAAAGTGCTTATTGATGCTTCGCCAGATTTTCTACTTCAAGTCAAACAAAATAAAATTAAAAAAATTGACGCTGTTTTAATTACACATCCTCATAAAGATGCCTATGGAGGAATAAAAAAATTAGATAAATGGCTAAAAAAACCAATTCCTCTTTATTGCCAAAAACAAACTTGGCATATGATTAAAAACAATTTTATAAATTTAATCTTCAATGAAATCAAGGCAAATAAAAAATTTGAAATTAATAATTTATCTATTTTACCGCTTCAGGTTTATCATTCAATAATCAATGAAAAGAAATTTCCAACATTAGCTTACAAAATAAACAATCTTATCTATTGTTCTGACGTAAAAAAAATTCCAGCCAGATCATTAAAATACTTTAAAAATATTAATACTCTGATTTTGGATGCAGCTATGTATTTTGATAGACAAATTTTTACACATTTAAATGCCGAGGATGCAATATTGATAGCACAAAAATTAAATATAAAAAAATTATATTTAACCCAAATTGGCCATTCTTATCCTCAATTTAATAAAGCGCAAAAAGCAATAATTAGTTTCGTAAAAAATAAAAATATTAAAGTTAAAACAAACATTGCTTTTGATGGGCAAAAAATTAATTTATGATTAAAAAATTATTGATAATTAGCGCTATAATTTCTCTAATTTTTATATTGATAAAATTTGTAAAAGCTGAAGCGCCTCTAGATTCTGATGCTGATGGGTTAAACGACTATGAGGAACAATATATTTATCATACGGACCCTTTCCAAGCCGATACAGACAAAGATGGATTTAAAGATAATGAAGAAATATTAAACAAATATTCTCCTCTTCAAAAACAATTAAAAATTGTTGAAGCTGATACTGATAATGACGGATTAAATGACGACTGGGAGTTAAAAATTGGTACTGATTTAACAAATCCTGATACTGATAATGACAATTATAAAGATGGCTTAGAAGTAAAAAATGGATATTCTCCTACTTCAAAATTACCACAAAAAATTGAAAAAAAAATTGAAGTTATTTGTAAAGATTTTAAGTTGAATTATTATTTTGGCAATAAATTATTAGATAGCATCCCGGTTTCTACTGGAAAGGGCAAGACACCAACCCCGAGAGGCGAATTCAAAATACTAGATAAAATCCCCAGCAAAACTTACGGCGGCGTTAATTATACTTTTTACTATCCAAATACTAAGTGGAATATGCTTTTCACGAAAGATAATAAGGGTTGGAAATATTATATACATGGCGCTTATTGGCATAACAAATTCGGCTATGATAATGTTTCGGGGGGATGTGTAAATGTTAAATATAGTGATATGGAGCGTTTATATAATTTTGCCCAAATCGGCACTAAAGTAATAATTGAATAAATATGTTTTTTTTAGATCGCCAAGAAGCTGGTCAAAAACTAGCTGAAAAATTAAAAGAATATAATGAGAAAAAAAATACCATTATTTTAGCTTTACCCCGTGGTGGTGTAATAGTAGCTAATGAAGTTGCTAAAAAATTAAACTTGCCCTTGGATTTGGTTGTGCCGCGTAAAATTGGCGCTCCTGGCAACGAAGAATATGCAATTGGCGCTATCACAGAAAGCGGCGAAGGAATTTTTGATAAAGACGCTATTAATATTCTAGGAGTGCCAAAGGAATATATAGCCCAAAAAGTAGCCGAAGAAAAAAAAGAAGCGCTTCGCCGCTTAAAAGAATACAGAGCTGATAGGGAACCTTTAAATCTAAAAAATAAAACAGTAATTTTAGTTGATGATGGCTTAGCAACCGGCTTAACCATGCGCGCTGCCATCAAATCAATTAAGAAGCAGAAAATTAAAGAAATAATAGTCGCTGTTCCTGTTGCCGCTCATGATTCCTTAGAAATTATTAAAAATGAAGTTGATAAGGTTATTTATTTGGATGCGCCCTCTTATTTTGGCGCAGTCGGAGCTTTCTATGAAAATTTTGACCAGACAACTGACCAGGAAGTAATAGATATTATGAAAAAATCTAAAATGTAAATGAAAATAAAAAGCGGGCAAAAATGCCCTCTTTTTGTTTTTAAAATTACTTATTAAAGGCAAAATAAGGTCCGAATTTTAGAGCTTTTTTAATGCTATCAATAATCACTCTGTATTTACTTTTATTATTACTCCTTAAAATGCCTGTAATAAAATTTTTGAATTTATTAAATTCGTCTTGTCGCTTTAGCCAACGAATTTCTCCATAACGTTGATTATGCTCTTCTAAAATTTCCTTCCAGTTTAAATTATCTATATCAACATATGGTTCGTTTCTAAATAAATCCCAATTTTTCTTCTTTGGTGCAATATAATGTCCAGTTAGATTGGAAAATAATACTGCATAAAAAACTGATTCAAATTTATCAATAAATTTAATAACCATATAATTATAATTAAGCAAACATTAAATCAAAGAATCTGATA
>JAFGMD010000009.1 GCA_016927685.1 Candidatus Falkowiibacteriota bacterium
ACCTAATAATAATTTTAATAAAACTCGCCAAAAAAGACGAGAGGTGAGTTATTTTTTATGTCTAATAAAAAAAATTCTCCATCTAACCCAGTTTCTAGTAAAATTAAAGAAAGAAAAAACTTTAGTGATTACGAGCCCTCAATGATTTTGCCTGATTTGGTTGAAATCCAAAAAAGATCTTATAAATGGTTTTTTGAAGAGGGCTTACGCGAACTTTTTGACGAAATATCGCCCATGAAAGATTTTGGCGGCCGTAATCTTGAACTCTCATTTAAAGATTACTATTTAGACGAGCCAAAATTTGACGAAAAAACATCTCGTGAAAAAAATATTACCTATGAATCGCCCCTACGCGTCAAAGCGGTCTTAGCTAATAAAAAAGACAATAAAAAGAAAGAACAGGAAATTTATCTCGGTGATTTCCCGATCATGACAGATCGCGGCACTTTTATTATTAATGGCATTGAAAGGGCGGTTGTTTCTCAGATTATTAGGTCAGCTGGCGTCTTTTTCACCTCAAATTATCTAAGAGGTAAAAGATATTATGGGGCTAAAGTTATTCCCAATAGAGGCGCTTGGCTGGAAATAGAAACTGACTCTAATAATGTTTTATGGGTAAAAATTGATAGAAAAAGAAAAGTAGCCATTACTTCGCTATTACGCGCTTTTGGTTTCTCTAACGATGAAGAAATATTGGCTTTATTCAAGGATGCTGATAAGCACCCAACTATCAAATATATTCAAAGCACATTAGCAAAAGATATAGCCAAGAATCAAGACGAAGGTTTGATTGAAGTTTATAAAAGAATAAGGCCGGGCGATCTAGCTACTGCAGATAATGCAAAATCATTAATAGAATCAATGTTTTTTCGCTTTGAGCGCTATGATTTAAGTAAAGTCGGTCGTTATAAAATTAACCAGAGATTTAAATACAATATTCCCAATAATAGGGAAACTAGAATTTTAAGAAGAGAAGATTTGATAGATGTAATTAAAGAAATTATTCGATTGAACATAACTCAAGACGAACCAGATGATGTTGATCATCTTGGCAACCGCAGAATCAGAGCCGTTGGCGAACTAATTCAAAATAGGTTTAGAATTGGTTTAGCCCGCATGGAAAGAATTGTGCGCGATAAAATGAGCACTATGGATATTGATTCCATGACTCCCAGCCGTTTAGTTAATGCCAAGCCAGTCATGGGCGTAGTCAAAGAATTTTTTATGTCTTCCCAGCTTTCTCAATTTATGGATCAGACCAATCCTTTAGCTGAACTGGAACATAAAAGAAGAATTTCGGCTATGGGCCCAGGCGGTTTGTCGAGAGAAAGAGCTGGTTTTGAAGTCCGTGATGTGCATACTACCCATTATGGCAGAATTTGCCCGATTTCTACTCCAGAAGGTCCAAATATAGGTTTGGTTGGTCATTTAGCCAGCTATGCCAAAGTAAATGAATACGGCTTTATTGAAACACCTTATAGGATAGTGGAAAGAATTGCTCTGGAGGATATTAAGGATAATGATGGAAAAAAAATATTAGCGAAAAAGGGGCACAAGATTGATAAGGATTTAGTTGATCAATTGAGAATTAAAAAAATAAATTTTAATGCCAAGCCAAGAGTAACAGATGAGATTGTTTATTTAAATGCTATTCAGGAAGAGCGCTCTATTACTACATCTGCCACAACCCCTCTTGACGAAAAGGGCAATTTTATTTCAGAAAAAGCAGAGGTGAGAAAATTTGGCAAACCCGATATTATTAGCGTTGACCAGATTGATTATGTAGATGTGGCTTCAAACCAAATTGTAAGCATTGCAACTTCATGCATACCATTTTTAGAGCATGATGATGCTGTCAGAGCTTTAATGGGTTCAAATATGCAACGACAGGCAGTGCCATTAATAAGACCAAGTGCTCCTTTGGTGGGAACGGGCGTAGAAAAAATGTCTGCTTATTATTCTGGCCACGCATTAATTTGCCAAGGTTCAGGTAAGGTTGTTAATGTTGACGGAGCTAGTATTGAAATATTAGAAGATTCTGGCAAGTTAAGATATTATGATTTAAATAAATTCCAAAGATCAAATGCCTCAACATGCATTAATCAGCATCCAACTATAATTAAAGGTGAAAAAGTTAAAAAGGGGCAAGTTTTATCGGATGGTCCCGCTATTAGCGAAGGTGAATTATCTTTGGGTCAAAATATATTAGTCGCTTTTATGGCTTGGGGCGGATATAACTATGAAGATGCCGTTATTGTTTCTGAAAGAGTGGTACAAAAAGATTTATTTACTTCAATCCATATTGAAAATTATCAAATTGAAGTTCGTGAAACCAAGCTGGGCCCTGAAGTTATTACAGCAGACATACCTAATATTGGCGAAGAAAAATTAAAAAATCTTGATGAAAATGGGATTATACGAATTGGCGCAGAAGTTAGCTCCGGTGATATTTTGGTTGGTAAAATTACGCCAAAAGGTGAAACAGAGCTTTCGGCTGAAGAAAAGTTGTTGCGTGCCATTTTCGGAGAAAAAGCACGTGATGTCAGAGATAGTTCTCTATATCTTGAACATGGTGATCATGGCAAAGTAATTGACGTAAAAATATTTACTCAGGAAAAAGGTGACAAATTGCCCCCTGGCGTAACACAAATGGTGCAAGTAGCTGTCGCAGATTTAAGAAAAGTTCAGGTTGGCGATAAGATGGCAGGCCGCCATGGTAATAAAGGAATTATTTCCAAGATAGTTCCAGTTGAAGATATGCCATTTTTAGGCGATGGAACACCTATTGATATTATTTTAAGTCCTCTGGGCGTTGTGTCTCGTATGAATTTGGGGCAAATTTTAGAAACGCATTTGGGTCTAGCTGCCAATAAGCTTGGTTTTAAAGTGGCAACTCCTGTTTTTTATGGAGTATCAGAAAAGAAAATTAAAGAATTATTAGAAGAGGCTGGCTATCCAGTAGAAGGAAAATTAACTTTATATAATGGTAAAACCGGCGAACCATTTGACCAAAAAGTTACAGTTGGTTGGAAATATTTATTGAAGCTTAATCATATGGTTGAAGATAAGATTCATCAAAGATCAATTGGGCCATATTCATTAATTACTCAGCAGCCCCTTGGCGGTAAAGCGCAATTTGGCGGTCAAAGATTCGGCGAAATGGAGGTTTGGGCGCTTGAAGCTTATGGCGCAGCTCATACATTACAAGAAATATTGACTATAAAATCTGATGATGTGCCTGGTCGTGCAAAAGCTTACGAATCTATTATAAAGGGCGAATCAATTAAAAAAGTTAATATACCGGAATCATTTAATGTCCTAGTTAGAGAGTTGAAGGGCTTATGTTTAGATGTTGAATTAATGAAAGAGGGTGCTGTTTTAAGCGAAATCCCCAAAAAGCCGATTAAAGGCAAAAAAGATGAATAATTTTTATTTTTTAAATATTTAATTTTAATACAATGATATTTAACCAAACTAAACCACTTGATTTTGATGCCATTAAAATAAGATTAGCTTCTCCGGAAACCATTAGGGCCTGGTCACACGGCGAAGTTACCAAGCCAGAGACTATTAATTATAGAACTCAAAAGCCAGAAAAAGATGGTTTGTTTTGTGAGAAAATTTTCGGTCCATCAAAGGATTGGGAATGCTATTGCGGTAAATATAAAAAAATAAGATATAAAGGCATTATTTGCGATAAATGCGGCGTAGAAGTAACTCATTCAATGGTGCGTAGAGAGCGCATGGGCCATATTGGCTTAATAGCGCCAGTTACTCATATTTGGTTTTTAAGGGGCGTGCCATCACGCTTGGGTTTGATTTTAGATGTATCAGTGCAAAATTTAGAAAAGGTCATATATTTCGCCAGTTTTATAGTAACCAAAGTTGATGATAATTTAAAAACTCAAGCCCTAGAAGCATTGCGCTTGGAATATAAAACCAAAAGAAAACAAATTGAAAGCAATTTTAAAAATAGAGTCAACCAAATTAAAAATAATAAAGATCTTAAGACTAAGGACAAAGACAAAAAGATTATTGAATTAAATAAGGAAAGAGATCAGGAATTAATTGATTTGGATAAAGAATTCAGTCGTACAGAAGCTGAACTCAAAGAATTGAGAGTTAAAAAAATAATACCGGAAGATGAATATCAGGATATGTCTTTAAAGTTTGGCCATATTTTTGAGGCCGGCATTGGCGCGGAAGCCGTTGATCATTTATTAAAAGAAATAGATTTGACTAAAATAGTAACTGTTTTAGAAGCAGAGAAAGAAGACGCTATTGGCGCAAAAAAAGAGAGAATCATTAAAAGATTAAGGTTAGTTAAGAATTTTATAAAAAATAATATCGAACCCGATTGGATGATTCTAAAAGCAGTTCCGGTCATTCCTCCTGATTTAAGACCTATGGTGCCTCTTGATGGCGGCCGTTTCGCGACATCAGATTTAAATGATTTATATAGACGCGTTATAAATAGAAATAATCGTTTGAAAAAATTAAAAGAATTAAATGCGCCAGAAGTTATTATTAGAAATGAAAAAAGAATGTTGCAAGAAGCCGTTGATGCCTTAATTGATAATTCTGCCAGACATACTAAAACTACTAAAGCTTCAACTGGCCAAAAAAGGCAATTGAAATCATTAGCCGACATTTTAAAAGGGAAGCAGGGCCGTTTTAGACAGAATTTATTAGGTAAGCGCACTGATTATTCTGGCCGCAGCGTTATTGTCGTTGGTCCAAATTTAAAATTAGATCAATGCGGTTTGCCAAAACGCATGGCTCTGGAATTATTTAAACCATTTATTATTAGCCAACTTATAAAGCGAGAATTTGTTCATAATATAAGAAGTGCTAATCGTTTTATTGAAAGCGGTAGGCCAGAAGTTTGGGACATTTTGGAAGAAATTGTAAAAGATGCGCATGTTTTATTAAATCGTGCCCCCACCTTACATCGTTTAGGTATCCAAGCTTTTCATCCCGTTCTAATTGAGGGTAAAGCTATACAGCTCCATCCTTTAGTTTGTTCTGCTTTTAATGCTGATTTTGATGGCGATCAAATGGCTGTGCATGTACCATTAACTGAACAAGCTAAAACAGAAGCTAAAGAATTAATGCTTTCGGCAAGAAATTTATTAAAACCTGCAACGGGTAATCCTGTTAATACGCCGAGAATGGATATTGTTTGGGGCTGGAATTTTGTTACGACATTAAAAGATATTAAAGCAGAGCCAAAAGTATTGTCTTCTGTAGAAGAGGCAACTTTGGCTTATAAATCCCACGTAATTGCCATTAATGAAAAAATTAAAGTATTAATGGTTTTGCCGGGCAAGAAAAAAGCAGAATTAGTGGAAACAAATGTAGGCAGATTATTTTTTAATCAAATTTTCCCCGAAGGCATGCCATTTTATAATGAACAAATTACAACCAAGAATTTGGGTGATATTGTTAAATATTGTTTAGAAATGCTTGGCAAAGAAAAAACTGCCCAAATTTTAGACGCTATTAAAGATGCAGGTTTTTATTATTTGACTTTAAGCGGTTTTTCTTGGGGCATGGATGATTTGCCAACTTTAACGCAAAAAGAATCAATTATTGCAGAAGGCGATAAAATGATTGATGAAATTGACAGCCAATATTTGCAGGGCTTATTAACTAAAAGCGAAAGGCATGCCAAGATTATTGAAATCTGGACTGGCATTAAGGACAAAATTGTCGCTTTGGGTAAGGATAGTTTAGACAAGAACGGGTCTGTTTATACAATGGTTATTTCCGGCGCTCGCGGCTCTTGGGCTCAAGTCACACAGATGGTTGGCATGAAGGGTCTTGTCTCTAACCCAGCAGGCGAAATTATTGAATTGCCTGTTAAAGGCAGTTTTAAGGAGGGGTTTGATGTATTGGAATTTTTTATTTCCACTCACGGCTCAAGAAAGGGCTTGACCGATACCGCATTAAGAACAGCTAATGCTGGTTATTTAACTCGTAGATTAATTGACGTAGCTCAAGACGTGGTGGTTAGGGAAGAAGATTGCGGAGACAAAGAAGGAATGATTTATACAAGAAAAGAAAGTGAAGAAATAGGCGTTGATTTGATTGACCGAGTTTGGGGAAGGATTTGTTTAGAAAAAATTGTAGATCCAGTAACAAAAGAAGTTATTGTTAATAAGGGCGAATTGATCACTGAAGCCGCTGCCAGAAAATTAAGGGCTTTAAATCTAGAACAAATCAATGTTCGTTCGGTTTTGACATGCAAATTATATAAAGGCGTATGTCAGAAATGCTATGGTTATGATTTGGGTTACAATGAATTAGTCAAATTAGGCACTGCTGTCGGTATTATTGCGGCACAGAGCATTGGTGAACCAGGCACACAATTAACAATGAGAACATTCCATACCGGCGGTATTGCTGGCTCTGATATTACCCAAGGTTTACCTAGGGTGGAAGAACTATTTGAAGCTAGGCCGCCCAAGAGAAAAGCTTTTATTTCCGAAGTTGATGGCATTGTCTCGATTTCAGATGCACCAAAAAGAATTGAAGATGAAAAAGGCAAAGTATTGTTCAGTACAACTCATGGCCAAAAGATTATCAAAATAAGATTTGATGATATTGAAGAAGATAATTACACGCTGAAAGGCAAGAAAGCCGAAATAAAGGTTAAAGAAGGCGATAAAGTCAAAAAAGGTGAAACATTATTTGTCGTTGGTACGGACGAAATAAAAGCTAAAAGATCTGGTCTGGCTAAGGTCTCAGAGAAATCAATTAAAATTATTGCTGAAGTGGAAAAGGAACAAGAATATATAATTCCGCCGGGCTATCGCATTTGGATTAAAGATGGTGATTTTGTTAAAAAAGGCGATCAATTAACAGAAGGCAGTTTGGACTTGCATCAACTCTTTAAATTAAAGGGTAAGAGTGATATTGAAAAATATATTGTCAAAGAAATTCAATATATTTATGCCTCCCAGGGCCAAAGATTAAACGAAAAACATATTGAAGTAATTATTAAGCAATTATTTAGCAGAGTAATGGTTAAGGATGCGGGCGATACTAATTTATTGCCAGGCGAAATTTTAGAAAAAGCAGAGGTTCTTGAAGCCAATGATGAAGTTAAAAAAGAAGGTGGCGCGTCAGCTATTTATGAAGAATTATTCTTGGGCGTGACAAAAGTCTCTTTGACTACTCGCAGTTTCTTATCATCAGCTTCCTTCCAAGAAACATCCAGAGTATTAATTAATGCCGCTGTTTCAGGAAAAGTTGATAAACTAGAAGGCCTAAAAGAAAATGTGATTATTGGCAGGTTAATTCCAGCAGGCACTGGCTTTAGGAAAAAGAATAAAGAATAAATTAAAGATAGATATTTAAAAAGTACCTCGCCATGCGGGGTGCTTTTTTATTTAAGAAAGTGTTAATTTGGGCTGACTTATTATTATATCGTATGATATTTTTTATTTAATATTAGCCAATTTAGTCTTATTAGGTATTGACAAAATACTAAATATATGATATGATGAGTAATTCTTTGAGAATAGAAAAGTTTAATTGGCAGAAAAATGGGGGTAGTAGTGGCATTAAAGCTTAGAATGTTTCTGGCTAAACCTGGAAACTTCCTATCTTTAATGTTTTACCTAACAGAGCCTTGCGCTCAAAGTTAGGCGTTTCGATGCAAATCGGAACAATACCTCCAGTTTCTTGCCAATTATTTTGAGTCCCGCATAAAGGGTCATTTGAGGCCCCCACCAAATAAATGTACTTTTTAAAACTTTTATAGGGGGAAACTCTGGCCCTTTGTCGGGGACTTAAGAAATACAACTTCATAAACCACCTAAAGGAGGCAAAAATGAAGGAAAAAAGAGTGAAGTTGATTACTGGCGAAATCCGCGATATGTCCGAAAAGGATGCGCAATATGCGGTGGAGCACGGTCTTGGCGAAATCATAGGAACTGTTTATAACCTTTCCCGGGATTTTGACCAGCCGACCCAGGTCGCGGTCAACGCCTAAAAAACCCAAACCTAGCAGGAGCAATTTTGTTCCTGCTCTCATCTCAGGACGGGATAATCTCTAGTAGGTTATTTTGTCTTGAGATGAGGAAGATTAAAGAAATGCACCTTTTAATATATAGGTTATAAGAAAAAACTCTAACCGAACAAAAAGGAGGAAGATATGAAAAGACATTATGTGGTGAAGGCCGTGATGGACATAAACGAAGCAATCGCAAGTGTCCTGAGGGGCATGGAAGGGGTCTATATCGGGGCCAAAAGCATCGTTCTCAACTGTCTGCTTGGTGATAACTTTGTCGCCACAGCAGAGCAGCTGAAGAACATGCGAGTGCAGGTGAGCCATTTTGGCTTTGATGTCGGTGAATATTTTCGCTTTGTGAGCGAAGATAAAAACTGGCGCAAAGCCACGGCCGTCTGCACTCCTCTCGGGAGCCAGATCGAAGCTTCGACCTACAAGGTCAACGGCGGTTGGGAAAGGTTTTCTCATCTGCGGCATTTCATCATGGTGGAAGCCTGCTTCTTCCTGGAAAAAGGTCAACCGGTCTGTTTCTGGGATGTGACCGAGGTCGGTTTCGAGAAAGACAGCCGATCCGGCAACAGCATTAAGGTCAGGGAGCGCAAGGAATCTCTGACCATGCCCCCGGACCTGGCAAAACGCTTTTTCATGGTCTTCTCGCAAGAGGATCTCCCGGCCAGGGAAAAGCTGAATTGCCAAATTTCGGCCTACATCAATGGCAAGAACAGCATGCCGGCAGAGATCAAGAATCTGTTCTTGAAACTAACCGACGTGCTGGCTCTGACCTACCTCAATGCCTGGGGCGCGCATGAAAAATTGCGCGTCAGGGAGCAGAAGCCGATCCAGCCCACCGCGACACCCACAACCGAAAGCAAACCGGAAATCGAAACTCCGGCACCGGTTGTCGAGGAAGCCGAGGAAACCGAACCCGAAGCGCCTGCCATGGTGGCTGTCGGCGGCGGCGAGCCCATTGGCGAGCCTGCTCCGCAGCCCGATGTCGCGGGCATGCAAGCGGCAGCGGCCAGAGGCGACAAGACCAGCCGTGGCCACCGCAAACCGTCCAGCAAGGGCGGCAAACGCAGCAAGTAACGAAATGGGCGGAGCCGCTTCGCGGCTCCGCCCAAATTTTCACCACAAACACCGGAGCTAAAAGGAGGAATTATGCCCGGGTAGTAAAAAAATAGCAAATACGAACCAACAACTCCTGGCGGAGTTGGAAATCAATGCGGAGTGGTTACCCGCAAACCGCAAGGCGTCCCCTGCCTGTTAGCGACGATGGTAAGTTGCTAATAAAGTGGAGAGCCAGAGAAGCAGATCTCTAGGGGAGGAATGAAAAGGCCTCCCATTTTCCAAGGTCATAAATGAAAATTTATGGCTTTAGAAAGTGAAGACTATTGCCAAAAGCATATACTTATGCTAAATATATAAAGTAATTTGAAAATATAAATTAAAATAGAGGAGGTGACTGCAGGTGCTCAAAATGACTTGCCGCAGGGTTGCGGCCCCTGCTTGGTAAGTACTGTCCAAGATTTTTCCACCAAAACCGGAGGGAAAATGAGGAGAAAACACTGTAATGTTTTCGGGCTCCTTGGTTGCCCCTAAAACCAGGGCTGGAATGAAAGTTCCAGGCGGCAATGTTCTGTGCAGTCCTCAATAAAATCAAAAAACGTTCTGACTGTGCAGACAATGAAATCTACCGGCCACGCTACAGACGGAGGGAACATGCGATTCCCAAGCGGATTTACCTAGGTACTTTTGTCGCTGGCGGCAAGGAAAAGAATAATTTTTCAGAAAAAACCGCGCAGCCCCACCAAGGTGGTCGGGGCGCTCAAACTCCAAAAAAGGAGGAGAACAATAAGGAACGTTGGACCGCCCATGGCGAAACCCGCCACGAAGAACATTTTTTTGTCGACCCACACCGGCACGTCCCGGGCCTGACCCCAGGCACCAGCCGCGCAAAAGCGCGTCAATGTTTGACGCGTAAATAACGCGGCTAAGCCCAACCTCCAAAAAGGAGCCGAAAGACGGATGAAAAAGTTAGGCAGAGCGCTACTGCCGGCGCTCTAACATAAATAGGCATTACAATGCCCCCGAAGAAGATTCGGGGGCTTTTTTTAATCTGTCATTCGCGAACGACAGGTTTTTATTTACAAAAAAATCCCGCGACGCGGGACTTTTTTGATTAGAGGTAGTAGTGGTACCTTTTTATTTTCCCTTTAAAGCATCTTTTAATGCTTTACCTGATTTGAATTTGGGAATCGTCACAGCCGGGATATCAATCCTTTCTGATGGTTTTTGTGGATTAACGCCTTTTCTGGCAGATCGTACTTTGGCAGAGAAAGTGCCAAAGCCGGTTAATGTAACTTCTTCTGCTTTTTTCAAACTGTCGGTTATAGAATCCAAAATAGTGTCCAAAACTTCTTCAATCTGCTTTTTTGTTAATTTTGTTTTTGAGGCTACGACCTCGATTAAGCTAGCTTTATTCATACCTTTATAAAGGTTAGTTTAATTTATTTTATTTCAGTCAGTTTATTTATTCTTTTTATTTTTATGGCTTTTTTCGTTTTACTATCGATTTCCAAATATATGCCATTAATAATGCATTGGCCAGATTCTGGGATATCAGCTGACATGCCGGCTTCATTGATGAAATTTTGTACAACCTGGTCTTTATCAAGGCCAATAACTGATTCTTTAGCGCCTATCATGCCCACATCGCTGATGTAGGCAGAGCCATTATTTAGTATTTTTTCATCAGCTGTCTGAATATGCGTATGTGTGCCAATTATAGCAGAAACTTGGCCGTCAAGGAAATAGCCAAGCGCTACTTTTTCACTTGTTGCTTCGGCATGAAAATCCACGATTATACCTGCCAAATCTTCATTTTTATACTTTTTTAGCAGTTCCTCCACGGTTTTGAATGGATTCTTATAATTTTCTGTAAAGAATACCCTGCCCATTAAGTTTACCACAAGCAGCTTTTTTTCGCCAATATTGAGGATTTTTTCGCCCTGTCCAGGCATTTCCTCAATATAATTAGCGGGTCTAATAATAGGAGCGTCTTTTTCGGCCAGAATAAATTCGCCATCGGGCTTATCAAAGATATGATTGCCTGAAGTGAAAAAATTAATGCCGGCGGCAAGCATTTCTTGCAAACTGCTTCTGGTAATGCCATGTCCATGAGCCAAATTTTCTGCATTAGCAATAATAAAATCAGGCCTATATTCTTTTTTTAGGGTGGGCAATAATTTAATCACGCCTTTTCGTCCAATTTTACCAAAAATATCTCCCAAAAAAACAATTTTTATTTTTTCCATATTTATTTATCTGGCATATTCAGTAATACGCTTTTCGCGGATTACCGTGACTTTTATTTCGCCAGGATATTTAAGTTCTTCTTCAATCTGATGAGCAATGCCTTGTGCTAATTTCATTGATTCCAAATCATCAACAGATTCTGGCACAACAAAGACGCGAATTTCGCGACCTGCTTGAATGGCATAGGATTTTTGCACGCCAGCAAAGCGATTAGCAATATTTTCAAGCTCTTCCAGTCTTTGCAAATATCGTTCATAAGTGTCTTTACGTGCGCCTGGCCGTGCGCCTGAAATAGCATCAGCTACTTTACAAATAATTCCTTCCAATGTTTTTGGATTATCTTCATGATGGGCAATACAGATATAAGCAATATCTTCAGGCATGTTAAACTTTTTCATAATGTCATAACCTATTTCTGGGTGTCCGCCCTTAACCTCATGGTCAACAGCTTTACCAATATCATGGAAAAGACCGCCCTTTTTACAAACAGTCACATCGGCACCCACTTCTTCAGCGATTAATCCTGCCAAATGGGCGACCTCTAGCGAGTGTAATAGTACATTATGGCCATAACTTGTCCTGAATTTTAATCTGCCCAAAATTTGCACTAATTTTGGGTCAATGCCAGTTATGCCCAGGTCGTATAAAGCATCTTCACCGGCCTTTTTTATTTCAATGGCTATTTCCTTTTTAGCATTTTCAATCGCTTCTTCAATTCTGGCTGGGTGGATGCGTCCGTCAGCAATCAAAGAATCAAGCGCTCTTTTAGCAACTTGTCTCCTGATTGGCGAAAAGCCAGAAATAGTGATAGCCATAGGCGTATCATCAACCACAATTTCCACGCCTGTTAATTGTTCAATGCTACGAATATTTCGGCCTTCACGACCGATGATTCTGCCCTTCATTTCATCGCTAGGTAAAGAAACGGTTGTGGTTGTAATTTCTTGAGCATGGGAGACAGAACAGCGCTGGATAGCAATGCCTAAGATATCTTTGGCTTTTTGGTCTAATTCTTCTTGGCCCTCTGCTTGCAATTTTTTAATACGCCCCAAAATGTCATCCTTAACTACTCGTTCAGTGTTTTGCAGGAGCACATCTTTAGCTTCGGCCTGTGTCATTTTGGCGATTTTTTCCAATTTTTGAAACTGCTCTTCTTTTAATTTGTTTATTCTTTCTTTTACCTCTTCCACTTCGCGCGCTTTATCCAAAAGTCTTTGCTGTTTATTTTCTAAATCCAGAAGTTTTTGGTCAAAAATGCTCTCTCTCTTCTCTAGTCTCTGTTGAATATGAAATAATTCTTTGCGTCTTTCCTGTTCTTCTCTTTTGGCATCATCAATAATTTTTAGCGCTTTATCCTTGGCTTGCAAGAGGTATTCTCTTTGTTTGTTTTTGGCTTCTTTAATTAAATTTTCTGCCTTGCTTTCAGCATCCTTTACCTCCTTGCCAGATAAATATTTTCTAACAAAATAGCCGACTATAAATGCCAAAACAGCGGCAATAGCCAAAAGCATATAACTATTAATAATCATATTTTCTCCTAATGGTAGATAGAGGATAAAAAGAACAATTACCAAGCTTAATTAGCTTAGTTTTGTGAGTGCGAATTTTAGCTTTTTGTTATGTGAGTTCATTTAAAAAGTTGAATATTTAAGCATTTTTCGCCATTTTTGCACTGTAACGATCTTTAATCCTCTATTAATTTTATTAATTATTAATTGTAGCTTAGCATAGAATTAGGAAAATGGCAAGTTTAAGCTTTTATTCATTGACTTTTACCATTTTTATAAGTATTATTAGAGCAAAGGATGACATATCCTTATTTTTTATCTTTATGAATGTCTCGGAATTAGCCAGAAAATTAAAGCTTAACTCAGCGGAACTTTTGGAAATATTGCCAGAGTTTGGTTTTGATATTGGCAAAAGGGCCATTAAAGTAGATGATCGTTTGGCTAGAAAAATATTAGATTTAGGTGAAAAGATAAAAGAAAAAATTGAATTAAATAAAGTCGCTATCAAGAGCGAGTTAACTAAAAGTACTGAAAGAATTGAGGAAAGAGAGCCAAAAGAAATTAAAATCCCAGCAGTTATTACTGTTAAGGATTTATCTCAATTAATGAATAAACCGATAAATGAGGTTATTAAGCAATTGATGAAAAACGGCGTGATGGCTTCATTAAACGAGAGAATTGACTTTGACACTGCCTCAATCGTGGCTGATGAATTTGGTATAAAGGTTATTCTATCCGAAGATGAAGAAATCGCAGAAGTTGAAAATTTAGATAAGCGTATTAAAAGAATTCTTGAAACAGAGGAGAGGAAGAATTTTAAAGAAAGGCCGCCTGTTGTTGTGGTAATGGGCCATGTTGATCATGGAAAAACAAAATTACTTGACGCTATTAGAAAAACAAATGTTATTGATACGGAAGCTGGCGGTATAACCCAGCACATTGGCGCTTATCAAGTAAAGAAGCAAGATAAATTAATTACTTTTATTGATACTCCTGGGCACGAAGCTTTTACAGCCATGAGGTCAAGAGGCGCTCGAGTGGCCGATATAGCCATTTTAGTCGTGGCTGCTAACGATAGTGTTAAACCCCAGACAATTGAAGCCATTAAAATTATTCAGCAATCAAAATTGCCTATGATTGTGGCTATTAATAAAATTGATTTACCAGATGCTAATATTGAAAGAGTAAAGCAAGATTTATCAAAAATGAATTTTATTCCTGAAGATTGGGGAGGCAAAACTATTTGTGTGCCCATTTCCGCCAAACAAAATATGGGCATTGATGATTTATTAACCACTGTAATTTTAGTAGCAGAGATGCAAAAAGAAAAACTAATTGCTAATCCTGCGGGAAAGGTAATAGGTACAATTATTGAGTCACACATTGATAAGGGTGAGGGTCCAGTAGCTACTTTTTTAATTCATAACGGCACATTAAAGATTGGCGATAATATTGTAATTAATGATGCTTTTTATGGCAAAGCCAGAGCTTTAAAAGATTTTAATAATAAAGATATAAAAGATGTATTACCTTCAACGCCAGTTAAGGTTGTTGGTCTAAAATTTTTGCCAAAAGTTGGCGACATTGCAGAAGTAATAGAAAAAATTGAGAGAAAACAAAGAAAAGTTAGCGCACACGATCTTATGAAAGAAAAAACTATAGTAAAAAAGACCGTGAAATCTAAAGAAGAAGAGGAAAAAGAAGGTGTCAAAAAATTAAATATTATTTTAAGGGCTGATGTGCTTGGTTCTTTAGAGGTAATTTCAGAATCATTGGAAAAAATTGAGTCTCAAGAAGTTAAGGCGGCTATAATTTCTAAGGGCTTGGGCAATGTAAATGAAGCCGATGTTGATTTGGCAACAAATACTGGTGCTATAATTTTAGGCTTTCACGTTAAAGCCACGCCTGCTGCCGCAGAATTAGCGCGAGATAAAAACATTAATATTAATTTTTATGATGTCATTTATAAATTGCTGGAAGATATTAAAATCCAAATGACCGAAATGCTTTCGCCTGAAATAGTGAGAACTGACTTGGGCAAACTTAAAGTGTTGGCTATTTTTAGAACCGAGTCCAAAAGTATGATTGTTGGGGCTAAAGTTTTAGAAGGGAAAATTGCTAAAGGAGTCAAGGCAGATATATTAAGAAAAGGAGAACAAATCGGACAGGGCGAGATTTCAGAATTAAAAATAGGAAAAGAAGTTGTAACCGATGCAGTCGTTGGCCAGGATTGTGGATTGAATTTTATCGGCAAACCAATTATTGAAGTAAATGATATAATTAATGTATATAAAGAAGACGTATTAAGAAAAAAAATATAATAAAAAAAGCGGCCGGAATTTTTTTTCCGACCGCCCATAAGTTTACTTACCGCCCGACCATTCATCGGTGGCGCCCACTAGCCATTTTAGCATGATAGCAAATAGCCAGAGCAAACCTATGCCAATAGCGCCAACAAGGAACACGAGCAAAACGTAAGCAATGTAGGCAAAAATAGCAGTAGTGACGAGCTGGTGAATAATTCCTGTGCTGAAAAAGCACCATTTGCCAGCATAGAAGAGGATAGATCCTGTTATCAGTAGCAGGATTGTCCAGGCAATAATCTTTTTAATTGTAACTGCCATTAGCTCCTCCTTATTATTAATAACTGTATTATAGCATATTTTGATATATTTGTCAATAATTTATTGATTTTTATTACTGAGATTATTATTTAATATTAGCCAAATTTATTTTATGCCAGAAATCAAACTTACATCGTCTAATTTTGAAGAAGAAGTAATAAATAGCCAGGTCCCAATTTTAGTGGATTTTTGGGCTGATTGGTGCGGTCCATGCAAAATGATGGGACCAATATTAGAAGAATTGGCCAAGGATTTTGAAAACAAACCAGTTAAAATAGGTAAATGCAATGTAGATGAAAACTCTGATTTAGCCCAAAAATATGAAATTATGTCTATACCAGCTTTTAAAATTTTCAAAGGCGGCAAAGTAATTGAAGAATTCGTAGGCGCTCAAACTAAAGATAATTTAAAATTAAAATTAGAAAAGATAATATAATTTTTATGCAAGAAATTTTTGATTTAATTATTATTGGCGCAGGCCCGGCTGGTTTAGCAGCCGGTATTTATGCTTCCAGAAGAAAATTAAAAACTTTGATTTTTGCGAAAAATATTGGCGGTCAGGCAGCTTATGCCAGTCAGGTAGAAAATTATCCTGGCTACGAAGCAATTAGCGGTTTTGATCTAATGCAAAAATTTCAAAAACAAGCAGAAAGATTTGGTTGCGATTTTAAATATGAAGAAGTTATAGAGGTAAAAAAAGAAAAAAATAATTTTATTATTAGAACAGGCAGTACTGAATATAAAAGCCTAGCTATTATTTTAGCTTTTGGTATGACGCCAAGGAATCTAAATGTAAGCGGTGAAAAAGAATTTTTAGGCAGAGGCGTGGCTTATTGCGCGACTTGCGACGGACCCTTATTTAGAAATAAGACCGTGGCAGTTGTGGGGGGAGGAAATGCAGCATTAGAATCTGTTTTATATTTAGCAAGTATTTGTAAAAAGGTATATCAAATACATCGCAGAGATGAATTTACAGGAGAAGCTATTTTAGTAGATAAAATTAAGGGCATAAAAAATGTGGAGCTGGTTCTAGATAGCGTAGTAACAAAGATTAATGGCAATAAATTTGTTCAATCAGTTGAAGTGGAAAATTTAAAAACAAAGATGAAAAAAGAAATTGCCTTAGACGGCGTATTTATTGAAATAGGGCATGTTGTTAATGCAAAGCCAGTTAAAAATTTAGTTAAAATCGATGAAAATAATGCCGTTATTATAGATTCAGATTGCCAGACAAATGTGGCTGGCTGTTTTGGTGCAGGAGATGTAACAAATATTAAATACAAACAGATTGTTATTTCTGCTGGAGAAGGCGCGAAAGCCGCGCTTTCGGCATATAAATATTTGCAACGATTAGAAAACAAAGAAAGTCCCTTATTTGATTGGGGTAATAAATAAACTATGGAATTATCACAAAGGATAAAAAATACACCGGTTTCACCGATTAGAAAATTTGCCCCGTTGGCTGACGCAGCCAAAAGTCGGGGCATTTTTATTTACCAATTAAATATTGGTCAGCCGGATATGGAAACGCCAAGACGTATCAGAAAAACTTTTAGCCATTTTAAGGGCAAAGTTGTTTTGTATGCGCCTTCTCAGGGCATTCCTGAAGTTATTAGGGCTTGGCAAAAATATTATTTAAGTCATGGTTTAAGTTTGGAAAAAGAAAATATTATGGTGACTATGGGGGGCTCAGAAGCAATATTTTTTGCGCTGATGGCAATTTGCGATCCTGGCGATGAAATAATTATTTTCGAGCCTTTTTACCCAAATTTTCGTGGTTTTAGTTCAATGGCTAATATTAATCTTGTGCCGATTACTTTATCAGTTGAAAATAATTTCCGCTTGCCTCCCCTTGAAGAAATTAAAAAGAAATTAACATTTAAAACTAAAGCAATTTTAATATGCAATCCCAATAATCCGACTGGAGCAGTTTATGCTAAAAAAGAACTCCAAGATATTGTTAATTTGGCTTACAAGAATAATTTATTTGTCATATCCGACGAGGTTTATAGGGAATTTATTTACAACGGCGAAGGGCATACGTCTGTTTTAGAGTTTCCAGAAATTTCTGATCGAGCTATTTTGATTGATTCTGTTTCCAAGAGATTTAATCATTGCGGCGGCAGAGTCGGCGTATTAGTTTCCAGAAATACAGAATTAATGCAAAATATTTTAAAATTTGCACAGGCACGTTTGGCTGTTCCAACCTTGGAACAGTATTCAGTCATCCCGCTTTTAAATGCGCCAAAAGAATATACTGATTCGGTACGTGATGAATATTTGAAGCGTAGAGATATTGTCTTTAATATTTTAAAATCAATTCCTGGTGTAGTCTGTGCTTTACCGCAGGGAGCTTTTTATATTATTGCTAAATTACCAATTGAGGATAGCGAAGATTTTGTGAAATGGATGTTGACGGATTTCAATTTTAATAATAAAACAGTAATGGTCACGCCAGCAGAAGATTTTTATGTCACTCCAGGTTTAGGTAAAAATGAAATTCGCATTGCCTATGTTTTAAATGAAAAAGATATTAAAGAAGCCATGGAAATTTTTAAGAAAGGATTAGAAGAATATATAAAAAAATATGGAAAATAAAATTGAAGAAAAAATAATTAATGTGCCCAATATTATTACCTTATTGAGGGTAATTGGCACGCCTTTTTTAGTTTATGTATTATTTTCCGGTTTTAGCGACTGGTTTAAAGCCGTTACTTTTTTGGTTTTTGCTCTTTCAGACATGCTGGACGGTTTTATCGCCAGGCATTTCAATCAAAAAACAAATTTTGGCGCCAAATTTGATATGTTTGCCGATAGGTTATTTTTTACCACAGTAATATTATGCATTTTTATCAAGATATTCTTACTGGCTGAAAATAGCATTGTCAGTCAGTCATTGTTACCATCTATTTTGGCCAGAGAAATAATCGCTCTGCCCATTGCCGTTTATATGTTTATTGTCAAAACTCCATTTTTAAAAGCAAAATGGACGGGGAAAATAACAACTTTTACTCAAGGAGCGGCTGTCGCTTCATTTTTATTCGGATTTAGTTTTACTCCTCATTTGTTTCTTTTGACCGGACTAGTCGGGGTGGCGGCCGGATTGCATTACTGGAGAGATTCTTTGGAATATTTGTCGAAAAAATAAAATAGTAGAAAAGAAAAACCCCTCCGCTCGTCTAGGCCGAAGCCTGGCGTCGCGGAAGGGTTTTTGTAATACTTTAGATTTTTATTCCAGCAGCTTTGCTCATTATTTTGGTCACATCCTGTTTGTTAATGCCTTTTTCTTTTAGAATTTTTTCATACAAGAGCCAAAAAGCTTCAACGCCCTGATTAACAACCATGGGTAGTCCATCAAGGGTTTGGAAACCTCTTGTTTGTGCCAGACGCATAAATGGTGTCGGTTCTTTTGTTAGTAAAATATCACTGAGTATTGCTTGCCTTGGAATCAGTTTAATAATTTGTTCAGCCTCTTTTTCATTTTCATTGACATTTTCCGGAGTTGCAGGCAATTTAGCCGAGGCAAGTGCATTATAATTTTGCATTTCTCCAGCAGCGCCTTTTGTAGACACATTAATAACGACATCAGCATTACTAATATCAGAAGCAATCTTGTCTTCGCCGCCAAAACGGACCTTAGCATCTCCCGTAAGTTTAAGATACCCATTGATTCGTTCTGAAAGAGTCTCGGCTTTCTCAACCGTACGGTTAAAAATAAATAAGCGCATGCCTTTCTGTGCCAGAGCAAATGCCACAGCATTGCCAGTTCCTCCGGCGCCAAGAATTACTGCTTTTTGGCCTGTGAGTTGCTTCCCATTTTTTCTAAAAGTATTTTCCAAACTTAGCGCATAGCCAAGTCCGTCAGTATTATAGCCAATTAGCTTATTGTCCGATGTTTTACGGACAAAATTGATTGAACCAATGGCCTTAGCCAATGAATCCAACTCATCAACAAATTTTACTGCTTCATCTTTAAAGCCAACACCCATGCCACCGCCGATGAATTTGGGGTCGCGGCGAAAAATTTTCAAAATTTCTTCACAACCCCGCGGGTCTCCTACTAGCATTATGTTTCTGTCATTAAGTTCAAAAGCTTTATAGGCGGCATTCCACATGGCCGGAGTCATGGCAGGATAATCGTGCTCAATCAGTGGAACCGTAAGATGTTCAGCAGAAAATTCAGCTGTATTGTCTTTTGGTTGCTCGGCTAATTGCAGAATTTTTGCCTTCACTAAATCTTCCGCGCTTTTCAAATTGTCAGCAAGTTCAAAATTTATAATGGTCATTAATTCATCCTCCTTTATTTCGCGCCCGTAGAAGCGGCTAAGTTTTTCTTTTAGTTCTTTTTGACTTTGTTGTCCAGGTAAAGATTCGCTTAAATCAGCATCTTTGATGTCAGAAAGTCTTTTTAAATGCATATCAGTTATAACAATTTTTGTTTCCCAATCATCAAAAACATGAGGCGTGACGCCCTTTTGAATTTTCAAAGTAACAAAGCTGCCGATTTTATAGCCTCCCTTTGGATCGGTAGTTATGCTGGTGCGATCTCCTACACGCACGGATGTTTTGACAGCGCCTTTCTGTAGCAATTCTTTTTCTTCTCTCAAAAACCAGAGTTCGGTTGCCAGATTTGCTTTTGTGTTTTCCGCCATTTTTTTATACCTCTCCATTTATTTTCTTTTTGTTTAAAATTTAATATAATCATCTTATATAAAATTAGGAAAAAAATCAAGGTCCAAAATAAAGGAGGGAATAAAAATGATTGAAATTTCTGATCTTCCCCAAACCGGCTCTTTCAAAATTGGCGCATTTAAATTTTATCTTAGTGATTTTACTTACGATGAGCTTTGTGATGTTTTGGGCGTGCCCCAGGAAATTTATTTGATTATTGGTTATGACAATGCTTATTTGTATAAATATGAGGAGATTGGCTTGGGCAAAATTTTGGCTTTTAGGGAAAATGATAGAATTGTGGAAGTACATTTTGAGCCAGAACAGGATATTAAAATTGGTGATATTGTTTGTGCTCTTGGCGTTAAGCCCAGAATCGTCATGAATAAGCGGCTTAAATATTTGTTTTTCTACAATCAATTCGCTGGAAGGATATTGGATGAAAAATTTGGCACAATGAATGTTTTAGGATTTTTCGACCAAGAATATATAAAGAAACAAAAATTGCCAAAATTTTTCATGTCGGGCATTGCTTACGATCCGCAAAGATTGCGCCTTATCTATGTAGATTAAAGCTTCCCGCGCCGCCAGGCTTCGGCCTAGACGAGCGGGAGGCTTTTTATTTGCGGATTTTTTTAATTTATAATAAACTAAATTCAGCTCTTTAAAAAAAGAAAGGAGGAAATTATGGATAATATGCCATGCCTTAAAGCCCTAACTCTGCATATTGGCGATGAAAAAGTTTGCATGAATTTTTGCAATCTGGATAATTTGATTGATGTTTTTGGCGAACCGGAAAATCAATTTACTTTACCCACAGATGAACGTTTCAGAATATTTTCATTTTTTATGTATGGTAGTTGGCTCAGAGCTTTTTTGCTCTTTCAGGACACAAGAATCCCGCCATATTTTTTTGAATCAGACCAATATGATTACAGTGGGAAAGAGCATTCTGTTGATAGAGGTGTTCTTGCAGAATTACATTTTGAATTGGATGTGCCGTTTAGCCTAGACGAATTACATGAACCATTGAGTATCGCAGATTGCGGTGCATATAAGATTGCTATTTTTAATGATTTATTTGCGGGCAGGCTTTGCGACGAGGATCATATAGACATTTTTGCTTTTATGAATCCAAACCTAAGAAGGGCTAGACAATCATTTCTTTTTCAAAACATCTGGTTTGGCGACATAACTGAGGAAATGAAACGCGCCAGTTTTAGCCAGGGGATCAGTGACCTTCAATCAAGGGCAAAGAAGTCGCGATGGCGCAGGTTACTCGGCGATTATGCAGAAGTGTTAGACAAAACTAAAGCATCAGCGAAAATTAAAGGGCCTACGAAAAAGTAGGCTCTTTTCTATATTTTTTGGCTAAAATTAGCTAGTATAGAGCAATAAGTAGTTGACAAAAATGTAAAAATATGCTATGATTAGAGCAAAATAAAGTCGGCGGACTTTAAACGCAGGAGGAACCGTCCATGATAAAACATGGAACCGTCCCCAAAAAGGACACGACAAGGCAAACGCTGGAATTCGGAGCAGCTGTGTTAAAACAGCTGCCGCACCTCGCACCCGAGGACATGCAGTACTGGATCAAAAATCAGGGCAAACTGCAGGAGGCGCTAGTCAAGGCGCTGGGCATTCCTGACCCGCGGCTTGAGTGGCAGCGTTTCTACGAAGAAGTTTTCGGCATCAAGGCCGACTTCTCAAAGATCGTTCTCCCCGAAAAGCAAGAGGGATTCAACTGGCTCGTGGTCGTACTGGAAGGCATGACCGCAAACCGCACTTATGACAAATGCAAAGAGCGCTTTTCATCCTGGCGTTACACCGAAAATTTGGACACCATCAAATCAGTGCGCACGTCTGAAAAGACCTATGCCATCTGGCTGCGCGACAGAGTGGAAGCTGACGAGGAAAACAAAAACCTCTCTGCCGAAGAGTGCGAAAAACGCGGCATCAACGGCATCACCCTGGAAGAACGCCTTTTGCTGGAGCTCTTTTACCACTGGCGTACCAGCAAGCATCTGGACATCAACAATGTGACGCTCTGCACGGGTTCCCGCGATTCCGATGGCGATGTGCCGGTCGTGGACTGGCGCGATGACGAGATGGAGGTCAGCTACGACAGCCCTGGCTGTGCCTTTGACCGCCTGCGGGCTCGCGCAGTTTCTTAACACTTGTTCCTTGTTTCTTGAATACTTTGCCCCGCACCTTTTCAAAGAAAAGGTGCGGGGTTTTTCTTTTATAAAAATTATTTGGCGAAAACACTGAACTTATGTCACCCTGAGGCTCTCGAAGGGCGACGTCATACTTCGAGAACCTAAGCATGACATCTAATAGTTTTCGTCATTTTAAATTATTATGGCTTGAAAAAATACTGATTTTTGCGTAAAATTGTTTTATGGCCTATGGCATATAGCCTATGGCAAATGGCATATAGCATATGGGTTAAAATAAACTATTTGCTATTCGCTATACGCTATTCGCAATAAGCTATTAGCAAAAAATATGGAACAATATAATCAAAAAGAAATTGAAGCCAAGTGGCAAAAAAATTGGGAGAAATCAGATTTGAATAAAGCCGAGGATTTTTCTAAAAAGTCCAAGTATTATTGCATGATTGAATTTCCTTATCCGTCTGGCGAAGGTCTGCATGTCGGGCATTGCCGTTCTTATACGGCCTTAGATATTTTAGCGCGCAAAAAAAGAATGGAGGGCAATAATGTTTTATTCCCCATTGGCTGGGATGCTTTTGGCTTGCCAGCTGAAAATTATGCCATTAAAACTGGCCAGCATCCCAAAGTCACTACTGAAAAAAATGTTGTAACTTTTACCAGGCAATTAAAATCGCTTGGCTATTCTTTTGATTGGTCCAGAGAGATAAACACATCTGACCCTAATTATTACAAATGGACCCAGTGGATATTTTTAAAACTTTTTGAAAAGAATTTGGCTTATAAAACAAAAATGGATATTAATTGGTGCACCAAATGCAATGTTGGTTTAGCTAATGAAGAAGTTGTTAATGATAAATGCGAAAGATGCGGCGGTGATGTAGTTAGGCGGGAAAGAGAACAATGGATGCTGAAAATCACTGCTTATGCTGACCGCTTACTTGAAGATTTGGACAAAGTTAATTATTTGGAAAAAATAAAAAAACAACAAAGCGATTGGATTGGCAAGAGCCATGGCGCCCAGGTTGTTTTTAAAATTATTAGCAAAACAGAATTAGTCGAAGATAAAGGATATTATTTGCCAGTTTATACTACCAGGCCAGACACGCTTTTTGGCTGTACTTATATGGTTGTGGCGCCTGAACATGAATTAATTCAAAAATTTGCAGACCAAATAGATAATTATGATGAGGTTTTGGATTATATTGAGCTGACTAAGAAAAAAACAGAACTAGAAAGGACAAATTTGGAAAAGGTTAAAACCGGAGTCGAACTTCACGGTCTAAAAGCCTCAAATCCTGTAACTAAAGAAGAGGTGCCGATTTTTGCCGCTGATTATGTTCTCTCAACCTATGGCACTGGCGCGATTATGGCTGTGCCAGGGCATGACCAGCGCGATTATGATTTTGCTAAAAAATATAATTTGCCAATCAGAGAAGTTATTTCTGGCGGTAATATTAAAAAAGAAGCCTGGACTGGCGATGGTGTTTTGGTCAATTCTGATTTTTTAAATGATTTAAATGTTCAGCAGGCGATAGACAAAATGATTGATTGGTTGGAAGAAAGGGAATTGGGTTTTAAAACGACCAATTATCATTTGCGTGATTGGGTTTTTTCCAGGCAGAGATACTGGGGAGAGCCGATTCCGATTATTATTTGTCCCGAGTGCGGCTATGTGCCAGTGCCAGAAAAAGATTTACCCGTTATTTTGCCTGATATAAAAAATTATCGCACTACTGAAACTGGCGATTCGCCTTTAGCTAAAGTTGAAGATTGGGTAAATGTGGCTTGTCCGAAATGTGGTGGCGATGCCAAGCGCGAAACAGATACTATGCCTAATTGGGCTGGTTCATCTTGGTATTTTTTGCGCTATGTAGATCCTAAAAATGATAAAGTTTTAGCAGATTTTAAAAAATTGAAATATTGGATACCAGTTGATTGGTATAATGGCGGCATGGAACATACCACATTGCATCTTTTGTATTCCCGCTTTTGGCACAAATTTTTATTTGATATTAAAGTTGTGCCTACGCCTGAACCATATGCCAAGCGCACCTCGCATGGCATGATTTTAGGCGAAGATAATGAAAAGATGTCTAAGTCGCGCGGCAATGTTATTAATCCCGATGATGTTGTAAATCATTACGGGGCTGATACATTTAGGGTTTATGAAATGTTTATGGGTCCATTTGACCAAGCGACTCCCTGGAGCACACAGGGCGTGGTTGGTGTGAGCAGATTTATGGAAAAAATTTGGCAGATTGGCAATAATTTAGATGATAAGAAAAGGACAAATGACGATGATTTAATAAGATTGATGAATAAGACAGTTAAGCAGGTGACAGAGCAAATTGAAACTTTGGATTTGAATACTTGCGTTTCAGCTATGATGATTTTGGTCAATAAATTTCAAAATGAAGGTTGCAACAAAGAAATATTTGAAGATTTTTTAAAGATTTTTTCGCCATTTGCCCCACATCTTTGTGAAGAAATTTGGCAAAAATTAGGACATAAGAAATCGATTTTTCTGGAAAAATGGCCTAAGTATGACATAAAATTAATTAAAGATGAGGCCATAGAAATACCCATTCAAGTTAATGGCAAAGTACGCTCAAAAATATTTGTGACTCAAGATATGAGTGAAGAAGAAATTAAAAAAACAGCTTTGTCCGATGAAAAAGTTAAGAAAAATATTGGGGAAAATGAAGTTAAAAAATTTATTTATGTTAAGGATAAAATTATTAATATTGTGATTTAAATATGCAAGTAAAGGATTTGTACTCACATTTGCGTGTTTTGCCAGATTATCCGGAAGAGGGCCATAATTTTTATGATATTACTGCGATTTTGGAAAATAATGAGGCGTTCAAATTAACCATTGAAGAATTGGCTAAACCCTATGAAGGGGAGATTATTGATAAAGTGGTTAGTATTGATTCGCGAGGCCTTATGTTAGCCGCACCATTGGCTTTTTATCTGGGTTGCGGTTTATCTATCATCAGAACTGATGGCAAGTCTCCCTATAAAAACATTAATCAAGTACATGAAATTGAAACAGATAGTAAATCTCTGGAATTACATATTAAAGCTATCCACGAAGGGGAAAAGATAGTAATTGTTGATGATGTCTTGGCAACTGGCAATACCATGAGAGCAACCATTGATTTAGTGCATAAGGCCAAAGCTGAAATAGTAGGCATAAGCTTTTTAATTGAATTAAGCTATAAAAACGGCAAAGAAAATATTTCGCATTTTCCTATTTATTCCGTACTAACTTTTGATGAATAGGCTTATTGCAAACCTTGTTTTTTTCTATAAAATTTGCTATAATAATAATACGGGAATAAAAGTATAATAATTTTAAGAATGGCATCAAATTGTCAAACTTTTTTACTTTCGTATAACTTTTTAAATATAAAGCGAAAAGAGTAATTTTTAATTACTCTTATTTTATTTTTAATAAATAAATTTATGGCAACAAATATGAATTTAAAGCCAAAATGCAAACCAAACTGGCATTTATTTTTTAGCAAAAATTTTATTGCTATTTATATTGCCCTTGCTTTGGTTCTAGTTATTAATCAGATTATATTTACCGTCGCTTTAAAAGATAGAGAAAAGGCCAAGGCCTTTAACTCTTCTTTGGGGTCAATTATGATGTCAAATTTGGGGGATTCAACTGCTAATCCTGGTTCAAATAATTTTTTATTGGCAGAATTTTGGATGCCGATGGGTTTGTTTGGCAATAGCACTTCCTGCGATGGTTCAGTAGCTTTAGCCAGTAATCCTTGCATATTTATGGTTGATGCAGATGGTTCAGCCAGCGCAGGTGCAGGTGTAGATGACGATGGTGCGCAATACGTATTTGATTTAGAGCCAAATGCCCTAATTCCCAACCTGTTGTTTCAGGCCACAGATGGTTTATGCACTGATAGTTTATCTAGCCCTGCTTGCGTTTATATTGACAGTGATTTAGATTGTAATGTAGGCACTGGCAGTCAAACATATGTTATAGGCGCTGGTTGCGCTACAGGGGCTGATATTGCAGTTGCTGGATCAACAACACCTCAATGGCTGCATTCCGAGCTTGTTAATGCTAACACTCAATATGATTATGGCCCAAGCTCTGCCGCATCAGAAACTATTTGGATATTATTAGTTAAGGAAGATACCGTATTAGCACATAGCAGTAGGTGGGATTATGATGTGGCAGGTAATTGGCAAAATGATGTACCCGCCTCTTGGAATGCTCTTGGCGCTGGCAATTTAGATGGCGAGGGGTATATTGATCCTTCTGCTATGGGTTATTTTGACGGTTTAATGGCTGTTGTTATTGATAAAGATGGTGATATGAAATATGCTGATGCCCCTGACACCTTGCTTGATGCAGATGGCACAGGTTCAGCCGGAATTGGCGCAGATGATGATGGTTTAACGATTGGTACGCCATTTACACAGATAAAACTTGCTGAAAATGTTTGTATTAATAATTTTAGTCATGGTTTGCCTTTGCCATCTACAATTATTTATGTTGATGGCAATGGAGATTGTATACCTGGTAATGGTGGAGTAGATAATTTAATTAGAGACGATATAGGAGCGCCCTTAGCCTATACTGGCGCTTTCCCCTTCACATACTTAAATGCAGCCGCAATGTTAGTATATGCTGATACTGATTTGAATGGCGTTTGGACATATGGCGCTGGCTCTGCAGCAACCGAATCTTTATGGCTTGAAGAACAAGGCTCTAATGTTTTTAGTCACGATGTAGACATTCTTCTTGAAGCTGATGGCACTGGTACATTAGGAATAGGAGCTGATGATGATGCCATTTCAAGAGGAGCTGGTTTAAATTATTTAATTCCCCCTGATAATATTTGTTTAAGTTTTACTTATATTCCATTTGGCCCTGATTTTATTCCATTCGGTGAAGATATCTATCAGGATGGCAGTGGCGATTGTATTCCTGGCAATGGGGGCGTTGATACTTTGTTATTAGATAGTTCCGTTGACGGTTTAAATCCATTATCAGTCTGGGGTGGTGTTTGGTCCTCATTGGTTGGTATTGCAGCTTATTATGATAGCATCCCTGACGGTATTTATACTTTTGGCGCAGGAGCTCCAGCCACAGAAACTTTATGGGCAACTTTTTGGTATGCTCCATTCGTACATTCCTATCCAAGCTATACGCCTTCTGGCGATAATGTTATAAGTGGCAGTGACGCTGTTGCTGGCGATAATCTTTCTGATTTATCAACTTCAACAGGTCCTTCTGGTTTTTCTCTAATTTTTGCTGATAGCGATAAATCTGGAAGCTTATCTGCTTTAGATAATATTTTAGAAGATGACGGTAATATAGCTACGGGCCCTGCGGGTGTACCAAATGGCGTAATTGACCGTCTTAGCGATAGGTTTAACAAGATTACTTTTAAAAATTTGGGCACATTACAACCATCAGTAATTAGTAATTTAAAATTATATTTAGATTTTGGAGCGGCTATTGGCGGTTCAAATGGGCGATGCGACAATCCTGCCGGTTCAGTAGATGATATACAAGTTACTGGCAACCTTGTCTATGATGCTACCACTAATCAATGGGTATCAAATTTAAACTTAAGTTCTCTACCGGGTTTTGTAAGATTCTGCCTAGCAGGAGATATTTCTACAAATACTGGGCAGGGCGGAACATTTATTCCTTCTTTCCCTGCTTTGACAGATAATAATACTAATGGCGTGTATGATGCAGGAGATGGCGGATTATTCTTATGGTCTCAAAATGATGGTCCGACAGGTGGTTCAATCGACGCTACCTATACCATAACCATTCCTTCAAGCCTGCGACCAGGTAGTGGGGGTGCTGTTGTAACAGGAGATTCTATTGCTCCGGGCATGCCTACGAATATACAAATAATTGCCGCAGATTCTGGCTCTGTTGTTATCACCTGGACAGATCCATCTGACGCAGATTTATCACAAATTATGATCAATGAAGAATATTTAGGAAACACCTTAACTTCAGCAGTAAATAAAGGCGTTCAATTATTAAATTTGGCCGGAAGATTAGTTGGTGGCACTTATGAATATTCTCTCCGTGCAGTGGATACTTCGGGAAATTACAGCTCTCAAGTGGTATATATAATTACTATTCCATCTTTTGGCGAAACTATCGCTACCGAGCCCTTATATATGCCCGCGCCAATAGAACCCCAAGCTGAATTGCCAGCCGAAATCAATGTTGGCGACGTTCTAAAGAGCGAAGATTCCAGCGCACTATATTATATTGGTCCTGATGGGAAAAGACATTTGTTTCCAACTGAATTTGAATATCTTAGCTGGTATCCTGATTATAGTAATGTGAAAACTGTAAATACGAAAGATTTGAACAGCATTCTCAAGGGCGGCGATGTTTATATCAGGCCAGGCACATATTTAATTAAATCGCCAAGTTCTCCTAGAGTTTACGAGGTCTTGCCAGGAGCAGTTTTAAATTGGGTCACCAGTGAAAGAATAGCCATTGACTTATATGGCGCCAAATGGCAGACAAGATTAGTTGAATTGGCTAGCACTTCATTTGATAAATATGTAATAGATGGTGATTTAAAAACAATTCAATATACTAACGGCCATGTTATATCTTATTACAATGGTAAGAATTATTTAATTGATGATAATAAAAAATGCCAGATAAGCAGTGATGTATTTGTCAAAAGCCGCTATAAGGATATATTTGTAAATCGTAATGTCTCAACAGACATTAAATATGACACTGGTGCGGCAGCGGCAGTAAAAGATATGGTTGGATATTTTGACTAAAAGAATCAAATATAAAGTCCCCCCGCTCCGCGGGGGGACTTTTGTTATAATATAATCATGTCTAAATCAAAAATATTTTTATATAGCTGTTTATTTTTTATCCTAGGAATTTTTATTGCCAGTATTTTTTTTCTTGATTTTTATTTTATTTTTTTTATTTGTGCGGCGGTCATATTGTTTTTGCTAATCGGCATTAAAAATAAGCATTTTTTTATTTTTGGCTTACTTATAATATTTTTAGTTTTGGGTATTTTGCGTTATCAATTTTCTGTGCCGGCTGAAAATATGAATATGATTTCTTATTATAATGGCCAAAAAGTTGAATTTGCCGGACTTATTAACAAAGAACCTGACCAGCGCGAGGATTTGATTCGTTATGAAATAAAAACGCAAAAAATACTATTAGATAACGAGTGGCAAGCAATTTCTGGCAAAGTTTTAGTCACAAATTTTTTATTTCCAGAATATAAATATGGGGATTTTTTGCAAATTTCCTGTAATCTACAAAAGCCGGAAAAAATTAATGATTTTGCTTATGATAAATATTTAGCCAGGTATAATATTTATGCAATTTGTTATTATCCTAAAATTGAAGTATTAAGCGAAAATAGGGGGAATTTTTTATTGGCTGAAATTTATAAAATTAAAACTTTTTTTGTCAGCCGTTTAAATAAGGTTTTGCCAGAACCCCACTCCTCTTTTTTAGCCGGCTTATTAATCGGAGCCAAAAAATCAATTCCTGCTGATTTGCAGGCAGTTTTTAATAAGACAGGGACCACGCATATTGTGGCTGTCTCGGGATTTAATGTTACCATTATCGTGACCTTTTTAATGCTTGTATTAAATTCTTTAGCGATTTCACGCAAAAAATCTTTTTGGCTGGTAAATTTGGGCCTAATCTTTTTTGTTGTAATTACAGGTTTTCAAGCGTCAATTTTAAGAGCCGCTATTATGGGATTTTTGGTAATATTGGCTAATTATTTGGGCAGATTAAATCGAATAATTAATGCCTTAGTTTTTGCAGCTGCTTTAATGCTCATTATTAATCCCAAACTTTTGGTCTATGATATGGGTTTTCAGCTTTCCTTTTTGGCCACATTAGGTTTAGTTTATTTACAGCCAATTTTAGCTAAAATTTGCCAGATTGATAATATTAAAAACAAATTTTTAAAGATCGTTTTGGGAGATTATTTTTGTACAACAATTGCCGCTATTATAATGACTACGCCAATAATTATGTATAATTTTGGTAAAGTATCTATTGTGGCGCCCTTGGCAAATATTTTAGTTTTACCATTTATACCTTTGGCCATGCTATTTGGTTTTATTTGTTCTGTTTTTAGTTTGATTTCCCTTCAAATTGGCTGGTTTTTGGGCTGGTTTGTTTGGTTGATTTTAAGCTATATAATTTGGATTTTAGAGAAATTATCTGGATTAAATTGGGCTTATTTTGAATTTGATAGAATTAGTTATTGGTTAATGATAATTTTATATTTATTTA
>JAFGMD010000001.1 GCA_016927685.1 Candidatus Falkowiibacteriota bacterium
TAAATATTTGATATATTTATACAATAAAAACTCGGCTAAGACCGGGTTTTTATTATTTATAAATAGTGCTAAAATATAGATAGAAAGACCGCTCCAATAAAATATGGCGGTCAAAGGAGGTGAATACAGTGAAGGAATGCGCAACTGGTTGCCCGTTGGACGAGCTGGGCGAAACCGCCGACACCTTGCGGGAATTTTTGGCTGGCACAGGTCCGCCTGACAATTTCATCAGGGGTTTGGCAGAGCACTTTGCTACTCAATTCCAGAAATTGGAAACCGAATGCACTGAGTGCCAGGCCACCAAGAAAACTGATGAAAAAGTCGCGGAGCATTGGGCCCTGTTAGTGAAAATCCAGCAGGAACTGAAGAAGCCAAAAATTTTAAGGAGGGGCAAATGTCAGAAGCGGGAAGTCGCCTAGTCGTACTAGGCAAATAGCGTCAAACGAAACCTAAGAGTTTGGCGCTATTTCTTTTATAATGATATACTAAATTTAGTGAAAAGTTCATAAAGCTATAAAGTATAAAGTTAAATAAGCGGGTTGTTTCACTTTATAAACTTTTTACTTTTTAACTTTTTAACTAAAATTTTATGGCAAAAGGTAACGCAATCAAATTTTTAGAAGGAACGATCGTGGGTATAACATTGGGTGTTGCGGCTAGTATATTTTTAGCCCTAAAGAAGGGTAAAATATCAGAAGAAGACATTGTGGATGTAACGGCTGACTTTTTTAAATATATTTCCCCCAAAGTAAAAAAGATAGAAAAAATGGGCGAAAAGGAATATAAATTATTCATGAAAAATGCAGCAAGGCAATATGCCAAGGCCAAGAAAATATCAGATGATAAAGCAAAACAGCTTATGGAAAATGCCCAGCAATCATGGAAACATTTTTCCAGTCATTTGGGAAAATAATTTTTAGGTAAATCTGGCGCATCTTGAGCAAACCCATATTTTATAATTTTTAAAATAGTGATATAATATTATTAGCTGAGTAAGCTTAATAAGGGAGGTAAGTAAATTAAGTTTAGCTTATCAGCTGACTTAACTTAATTCTTAATTCTAAAATTTATGACAGACGCGCCTGCACCTCAAAATAAAAAAGATAGTGAGGAAAATAAATTAATCGCAGCCATTGGTTACCTCGGCATTCTCTGCCTGATTCCGTTGCTTTTAAAACCTAAGAGCCAATTTTGCAAATTTCACGGCAAACAAGGCCTGATTTTATGCATTGGCTGGGTGATTAACTTTCTCATCGGTCTCATACCTTTTATTGGGTGGGTCTTGGGCTTGATTGGTATGGTGGCGCTGGTAATTTTGAGCATTATCGGCATTTTAAAATCATTAAATGGTGAGTACTGGGAAATGCCGTATTTGGGTGAATATGCCAAGCAATTAAAAATATAGCTTTATTTAGGTTACAATAAAAGCCCCGGTTTCGGGGCTTTTTAGTTTAAAATATGATATAATAAAGACATAAAAATAATTTTTTAACCCTTGACTTTATAGCGGACTTTAGTCCGCGATAGACATTGGTTAATCGACCACTGAAGTGGTCTATAAGGTAAAAATAAATTTGTAATAAATTATGCCCTGCTTCAGCAGGCCAAATTAGCCCACTAAAGTGGGGAATAAATAATTTTATGAAACGCACTAAAATCGTCTGCACCCTCGGTCCAGCGTCTAACTCGGAAAAAATATTAAGCAAGATGATAAAAGCCGGCATGAATGTGGCCCGGCTTAATTTTTCCCATGGCACTTATCCTGAACATAAAAAAATAATTTCTTTAATAAGGAAATTGAGCAAAAAGTTTGACCAGCCCACTACCATTTTGCAGGACTTGCAAGGGCCTAGAATTAGAGTCGGCAATGTGCCTGATAAGGGTATTATGCTAAAAATTAAACAAGTGATAATTTTAACTACTGATCCCAAAATAAAAATTGCAAAAATTTCTAAAGATGAAATTAAAATCCCCGTCACTTATGAAAAATTGCATCTTGATGTTAAAAAAGGAGAAAAAGTTTTAATAGCCGATGGACTCTTTGAATTGATTATTTTACAAGTTAAAGGCAGAGAAATAAAATGCATTGTTAAAAACGGCGGAGTTTTGACTTCGCATAAAGGCATAAATTTGCCAGAAACTAAATTAAGCATTCCTTCAATTACGGAAAAAGATAAAAAGGATTTGGATTTCGGCATTAAAAATAAAGTTGACATGGTAGCCATGTCTTTTGTCAGAACAGCTAACGATGTTTTGGGACTGAAAAAAATAATAAAAAAATTGGAAATAAAATATCAGGGTAAAAAAGCATTACCCACGCAAGTAATTGTTAAAATAGAAAAAAGAGAAGCAGTGGAAAATTTTAATAAGATATTAAAATTTACCGATGGTGTAATGGTGGCGAGAGGAGATATGGGCATTGAAATGCCGATTTCTGAAGTACCACTAGTGCAAAAAAAGATAATTGAAAAATGCTTGAACGAATCCAAACCAGTTATTGTGGCCACCCAAATGCTGGATTCCATGATTAGAAACCCCAGACCGACTCGCGCTGAAGTTTCAGACGTGGCCAATGCTGTTATTGATCATACTGATGCAGTTATGTTGTCTGGCGAAAGCGCTGAAGGAAAATATCCCGTGGAATCAGTCCAGGTAATGACTTCAATTATTTTAAGGACAGAAAAATCTAAATTTGATGATTTGCAATTTAGGAAAATTTTTAAAGGCAAACTGCAGATTGATGATGCGGTTTCTTCCAGTGCAGAACAGCTGGCGAAAAATTTAAAAGCTAAAGCGATTTTAGTCGCTTCAATAACTGGTTATACGGCGCGCATTGTTTCCAGGTATCGTCCGGAACTGCCGATTTTAGTCACTACAAATAATGAAAAAGTCAGGCATCAGCTTAATTTAAGCTGGGGAGTAATACCATTTGTATTGCCAAAATGCAGGACTATTGAAGAGCTAATTGCCAAAGCCATGGTTTATACGGAAAAAAAGAAATTTGTGAAGAGGGGAGACACGCTGATTGTAGTAGCTGGCTTTCCTCTTGGCAAAAGCGGCAATGTGAATTGGATAAAAATACAGCAGATAAGATAATATGAGAAAAATAAAATTTGCAGTTGGAGAATATTATCATATTTATAACAGGGGGGTTGATAAGAGGGATGTATTTTTAGATGATGGCGATTATTTAAGATTTTTGAAAAGCTTGAAAGATTTTAATAATGATTCAACGCATGATCAACGGATATATTTAAAAAATAGAAGTGAAAGCGAGACGGAGCTTCGCTCCGAGACGGAACTCCGCTCCGAAGCTTCGGAGCGGAGTTCCGTTAACGAACTTCGTGACTTTCTTAAGTCCCCTTCCCCCCTTGTTGAAATTATATGTTATTGCTTAAATCCCAATCATTTTCACCTATTGTTAAAGCAGTTGGTTGATAGTGGGATAGAAAAGTTTATGCATAAATTAGGATCCGGGTATACTAACTATTTTAATTTGAAGAATAAACGGAGTGGTTATCTTTTTCAGGGTCCATTTAAGGCCGTAAAAATAGACTCTAATGAAGATTTGCTTTGGGTTTCTGCTTATGTTAATGCTAATGCCCAAATCCATGGATTAACCAAAGACGCAGCTAATTATAAATGGTGCAGTTATTCTGAATATCTTGGTCTAAGCGCTGAAAATTTTTGTCATAAAGATATTATTGCGATGCAGTTTAGGAATAAAGAACAGCTTAAAAGTTGTTTGGATGATTGTTTGGTAACAATGAAGGAAAAAAAAGAACTGCAAAAATATTTAATTGAGTAAATAATTTTTAAAAAAACTGGTGAGCGAGTAGTCGGAGCGAGTAGTCGGAGCTAAGCTCCGAAGCGTCGGAGCTTAGCTCCGTTAATACCGTTAATAGCTCCGTTGATTAATGCTTCGGAGCTTAGCTCCGCCACGTTTTTGTTAATTTATTGGTTAGTTAAGTCAAAATATTGTTGTCCACAGTATAAAAGGAGGTTTTGGGGTAAAATATATAGGATTGTGGTATAATTATTGCATAGTAATTAAGGGGAAAATATTCATAATTACATGAGAGAAATCCCTAAATTTTTTGTTAGAAGGATAATAAAAAAATTATCAATTTTGGAATTGAA
>JAFGMD010000010.1 GCA_016927685.1 Candidatus Falkowiibacteriota bacterium
ATGAGTTTACGGCATCAGGATCGGAACCCACAGCAACCAAAAGCAAGCCCATGGGAATGACTGGTTGGTTTCCGAGTTCTGTTGAGGTATCCTCCGCTGTCGCAGTTCCTGTAGGGTTTATGAGGCCAGTTTCCACTTTTTCAGCAGATGTAGCATAAGCATATAAATACTGGTTTTCAGCGACTGGTGTGATAGCCAGAGCACCTCCTTCTTGGGTAACAAAGACATAAAAAGGGATAATATAGACTTGGGTATCAGCAGGCGGTGCTGTAGGTTCTGCTTGCGCAAAAACAGCCAGTGGTGAAAACAGGAACAAAAGGATAAAAATGATGATCAAAACACGTTTCATATGGATAAAGCTTAATTTGACAGAGTCCCAGACAAGGTTCGACTAGGCCCTGCCGTATTTGATTACTTGGAGTTAATTATAGATATATTTTAACACAAAATGAGACAAATGAGACACTATAAAAAAGGGCTTATCATGTCTCATATTTGTAGCGGTAATCCTATGATAATCATCTAACTTTATATCAAAATATTAAACCTTTTCCCTGCCACTCGATTTATAACAAGAACATCCGCAGCCCGTTGTTAAACACTTCGTTAATCCATCATCAAAATTAAAGAATTTATTTTTATCTAGAATTTTAAAATCAACATGCATTATTTTTGCATGACCACAAACGCATTCAATAAGCAACTCTTTTTTGGAAGCAAATTCAATAATTTCTTCTACAGAAGTACAATTTAACGTCTTAGCCAAATTCCTTTCACTAAATGATTTTATCTTTCTTACAATATCCTGATGTATTTCTGCTTTATCAGTTTCGGTTATTTTTGATCCTTTAATCGTCATTCCAACGTTTTCATCTATCTGTTTGGCCTCTAAATCGTAGGTGATGTCCCAAAGTTCTTTATACACCAGTTCATAGCGATTACAGACAATTTCCAAATGAGAATATTCAACTTCACCGATAAAAAACCTATGGATCACTTTATTACGGATATCATACAGAGTATTGAGTTCCTCGTATAATTCTTTGCCTATAATTTTTCTATCAAAAGCCTGCTTATAAATTGCTCTTTCATTGAAATTTGCTTCACCTTCATTTTGGTATATGTATTTTTCGTTGATAGCATCTGTGTGTTTTTCAATCTGCTCTTTTAACACCAGACAAACTCTGCAAAACCCATCTACCAAGGATGCATACAAAACCAAGCCTTCAATTAAAAAACCACTCTCGTGTGCCTTTTGTAGTAATAATCGCGTAGCACCAAAAGCCCGAATAAAATTCTTAAATTTTTCTATTGGTTCTTTGATCAGCACAAATTAGAATATATAAGTAATTTAATGTAATTCCCAAGAGCCAACTCCTAAATAATCCAAACTCTTTGAGGCTTTTTTATAACATTCAGTGCATAATTCAAAAGTTTCATTTTTATATCCATTAGAAGAAAAGTGTATGCTTATATGAATAGGGATTAATGCTTCGCATTCTTTGTTGCATTTTGAACAATTCATAAACTCATTAATTATTTAAAAATTTATTATATCGTTTCCTTGAACCTTATATTGTCTTAGGAAAACAAATTTTTTTCAGATAAAGGATTTTTGGCAAGTGGATTGTGGACTAGAATGCAATCCTCGCCTATTTTTTCAGGGTGATTTAAAACTGCCTCTTTAGAATAAATTACAGCGCTTATACCAGCACGTTGCGGATCTTCAAAAAAATTCATCGGAACGTTGCTTCCGTTTCTTTTTTGTAATGCTTCTTGCCTAGAATAAAATGGTTTGCCGGGTTGTTTATTACCTGGCTTTATGGGCAATGTTAAATTACCAACGCTAAAAAGGCATTTTAAAATAGCGGGTATCGTTGCATCAGGATGAGCAAAATCCCCGCGATTTACAGCTATAACAAAAATATCAGTGGGGTTAATTATTTTCTTATTCAAATATTCCTGATATTTTCTAAATTTTTCGTCCAATGAACCAGTTAACCTTAATAATATTTCTTCTTCTGGGACACTTTGTGCAACCCCATAAATTAAATCGGGAACACGATCACGGCCTTGACCCTTTTTGGGTGCCGTGCATTCAATCCAAATACTTTTCTTATTGTCTAAAATTTTAATATCAGGCCCCTTGTCATTAGAGGCAATTTTAATTCCATTGTCTAAAAGCACGCAGGCAAGATACATTTCCCAGGTACGCTGATGGAAATTAAGTTTCACTTCCTTTGAAAAATGGGTATCGGCATACGGCTCATATATAGAATATAATTTATTAAAAAGAGCTTTTCTTTCAGGTACTGATCCACTAGTTATATAATAACCGTCATAATCTGGATATTTAGCTTTTAACTGCTCCAGTTCATTACCAGTACGAACATCTGGAAAATTGTCTGTAAATAAAGTGGCCATATTTTTAAATTCCACTAAAAAATTCGCCAACAAGTTCATTCATTCTAAAAAATGAACTTATTATATCTTTAGCCAATTCGCCATCTATACTTCCATCAATTCTGAATAATTTAATTTTTTTATATACCCTTGCTTCTAAATTCTGGCCAATGGGAAACCATTCATATCCTAATCTTTTTATGTGTTCGGGTTTTTCATAAATTTTTACGGCCACATCAATATGTTCAAAATTACCCTGCTTCTCATCCCAAATCATATGGGCATATTTTTGTAATACAAAATTCTGACTGCCGGCTATTTTTTCTGCTGGACAAATTTCTTCAATCTGAATTTCTTTTTTAGAATCTTTATAGTTACTTGTCAAAAATTCTGTTCGATCAATTGGCCAAGAAAAATCAAGAAGTTCCTTGTTTTTAATTCTTTTATAAACTGTAAGCCCTAAACATCTATCGCTATTTAATTTTTCTGCTGAAAATTTCGGACCACGCCAAAAATCTTTTTCTAAAATATCAAAATAATTAGCTAGATCAGATACCCTTACGGGATCAATAGAGATTGACATCTTCACACCCTTACATCTTGATACATCCATTAAAAATCTAGTAATATCGCCGAAGTTTGAAGTAAAAAAATTTCTTAAAAATGGATGGTAATACAATAAAAATTTAGACTTATATATAATTCCCGATTCTCTCAATTCAAAATTGTTGTCTATGGCAGTTAAATTGTATTTATCCAGGGATAAATTTAGCTCTTTTATAACCTTACTATCATTGGGGGCTAATAATATAAAATCGTCAACTTTAGGAAAAAAATTATCTACCTCACTAGTTAAAATCGCCATAGCCAATTTATCCATATCAATTTGATTATCTTTTTTAGACATAAAAATTATGATTTTACCCTCTTGAGTACCTAAATTACTAATTTCGGTCACAACCTTTTCAAGCCCAATCAGCTCTATCTGCTTTTTAAAAATATCAATCAATTTAGTTGACTTAACTGTAATTTCATTGAATGCCGTCATTTCAGAACCGATATATTGCGGCAAAAAAATAGGAAAACAATTTAAATCAGATAGAGAATGAGCTATTTGATCTATTTCTGATTTTATAAAAGCAGTTTCGGGATCATCATTTTTAAAAATAATTTTTATAATTTCCATTGTATTTTCCTTTAATCTGGCACCGTAAGGAACGGCTTATTCATTTTGTCTGCCTCAAACTCTTTAGAAATTACCTTTTTACTTGCTTCAACAAAATCCATGTAAAAATATTCAATGACTAGCACAACCTTATCTCCACGATCAACGGGATGATTTTCATTTTTTATTTCACCAAGCTTATCATGGCTTAATTGCGTTAATCCGATTTGAGGTTTGGGGGCTAAAAAATGAGCTAATCCATTTCTCAATTGATCTCTCAAATTATATTTTTCCAATAATATTTTATATTTAGCAGGAAATAATTCCTTGATTGCTTTATCAAAAGGCGGTTCATCATGTTCGTTAGGCAACGAATCCCAATTTTGGACTTTTGTATCAATACATTTACCTAAAAATTCTATCCCCGAACATATAAGGGCAAAAGCGAGGTAAGGATGTCTGATTACAATATCCTGCATTTCTTTGATTAATACGTTGTGAATAATATCTTTGGGATACAAAATACCCATAAATTTAATGGTTTAATCTTAAGAATAAAAAGTTATAGGAATTCTTGATGTCCCCAACTCTGGATAAACCCTGTTAATTACATCGAATTTATTATTTTCATTATAGGAAATTAATATTTGTCCTTCAAAATTCAAATTCAAACCTGATATTTGTTTATTTAATTTTTCAAAATCGACCACAGATACATCACTATTTGGCACTTGTAATATTATAAGTAAATTTATAAAACCCAAATTATTCCCATAACCGCTCAATTTCCCCTTAATAAAATTGAAAATATATTCTGTTTTTAATTCACCCCTATATCTTTTTAATTGAAAATTTCTAAGCCCGTCATCAGAAACAATAATAAAATCAGATAAAGTATTCTCCTCTCTTGCTTTTTTAAGATCGTTCAAATCGGTAATTTTATCTTTGCTAATATCAAAATTATTTTTAAGTTCAAAGCCGACTTGACTATTTGGTTTATAAAAATCAAGAAAACAAAAAGCTGCGGCAAAAATCTCATGTTCGTTTTTATGTTCTACTGTCTTATCAGCTAATGCATCAGAAATTTCTATCATTTTTTGTTTATTATTGCGTAGATCATTAAAACTAAGACCCATCTTCTTCATTTCAATTATAATTTCTGCTTTTTTTGCACTTTCAAAAAGCTGTTTTAATTCAAGTTTATTGAAACAAATAAATAACTGACTCTTAATTCTTAAATAGTTCATATTTCAATACAAGAAAATTAAATAATTACTCTCATTTTACGCCCAAAAAGGTGCTAAGTCAATTGAAAATTTAAGAAAATTTTAATATTTTAAAACGCCAAAAAATGGCGTTTTTGTAAAATAAAACCTGAATTAGGATTGATTAAGTTATTTAATCTCAATTACATCGCTGTCTTTGGGACTCTCAATATCAAAATAAGTATATTCCGAATAATCGGAATCAATCCATTTGTAATTGACCCTGGTGAATCTCAAAAGCTTTAAAGTATCCTTTATTTGGGATTGCAATTGGGCAATATTCTTATTACTAGCGAACAAAGAACTAACTATTTCATAAGTTTTATTTCCAGAACCATACACTCTGGCCTTTCCATTTTCAATCCAAAGTTCCTTAGCCGTAACATTACCATAAGTTTTCCTCATGATAGGAAATTCTTTAACCTGAATCTGAGTTACCTTTTGTTTAAAACTATCCGCCAAATTTTTAATTTCATTATTATCATGGTTGCTCGCTTCGTTTATCAACTTTGCCCAAGCTGAGAATAAAACGGCTTCGAGCTGTATAGAATCAACTTTTTCTCTGTATGTATTGCCATCAAATTTAATCAAATCATCAATTTCCTTTTGCAGACGATTTTTATACTCTTCCTCTTTTTTAGCTTGGTTCGTAATTATACCTTCTGCTTTCTCATCCTCCGTAAAAATCCTTGTCACAATTACTTGCTTGGAGCTTTTGCCGTTGCCATTAGTCGCTTCAACCGCAATCTGATTTTTTTCAGTTGGATAATCGGCTAACTGGGCTTCATATGTAAAAGAGCCGTTTTCTGTATTTACTCTCTCATTATTTATTTTTATCTCTGAATTTTGAGGATTAACCTTGCCTTTAATCGTTACGGCTTTTGCCTGCACCGAAAAATTTTGTTTCGGTTCAATAATCGTTATATCCGGCTTCGGCCATATAAAGTTTAGTATTGAGCAAAGAGCTATAAATGCCACAACAATTATTGCTGTAAAAATTATTTTTTTCTTATCATCATACTTCGTTTTCTTCCATAAAAACCAAATTAAAATAATAGGTAGCCATATATACCATAAAAACCAGGTGGCAATGAGTACTATAATACCAATTATATATACAACTGGCCGCCACATTTTCCACGCTGATTGCGTATAGCTAAGTTGAGATTTAATGACTTGGGAATTTGAAGTCTTTAAATCGCTTCCGCAATGTTTGCATTTAATTGCGCTATCTTGAATTTGTTCTGCGCAAAAGGGGCATTTTTTCATAAGGTTGAGGATTAATTATAATGCTTAAAAAATTAAACAAAAAAGGTCTCACGTCGGCGACACCCTTTCGGGCGCCCAATACCCTTTCGGATATTGACCATTCGCATAGTACCGATCATGAGACCGTCTTTATGCGAATGGATTTAAGACCATGCCCAATATTACTATTGGGTTTAGGTCAAAATATTAAGTTTTCAATTGAATTATAACGCAAAAACATTGAGGAGTCCACCCCATTGTAGCTTAGATCAGAGGCCTTGCGAAGCATACTTATCAACAGCTTGATTTTAGCGGTTTTTAAGGGCATTTAGCATATTTGGGCTTAATGTTTGTAACGCTGGTAAAGTTTTAATAAAAAAGTAGTCTTGACAGAAAATTTGACCTTGATATAATTAATGTACAATTGAATATCATATAACCGCGTTCTGCCCTGGCGCAATAATTTTTGGGCGAGATTACGGCAAAGAGAAATTGGTTAAAAAACTAACACCTTGTTATGTTTTTGGCCAATTTCTTTTTAATTATAGAGCGGGTCGACATAACAAGTCGGCCCGTTTTTAATTATTAAATAAAAAATCCATGAAAAAAATCAAACAAAAAACAGATCTAAAAATTGAAAAGGTTGACGTAAGAGATCTTAAAATGTCTGAATATAATCCTCGTATTCACTCGCCCGAAGCAATCTCGCAACTTAAGGAATCAATTAAACGCTTCGGTGAAATTTCACCGATAGTGGTTAATAGAGCTCCGAACAGAAATTTTGTCGTAATTTCTGGACATATGCGGATCAAGGCATGCCAACAACTAGGATATGAAAAAATCCCGACCATTTTTGTAAATATATCTAACATAGATCGTGAGAAAGAATTAAATCTTAGAATGAATCGAGGCGGAGATTGGGACTATAATTTAATGAAAAATTTTGATATTGATATGCTTCTTGATGTTGGTTTTGATAATTCCGAATTATCGCATATTTGGGATCAGACGTTAGAAATTGAGGATGATAATTTTGAGGTTGAAAAAGAGATTAAAAAAATAAAGAAAACAAATATTAAAGTCGGAGACCTTTTTCAGCTCGGGTCACATAAACTTCTTTGCGCTGATTCCCAAGAGCAATTAAATGTTAAAAAGCTCTGCGGTAATAAAAAAGTAGATTTAATTTACTCCGATCCCCCTTTCAATATTGGACTGAACTATAACAGCGGAATTTCTCAAAAACAAAATTATGGCGGCAAAACAAATGATAAAAAGTCGGATACGGATTATAAGGAATTTTTAAAAAAGACAATTACTAATGGCCTAGCGGTTTCTAATCCTGATTTACATGTCTTTTATTATTCTGACCAAAAATATATTGGTCTTTTACAAACTATTTATCGTGAATTAGGCATAAAGAATCAAAGGGTCTGCCTGTGGATTAAAAACGGCCTTAATCTAACACCGCAAATTGCCTTTAATAAAAGCTACGAGCCATGCATTTATGGGACGCTTGGAAAACCCTATCTTTCCGAGATAAAAAATTTAAACGAAATACTAAATAAAGAAGTCGGCACTGGCAATCGCGTATCCGATGACCTGCTTGATTTATTGGATATTTGGCTTGCCAAAAGAATAGCCGGCCAAAATTACGAACATCCCACAGAAAAACCAATTACCTTGCATGAGAAGCCATTAAAAAGATGTAGCAAGCCAGGCGATATAATCTTGGATTTATTTGCTGGTTCTGGCTCAACAATTTTAGCTTGCCAGCAATTAAAAAGAGTTTGTTATGCATTAGAGGTTGAACCTATTTTTTGCCAACTAATTATTAATCGTTTTGAAAAATATGCCAACCAAAAAACCAAAAAACTTAATTAAGTACGGAGATTGTTTTAAGCTGGGCGAGCACCATCTGTGCTGTGGCGATTGCCGAGACATAGAATTTATGAATAAATTCTTTAAAGGCCATAAAATCAAATTGATTTTGTGCGACGTGCCTTACGGGGTTTCGCTAAATAAGTCGGAATTTTTAAAAACGAAAACAAAACATAGAATTATAGCCGGCGATGAGGAGCAATCCGAAGCCAAATACAGGCAGTTTAACAAAGACTGGCTGATTGCTATTAAGCCATACTTGGAAAAGAAAAACGCTTTTTACATTTTCAATTCCGACAAAATGATTTTTGCCTTAAGGCAAGGGATTGAAGACGCGGGTTTTCATTTTGGCCAGCTTTTAATCTGGATAAAAAGCCAGGCAGTCGTAGGACGCCTGGATTACTTGCCACAGCATGAACTTATTGCTTATGGCTGGTATGGCACCCATGAATTCTTTAAAAGCAAAGACAAGAGCTTGTTGTTTTGCCCAAAACCGCAAGCAAACAAATTACATCCAACAATGAAGCCAATAAGCTTATTAAGAAATTTGATATTAAACAGCACAAGAATTGGTGATTATGTCTATGATGGATTTTTAGGCTCGGGTTCAACACTTTTAGCTTGCGAGCAAACCAAAAGAAAAAGCCTCTCGGTCGAAATCGATCCTGATTATTGCCAAACAATAATTGATCGGTTTGAGGCGTTTACTAATATAAAAGCTAAAAAATTAAATTAAAGCCTATGATCAAAGACAAGCAAAAGCTGACCCTTATTGAAAATCTGAAAAAAGTTCCTATTGTTCAACTTGCCTGTGAAAAAACTGGGATTTCTCGCGCTACCTATTACCGGTGGCGCAAGGCAAGCATTGAATTTGCTAAAGCAACTGATCAGGCAATTGCCGATGGCGTTCTAATGATAAATGATTTAGCTGAAAGCACACTTTTAAGCACGATAAAGGATAAAAACATAACCTCAACAATTTTCTGGTTAAAAAACCGCCATCAGGCCTATAAGCCGAAAATTGAATTGTCAGGGACTGTAACTGCCAATAATGAGAAACTGACTAAACAGCAGGAGAACTTAATTAAAACAGCATTACAATTGTCTAATCTAATTATTAAGCGCCAAAACAATGACAACTCAAAGCCAGAAACTAAGTGAGAAAAAAATTGAAAATGCCTTAATTGAAAAAATTTTAAAAGACAAAACAGTCCGCTCTATGGTGACTTGCGAAAGCCATTATTGGTTTTTCAATGTTTATTTTTCACATTATGTTACTTATGAGACTGCGGAGTTCCAAAAAGAGCTATTTGCTTTAACCGAAGATGAGTCAATCAGAAATTTAGTGGTGGTAAGTTTCAGAGGCAGTGGCAAAAGTACTCTAATGACTTTGTCGTATCCGATCTGGGCCATACTGGGCAAACAGCAAAAGAAACATGTTGTTATTCTTTCCCAGACAATGCCACAAGCTAAGCAGTATCTTAAAAATATCAAAGACGAACTGGAAAAAAATGATATTTTAAGAAATGACCTGGGACCATTCAAAGAAGAAACCGACGAATGGCGTTCATTTTCCTTGGTGTTGCCCAAATACAATGCCCGCATCACCGCCGCTTCTTGCGAGCAAAGCATACGAGGCATTAGGCATGGCGCTCATAGGCCAGATTTAATCATATTGGACGATGTTGAGGATTTAAATTCCAGCAAAACTAAAGAATCAAGAGACGGGACATATAACTGGGTGGTCGGAGATGTTATCCCTCTTGGGGATAAAAATACCCGAACAATTTTTATCGGGAATTTATTGCACGAGGATTGCTTATTAATGAGGCTGAAAAATAATATTGAAAATAATACTTTAGACGGCCTTTTCAAAATGTATCCGTTATTGGATGATAATGAAAACATTGCCTGGCTCGGCAAGTATCCTGACATGGATAGCATTGCGGTTGAAAAAAAGAAAATTGGCAGTGAATCAGCATGGCAAAGAGAATTCTTGTTAAGGATTATCCCTGATCAGGACAGGATTTTCTACAGGGAGTGGATCAAACCTTATGATAGCTTGCCTGAAAAAGAATGCTCATTTAGTTGCACAGGCGTTGACCTCGCTATTTCTGAAAATGATTCGGCTGATTATACTGCGATGGTAACAACCAAAGTCTATGGCTATGGTGATTCTGCTATGATCTATGTATTGCCAAATCCTATTTACGAGAGGATGGATTTTTTAAAGACAGTAAATTGCATTAAAGAAATAAAGAAAATGAATTTCTCACGGCATAGAATTTACATTGAAGACGTTGGCTATCAAAGATCCGCTATTCAGTATTTAAAATCTGAAAGGTGCCATACAGAGCCTTTTCAAGTCCATGGTCAGGATAAAAGATCCCGCTTGATTACCATAAGCCATCTGGTTCAGGAAGGCAGAGTATTGTTTCCCGCAAAAGGTGCGGAAACGCTTATCCAGCAATTAATCGGCTTTGGCATTGAAAAGCATGATGATCTGGCTGATGCCTTTGCAATTGCTATTCATAAATCTTTTGAGAGGGCCAGCCATTGTTGCCGTATAGCTACTAGTAAGTAAACTAACAATACGCGCCGGTATAGATTGGCGAAAAAATGAGGCAATCTGAAAAATTTTAGTGTCTCATTTTTTATTTTTGCCATAACCTCGAGTCTTTGACTGCTTGGAACCTTCATGCTCTAATATGGGCTTTGGAAGTTATCAACTGTTTTCAACTTGACTACCCCAGCCAATCCGATATTGTTAGCTTGATAAAAAAAGCTAACGAATAAAACCATGAAAAAAGCAGTCTTATACGCCCGAGTCAGTTCAAGCATGCAGGAAAAAGAACGCACCATTGAGAGCCAAATTGCAGAGCTTAAACGGCAAATCAGGGCTAATGGCGATGTGCTGATAAAAGAGTATGTTGATGACGGGCATAGCGGTGCGGTGCTGGACAGACCAGCCATGAATGAATTAAGGAACGATTTAAAAAAAAATATTTTTGAGACCATCTACATTTTGAACACCGACCGCATCGCCCGCGACGTAACCTACCAGAACATTATCATCGGCGAATTTCTGCAGTATAAAAAACAGATTATTATTAACGGCAAAGATTATGTCAATAATCCCGAGAACAAATTTACGCTCACGGTTTTGGGAGCCGTGGCGGAATTGGAAAGAGCCAAATATATAGAACGCACCAATCGGGGCAAGCAACACCGATTGAAACAAGGAAATCTTCTGAGCATGGGCTGTCATATCTACGGCTACACCTATATAAGAAGAACTGAAACGGCCTTTCCATCTTATCACATCAACAAGCAGGAGGCTGAAGTTATAAAATTAATATTTCAAACATATGCCGAACACGAAACAAGCATCAGGATTTTGTCGGAAAATCTGAAAGAAATGAAAATACAGGCAAGAAACAAATTCGGATTTTCTCAGCTCAAATATATTCTGAAAAACGAGACATACACGGGCACGAAATATTTTAACACCATGACTGATCAGGATGGTCCGAGGGTATATCGCAATCATCGTGGCAAAATGGTGAGCAGGGACAGATCCGAATGGATCGGGATTAAAATACCGCAAATAATACCCAAGGAGCTTTTTGACAAGGTGCAGAAGCGCCTGAAACACAATGAGGACTGTTATCGCAATTCCAAAAGGAAATACCTGCTTTCAGGTCTGCTATGGTGCGGCGAATGCAATATACGAGCCTTTGCATTCAGAAGATACTATGTGGCTGAACGAAAAGAAGGCAATAAGATTTATCAAAAAGCCAGCTATAGATGCAAAATGAAAGGTTTGCCGCATAATCCCGAAATAGACACGAGGATTCTTGAGTCATGCGTCATGGAAATGATTAAAGATACCATGATTAATCCGACGAACTTAAAAGAATGCATTGGCATTTTAAAAAATAAAGGTCGATCGGATCAGGCAAAGACCAAAAGACTGCTAAATGCAATTGATAAAAAAATATGGTCGATCGGTCAGCAAAAAGAACGCATTATTGATCTTTATTCCTCAGGCGATCTGGGACGAGAAGAGTATGTCAACAAGGCAACCCCATATGACCTGGAAATCAATGAACTTAAAGCGAAACGAAGCGATTTAATCAAACACACCACTTTACTCGAAAAGCCAGAAATAATTAACGCAAGCATTAATACATACTGCGAAAAGGCTAAATCTCAATTTAACATTTGCAATGATTTCAGCAGCAAACGCCAATTCCTCTTGGATTATGCGGATAAAATTACTTTCCAACAGCATGCCATAGGAGTTGATAAAGTAAGGTTGTGGGGTTCCGTGCCGATTAAGCTGCCTGATCAGCTCGACGAGAAAATCAAGATTGAATTCAAAATTGAAAAGCTGATTAATCGAGCCGAAATGAACGCCAAAATACGCGAGCTGGAATTTAAAAATGGAATTCGAAAAAGCGGTGAAATTCCCTCAGCCCAATTTGGAAATTTAAAAACGGCAAATGCGCCCGAACTTAAATGCATATGAAAAAAGCAGCCATTTACGCCAGAGTAAGCTCTGAGCTTCAACACAAAGAAAAAACTATTGAAAGCCAGGTCGCAGAGCTAAAAAGCCAAGTTGCTAAAGCTGGCGACATCCTGACCAAGGAATACATTGATGACGGCTATAGCGGAGCCAAGCTGGACAGGCCTGGGCTGGAACAGTTGCGTAACGATTTGAAGACTGACCTGTTTGATTCCATATATTTTCTCAATACCGACCGCATAGCCAGGGATGTCGCCTACCAAACCATTATCATCAGTGAAATTTTAAAATACAAAAAGCAGATCATCATCAACGGCAAAGATTATGTCCACAATCCCGAGAACAAATTTGCCATGACTGTGCTTGGGGCGGTATCTGAGCTGGAAAGAGCCAAAATGACTGAGAGGAGCTTACGGGGAAAAATGCACCGACTCAGACAAGGATTTCTGTTGGGAAACCATATGTTCGGCTATGACTTAACCGTACGAAATGATCCGACACCCGCCTTTTACACCATCAATGAAAAAGAAGCCAGCATCATACGCTATATCTTCAAGGCATATGCCGAAGACAAAGCCAGCTGGTCAAGCATTATCCGCCACCTTGAAGATACTGGAGCGTTAACAAAAACGGGTAAAAAATTATGGGATACGCCAAAACTTCTAAGCATACTAAAAATGCATGCTTATGCTGGCGTTAAATATTTCAATAGAAAAACTTCTATTAAACCCGATGATCGCCTGAATCAAAAAAAACATAAATATGGAAAAATTGTATACAAGAATAAATCCGAATGGATTGGCGTCAAAGTTCCTGCGATTGTTTCGCAGGAACTTTTTGATAAGGCGCAGGAGCGCATAGCAAACAGCCAAAAACAATACCGAAATCCCATGGAAACCCAGCTCCTATCCAAGCTGGTTAGGTGCGGCTCATGCGGATTAGTTTTTACATCATACCGACGATATTGCAGAAAATATTATTACTATAAAGGGAAAAGAATGGACAAAGGCGTATATCATAAAGTCGCTTACAGGTGCAGCCGACGCTCGCTTCAAAGGATGCATTCCCCAAAATTAGATATTTTACGCTGTAAGAATCCTGAAGTCGCATCATGGATTTTAGAATCATGCGTATTTAAAATGATCAAAAATATCATGACAAATCCATTCGAACTAAAAGGACACTTAGATCGTGCTAAAGACAAAGAACACTTAACCCATCTAAAAATCGAAGATCAATTGGTTCACATCGCAGATCAGCTGCAAAAACTCACTGAAGAAAAAAGAGGCGTTTTAAACCTCTATATCTCGGGAAATTTGAATAGAAATATGTATGCGCAGAAATGCTTATGGTATGACAACGAAATTAATAAACTAAACTTTAATAAAAATGAATTAATCAAAAAAATACCAATTCTGCATAAAGACGAAGTGATTGATATCAGCATTCAAAGATACTGCCAGTCGGTTAAAACGCGGCTGGAAAAATGTTTAGATTTTGATTCTAAGAGACAATTCCTATTGGACTATATTGAAGAAATTTTTTATACGGAAGGCAAGGTAAAACTAGTAGGTTCAATACAGATCAAGCTTAAATCACATGAGGATTCTAATCAATCATCGGAAGACGGCAAAATCGGATTCTCAATTGAGAGTGTGATTGATAAAACAACTATATCTCGGAGCCAAAAATCCTACAAAATGCTTATAGATAAAGAAACATTGCCGATATCAGCCGAATAGAAACAAAAAAATTATTTTACCTCCTCCAATTCCTCAAATATTTTTCTATCGCTTTCTGACGGTTCATCTAATGATTTGTAAAAAGCAACTTCTCCTGACATCGTATTAACTTTCAAAAATATCGGAATGTCCTCAATTTTATCATAATAAAAATACTTAAACTCACCATTTATAAAATATTTCTCCTCATATTGATAACGAACGTTATCAAAACTCACCTTTGATTTTCCCACACCTTTATTTATTATATATAAATTTGAGTCACGCATAGCATATCCGTTTAGATCATTAATCCCAGCAAAATAATAATCATGTTTAAAATCTCTAAAATTATATAAGGTATCAGAGATTGTAGGGTTCCATCTGTCAATTGAGATTATTCCGTAACAATCCTCAAAGCTTATATCTCGACCATAATGACCAGACTCAATATTTCTAATTTCAGGACATTTAGTGATTGTTTTTTCATACGAGTATTTCCCATATAGAATAAAAAGGAGCAAAAACGAAATGGGAACCAAAATTATTATCACAATTAATATTTTTTTCTTCATAAATTTAGATTAGTTAATAATTATGGATTTGCAGATGTTGATTTAGCAGAATATGAAAAATTAATATCAACATTAAAGCTACTCATCGCCCCCATATTTTGACTTACTAATCCCAAATTATTTCCTATTGTACCAACAGCACTGCCAGAAGAACTGAGATTTGTTTGAAAAGTATCAAAATCAAAAATATCATGTATTGATACATTTAAATTCCACTGCCCATTTGTTGCCTGTTGACCAGTAACTGTGGTTAGTTTAGTACCATGGAGAGCTTTACCCAAATCTCCTGTATTGAAAGTTATACCTAGGTTATCTTTCTGTATGTCATTGATAGTTGATAAATTATTGCCCTCAGCTTTTGTAATCAAGTTATTAATATATTTCTGGAAATCGGGATGATTTTCAACTTCATTAACCATATAAGAATATTTGCTATCACTAGTAGCAACGATATCCAAATTACCCGTATTCAGCTTCAAAGACTGAGACACGAGGGAAGATGCTGTTCTATTTCCTGTCGCAGATAATACCCCACTAGTTGCTTTCCAAAAAGCAACCTGTGATGCTGTACCACCTGGATTTAACCACCATGCCCACCATTCCGTTTCACCATTAGGATCAGTATACACCAATGGCCGATTAGTGACATAGCTATATGAGTTTAAGCTCTGCGGATTAACCAAAATCTCATTCGTTTTTTTACCATATCGCTTTAAGCTGCCACCCATATCTAAAAACAATGGATCCTCGCTCAAGAATTTTCCAGCATCTCCAGTATAATACCTTGCCCCCATATAGATGAGACTTGTATCGGAGTCATACTCATGCCCTGTGAAAATCCGCTGGCCGACACCCTCTCCAGGGTTTTCCGCCGACGCACCTACGCTTAAATTTGCAACCGTAGAGCACCCAAACAAACCCAGCGGAACGCTTGGCATATTTTCGGCATCTTTATAGGTATAAGCAATTTTAGGCATTATTTATTCTGAATTTCAAATAAATAAGGGGCTAACGAAATTAACAAATTGCGTTGATTTAACTTACCTAGCTTAGCAAAATTACTATATCCCGAATTTGTTTTTATACGTAAATTCGTACCAATTCAAATCATCAATCCGCCTGAATGGTTGAAATTTATTAGCTAATATATCCTCACGAATATTTTCAGAGATAGAACCATCAGAAACATAAGCAAACCCTTTGTAATCATTTATCTCAAATAAAACCATGTATTCTGGATATTTCTTCATATTCAATTCTGGCCTTATGCATTTTACAAATGAATACTTATCTAAAAATACCTTATAAACATCAAATTGCTCTTTAGTGAGCTTCATTTTAGTAAGGGCTTCCTCATAAGTGATCTTTTGACCATCGACAGGACCCATTTCAACGAAATTATTATTTCTAAAATCTAAATAAATTCCGCCAACCCTGTAATAATCCTTATTAATAATACAAAAACTGCTTAAATTTGATTTTTCAAAATCCGTTGAAATATTTTCAAATTCAATTTGATTACTTTTAATAATCAGCTCATCTCCTTTTACATCAATAGTTCCCCGAGTGTATATCCCGTAAGCATAAAATCCTATGGCTATAATAATTACGGCAGCTACTAATAGATAAAGTTTACTTTTTATTATACTTTTCATACATTTACCACTTAGAATTTTTAATTAGAAAAGGTACGGATTTTAATCCGCAATAAGCTGTCCCGAGCATTCTCGCAGCAATTGGGAACCCAAGGAGATTATATTGAAGTTGTTGTAATTTTGCAGTTACTGTTGAGAGATTATTATGAGAAGAGAAATATGAATTAACACCTTTTATTACGTTACTCCTATCATCAGGGGCATCATAATTTGCCATTACTGAATTACCGCTTAAACTTTCCAGGGTATTATTCTTTATATGAACAAATCCGCCCATATCTGTCAGTAACCCTTTAGAAAATCCTCCAGCCGTTCCTGTATATCCATAATTCAAGTTACCAAATGAATACTTATCCACTAATTCTCCTTTAAAAAAATAAAATCCTCTTTCAGATTGTTTATAATCCCAATCGCCACCAGTTTTCACCTTATCATAAAATTTGGCGTAGTTAAGCTTATTTTGTTCCATGTATGATGCATTCTGATTGAGCATTTTTACATCATCATTTTCAAAATAACTCTTACTGCCACTACCAGTATCCTTGACGAGTTGACCACTGGAATTAAAATAATAATCCAAACCAAAAGGATCCACATATTTCAGAGGATTATTACCTGCGTAACTATAAGAGTTTGAATTTTGTGGATTTGCTAAATACTCCCTTTGGTCATATCCAGCAATTACTTTAAAATTTTTATCGCCGACTAGCTGGAATAAAGGATCTTGGCTAATAAGCTTCCCTGCTTCCCCAGAATAATATCTGGCACCCATATATGTAAGCCCGTTTGAGTCGCTATCATACTCATGACCCGTGAAAATCCGCTGACCGACACCCTCTCCAGTTTCCAGGAATGAGTTTACGGCATCAGGATCGGAACCCACAGCAACCAAAAGC